>WTHX01000163.1:0-24034 GCA_011522975.1 Alphaproteobacteria bacterium | reverse complement strand
GCCGCCGCCTCCACCGCCGCCACCACAAGCAGAAACAGTGCTGGCGATGCCTGCGACAATGACAATTTTGAAATGAGGTTTTAAATGAAACTGAAAACAAACCACAACAACACAGACCTTTCAATGAAGGACAGTGTTAATAATTTGTTAATAATTTAATATGACCTGCTCTGGTCAGTTGATGCCATTCAAAAGCATAGGCTGTGACCTAGAATACCAACCCCTAAAGAATAACGATCAGGACCACAAGGGCGGTTAAAGCGGCAAGTCCTTGTTGTATTAAAGTCTTTGTTCGGTCTTTGCGAATCAATCCCATGAGCCTGTCACCCGCAAGGCACCAAAAAGAATGAGCGCATAACTGAACGCATAAAAACATCCCGCTGATAATCACCACCCGCCATAGGGGGTCTTCGATCCGGCCGCCGTAATCCGCCCAAGCGATTGTCATCATCGCCCATGCCTTGGGGTTCAGGGGGTGAACAATCAGCCCGGCACCAAACCCTGGAATCTTAGATAAATCCGCCGCACTCCCCAAAGGTTGCCGCGCCATTTGAACGCTAAGATAAATCACATAAACGGCTGAGATATATTTCAAGCCTTCTAGGATAATGGGATAGGCTTCCAGCAGATCATAAGCGCCAAAACCCATCATCAGGTTCAGCAGTAATTTTCCGCAAGTGATGCCGAATAAAAATGGAATCGCACGGCTAAAACCAAAACTGGCGCCTGCTGTCATCAAGACCATATTGGCGGGGCCGGGCGTGCCCACCATCACCACGACAAATAAAAATAAAGGCAGCAGATCAACCATGGCTTATCAAATCAACAGGGCTGAACAGGCGACCACCAAGATCGCCCCAATCCATGCCCCAAGGGGTGGTATCAGCCGAGTTTTTGCCCAAACAAACGGCAGCATCATCAATGGCGAGGTTGCCGATAAAATCGAAACCACGGCAACTGACCCTGTTTCCAATGCTTTGAGCAATAACGCCATGCCAAATGCCATGCCAAAAAACCCATTGCCCAAGATATGAATCCATAAGCCGCGGTCAGGCCAGAAGACTTTTGGCCATCCGTTTTTAAGCCGTTCCACAGGAAGGATGGCCCAAAAGACAACGACCGCAACAATAACGCGGAAGAAACCAGCAACAGCCGGGTCCATGCCGCCTTCCATGACAGGCCGCATCATCATGACGCCGATGGCTTGGCCTAATGCCGCCAGCAGGCCAAAGACAATGCCCAACCATAATGGCGGGGTGATGTCTTCCCAGATATGCGCCAGATCACGGCGCTTGCCGTAAATCACCGCCAAGACAATGCCGCCGAAACCAAGGGCTATCGCCAGCATTATTTTTACCGTCAGGGCTTCGGATAAAAACGCCCAACCCAAAATCGCCGCAATCGGTGCATTGGCGGCAAATAAAATCCCTGTACGGCGGGGGCCTAGCCGCTGCATGGTTTTAAAGAGAAAATAATCCCCGCCAGCAGCCCCGATCAAACCACTGAAAAAGATCAACCAGAAATCACGACTTTCAAGAGCAATGGTCTTGCCCGCAACCAAGCAATAAGCCAGTAAAAACAGCATGCTGACAATCATACGGATGCGGTTGAACTGTAATGAGCCTAATGCAACCGCAGGTTTATGGCCAAATATCCCTGCCAGCGTCCAGCTGAAGGCTGCCGCCAAGGCTAAAAATGCGGATAAATCCGTTGCCATTAAACAGCGGCCAATGCAGCCGATAAATCGGCAATCAAATCATCTGGATGTTCAAGCCCAACCGACAGCCTGATGGTGCCATCATTAATCCCCATGTCTTCGCGCTCTTCTTTTGTCAAAGACGAATGGGTGGTGGTGGCAGGGTGGCACGCCAATGATTTGGAATCGCCCAGATTATTGGAAATATCAATCAGCCCAAGACTATTTAAAAACTGAAACGCCTGCGCCTGACCACCTGCCACTTCAAAGGCAACAATTGACCCACCATGGCGCATCTGGCGTTTTGCCAGATCATATTGAGGATGGGAGGGGTGATGCGGATACCGCATCCCGTTAACTTTTGGATGAGTCTCTAAAAATGCCGCAATCGCCATACTGGTCTCGGCTTGGCGATCAATTCTCAATGCCATGGTATCAAGGGATTTCAGAATAACCCAAGCATTAAAACTGCTGATCGCAGGGCCTGTCTGCCGATAGAATTTCAGCATATCCCCATTAATCAAATCATGGGAGCCCAACAGCGCGCCAGCCAATACCCGGCCATGGCCATCATGATGCTTGGTCAGGGAATACATCACAAGGTCCGCGCCCAATTCTAATGGGGATTGCCCGGTTTGGGTGGCAAAAACATTATCCACCACCACCATGGCGCCGGCATCATGGGCCAATTTTGCCACGGCGGGAATATCCACAAGGTCAAGCACAGGGTTTGATGGCGATTCCATAAACACCATTTGCGCGCCATCCGCCAATGCCGCTTCCCATGCCGCCAAATCCGTGCCATCGACAAAGACACGTTCAATGCCCCATTTTGGCAGAATCTGATCAATCACCGCATAACAAGCGCCGAATAACGCTCGGCTGGCAACGATTTTATCGCCTGACTTTAACTGGCTGGCCACCGACATGAACATCGCGCCCATGCCTGTTCCCATGCAAAGACAGGCTTCTGCGCCTTCGAGGGCGGCCAAGCGGTTTTGCAACATAGTGACGCTGGGGTTGCCATAACGCGAGTAAACATAACGGTCTAAATCGCCATCAAATGCAGCGGCGGCTTCTTCGGCCGTATCATAAACATAACCTGAGTTGAGGTATAACGCCTCCGAGGTTTCTTGATATGACGATCGTTCAAGCCCACCGCGTACAGCGAGTGTTTCTTTATGCCATTGTTTCTTTGTCATTCTTTGGCCTTTGCCTTGTCTAGGAAACTAGATCTAGACAATTAGTCCTAAGGCCTTGGGGCATGTTTAGCAAGAATTCTTTGCAGGGTGCGGCGGTGCAATTTCAACCGCCGTGCTGTTTCTGAAACATTGCGTCCACATTGTTCATAGACGCGCTGGATATGTTCCCACCTTACGCGATCCGCTGACATAGGGTCTTCAGGTGGTGGCGGGATATCATCACCTTGCTGCAATAAAGTGGCGGCAATCGCATCAGGGTCAGCAGGTTTCGGCAGATAATCAACCGCCCCTGCTTTGACCGCGGCAACAGCAGTGGCGATATTGCCAAAGCCTGTCAGCATGACAATACGGCAATTGGGCTGTTTTTCATGAAGGCTGGTGACAATTTCAAGCCCATTGCCATCTTCCAATTTCATATCCAGAACAGCATGGGTCAGGGCTTCTTGATTGATAATGTGATTGGCGCTTTCAACGCCATCAGCATCAAAAACCGTAAAGCCACGGCGCTCCATAACCCGCGCAAGTCGTCCCCGCAACGGTGCATCATCGTCAACAATCAATAATTTCATTTGGTCAGCAGACATGAAATAACCCTGAAGTTTTTAGAATATTCCTTATTAATATATACACGCCCAAGGGCTAATCAAGCCATGGTCATGATTGGCTATGATGTTCGGTTGCCTTTTAAACCCAAACTATCAATTTCCTGACGTGGCCAAGTGACCGTGACTTGCGCCCCTTTACCGCCCTTTTTATTGACCAGTTTTAACTTGCCGCCGTTATTTTCAATCATGGTTTTGGCAATAAATACCCCCAATCCCATATGCCCATCATTGCCTGAACGGCTGCTGTTATAGGGCTCACCTAAACGCGAAAGAATAGCCGATTGAAACCCCGGTCCGTCATCTTGAATGACAACGGACAAGTTTTGATCATCCCAAGCGATTTGAATTTCAACTTTTGTTTTGGCAAATTCAGCGGCGTTATCAATCAATGTTTCCAGCGGATGCAGCAAATCAGGCCGCCACATGACTTCGGGCTGGCGGCTGTTATCTTGCGTCTCAGCATTAAGGGTGATCATGGATTTAATATCGGCAAAACGTTCTTCAATCAGATGAGTAAACAAGGCTTTGATGGGCATTGGATCATCTGTTTCACTGCCTAATGATACCGCGTCATGGTTTAATTCCGCTAAAATTTCACGGCAGCGGTCGGTTTCAGATTGCAACAATTCCAGATCTTCTTTGATCAGATCAAAATCTTTTTTAGGGTCCATTTTCCCCAGATCATGGGCGATCAACGTGATGGTGTTTAATGGTGAGCCTAATTTATGGGCGGCGGCTGTTGCCAAACTGCCCAGCGCCACCATTTGCTGTTCTTGCGCCATGGTCACGCGGGCTTCGGCCAAACCTCGCGCCAAATCACGTGATTGCTTAGCCACCATCCCTGCGTAAGTCGCGATAAATATTGTGGTTAAAACCAACGCCGCCCATAACCCAATAACATAGAGTGTCGGCAAATCCAGCATCGCCTCATCCCATGGCAGTGGGTCATGATAACTGGCCAAGATACTGGCCAATGCCACCACGATACTGACCAGAATCATCGTTCGGCCTTGCGACATCACCGTTGCTGAGATGACCACAGGCGCCATAAACATAATCGCGAAAGGGTTGATCAACCCACCAGTCAGATAAAGCAGCAAGGCCAATTGCACGACGTCAAAGACCAGCAAGCCAAATAACGCATCAATGCTGACATTTTTATTGCGCTGGCTGATATAATTCTGGGTAAAGCCAACCCCTGCCGATAGGGCGATCACCAACAGGCACGCTGTTAAAGGCAAATCAAAATTAAAGCCAAATTGCACGATCATGATGGCCAGCACTTGGCCAAACAAAGCAATCCATCTGATGGTTTCAATCGCTTTGGTGCTGACCAAAGTGGGTGTTGAAATTTTGGCCAGCGATTGATCAGACATAGGTCACGTCCCTTTGAGGGCCATTCAACGTCACTATTTAAACGTCAAGATTGGCGACTTTTAGCGCATTGGCTTGAATAAAGTTCCGGCGTTCTTCCACCGCTTCACCCATCAAGGTTGAGAAGGCTTCCTCAGCATCTTCTTCATGATCAATCCGCACCTGAAGCAAGGTCCGCTGATTAGGGTCAAGAGTGGTTTCCCATAATTGTTCAGGGTTCATTTCACCCAAGCCTTTGTAGCGGGCCACCTGCGCCCCTTTTCGGCCATAAGCAAATACCGCATCAACCAATTCGACAGGACCATTGATAACCGTGTCCTGATTATTGGCGATCAATTTTGGAGGGCGGGCAAAGTTTTCTTGCAGCATTGGTGCCATTTCATCAAGGCGGCGGGCTTCTTCTGTCGCCAGAATACGGCGTGAGAGTTGGTAACGTTCGGTGACGCCCCGCAAGGTGCGTGAAATTTCCATCACTTTGCCGCCAGCATCTTCACTGCTATCAACCATCTCACCTTTCCAGCCGCGTTCCAGCGGATCGCTCAGGCTTTCAAGACGATGGGCCAAATATTCAGCCGCTTCAGCATTGCCAATCGCTTCTGGAGTCAGCAAGCCAGCGATTGAGGCTTGTTCCACCACCTGCACCGAACCAACACCGCGAGCCAGTGAGGTGATGCAACGCATCGCCGAGCCTGCGTCCGTGACCAATTGCGATAAATCCTGCCCCACAACCTGACTGCCATCGGCCGCTTGCAACATGGCATCTTTTAACCCTGCATCTTGCAAATAGAGGTCCAATTCACGTTGGTCTTTCAAGTAAACTTCGGATGACCCCCGCTTGGCACGGAACAATGGCGGCTGAGCAATATAAAGAAAGCCGCGTTCAATCAACGGTTTCATGTGACGGAAGAAGAAGGTCAACAGCAATGTTCGGATGTGACTGCCATCAACATCCGCATCAGTCATGATGACAATACGATGATAACGGGCTTTGTCAGGATCAATATCAGCATTGCCAACACCTGCACCAATCGCGGTGATCAACGTCCCCAATTCAGCCGATGACAGCATTTTATCAACCCGCGCGCGCTCAACATTGAGGATTTTACCCCGCAAGGGCAAGATCGCCTGATTGGCACGGTCGCGCCCTTGCTTGGCGGAGCCCCCCGCTGAGTCACCCTCAACCAAGAAGATTTCAGATTTTGACGGGTCTTTTTCCTGACAATCCGCCAATTTCCCAGGCAGGCTGGCAATGTCCATCACGCCTTTTCGGCGGGTCAATTCGCGCGCCTTGCGTGCCGCTTCTCTTGCGGCGGCGGCTTCATAGGCTTTTGAGACAATCTTTTTGGCTTCGGTCGGGTGTTCTTCAAACCATTGCGATAAAGCATCCCCCACCGCTTGCTCCACAATTGGGCGAACTTCTGAGGATACCAATTTGTCTTTGGTCTGGGATGAAAACTTCGGGTCAGGGACTTTGACCGAGATAATCGCCGTCAGGCCCTCACGAGCATCATCACCTGAAAGTTGGACTTTTTCTTTCTTCGCAATGCCGCTTTCTTGGGCGTAATTATTGACGATACGTGTCAATGCCCCGCGAAACCCTGCCAAATGTGTCCCGCCATCCCGTTGCGGGATGTTATTGGTAAAACACAAGGTGTTTTCATGGTAAGAATCGGTCCATTCCAGCGCCAATTCAACACCAACGCCTTCTTTTTCACTTTCAGCGGTGATGGCTTCGTGGATTGCTGTTCGTGATTTATCCAGCCATGTCACAAATTCCCGCAAGCCGCCTTCATAATGGAAGGTTGAAACCACTTGTTCGGCCTGACGGTCGTCGGTCAATTTGATATTGACCCCTGAATTGAGGAAAGCCAATTCCCGCAAACGATGCTCAAGGGTTGAAAAATCAAATTCAGTTTTAGTGAAGGTTTCTTTAGACGGCAAAAACGTGATCTCTGTGCCGGTATGGTCGCCGCAATCGCCGACTACTTCTAACGGGCCTGCCGCTTCGCCATGGACGAAAGAAATCTGATGTTTTTTGCCATCACGATAAATCGTCATTTCTAGGGAAGATGACAAGGCGTTCACCACAGAAACACCAACCCCGTGCAACCCGCCTGAAACTTTATAGGAGTTGTTGTCAAACTTACCACCAGCGTGCAGCTGCGTCATGATCACTTCAGCCGCTGAAACCCCTTCTTCGGGGTGAATATCGGTGGGGATGCCGCGGCCATTATCGGTCACGCTGACCGATCCATTGCCGTTCAAAATCACCTGCACCAGATCACAATGACCGGCCAAGGCTTCGTCAATGGCGTTATCGACCACTTCATAGATCATGTGGTGCAGGCCAGAGCCATCATCAGTATCGCCGATATACATCCCCGGGCGTTTGCGCACCGCATCTAGGCCACGGAGGACTTTGATCGAATCCGCGTCATACGCCTCATTAGAAGGATCAATGGCTGGGTCAACAGCGGGATCATTTGGTGTTTCGTCGCTCATGAAGAACTCCTTACTGCGGCGGTTGGGGACGGCAAGTCAACAACATCCCCGTCTTCGATAAATACAATGTCATGATCATTTTGCATGGTGGCAAAGGCTTCAGCATCGGTTCCGCTAAACCAAACTTGGCCAGCGAAATCTGCTGTTAATTCAAATAATGTGCGGCGGCGGGCCTCATCCAAATGCGAGACAATATCATCCAACAACAACAATTGTGGCCGCTTCAACCGTTTTGATTGCAACCGCGCATGGGCCAAGATAACCGAAATCACCAGCGCTTTCTGCTCGCCAGTTGATGACAGTTCTGCATTTTGCCCTGTTTTGGAATGGCTGACTGTTAGCACCGTATTCATTGGCCCTGGCATGGTTGTATTGCCGTTTAAGCGATTGGCTTTGGCTTCTGATTTAATCCGGTCTTCGGCATCAACCGCAGGCATGGTTGCAAGCCAAGTTTCAACATCGCCATCCAGCCTAAGCCGTGCTGAAGGAAATGACGGCAATGGCATGGCCGCTTCAATATCCAACGCATCCACCATGGCTTGACGGGCGGCGATAATCGCCATGCCGCTTTCAGCCATTTGCTGCTCCAATGCCTCATACCAGGATTGGTCTTGCTGGCCTTCTTCCATTAAACGGTTGCGCTGACGATAGGCTTTTTCATAACGCTGGATACGCCCTGAATGGGCCGGGTCGAACGCGATCACCAAACGGTCCAGAAAACGCCGCCGTTCCGATGCCGCCGCTGCCAAAACGCCATCCATATCAGGCGTCAGCCAAGATACGGCCAAATGCTCCGCCAATACAGATTGGGATGAAAACTCACCATTAATCTTGATAATGCGGCGGCCTGCAGCGCCATCATCTTGCAACATCGTGCCTGTGCCTAGGCGCAACGGCCCATCTGTTGTTTCCAATTCAGCGGCAATTGACCAGATCGCCCCTTCAGCATTTTTGAGCGTCCCACCTTCATTTGAAGGTGCAGACTGACGCGATAAAAGATCTGCTTTGGCGCGCCGCAACCCCCGCCCCGGCGCCAGCAAAGACAAGGCTTCCAGCATATTGGTTTTACCCGCACCATTAGCCCCAACCAACACAACAGAAGACGACCGCCCCCCTGAAGGCATTAAACCACCCAAAGCCAGATGGCATCCTGAATAATTGCGGAAATTCTGCAGCCGTAAATTGGTGATTGCCAGCGTTGACGCTGGCTGTTTTGGTGCGGCTATCGCAGATGGATGAGACAGCAACACGATGGCATTAAACCCGCATAGGCATCAATACAAAGAGATTAGCATCATCACCCGGGGCACGGATGACTGTTGGCGCTGCTGAATCTGAAAGGGCGAATTCCATCATATCACCATCGATTTGATTGGCGATATCCAGCAAATACCTAGCGTTAAACCCAATTTCAATTTCAGCCCCATCATAACTGACTTCAAGGCTTTCGGTGGCGCTGGCCGCATCGGCGCTGGTTGCTGAAAGCGTCAGTGACGATGGCGATAATTTCATTTTTACCGACCGTGTTTTTTCAGACGATACGGTGGAAACCCGATCGACTGAATCTTTAAAACTGGCAACAGAAACCTGCATGATATGGTTGTTTTCAGTCGGGATCACCCGCTGATAATCAGGGAAAGTACCATCGATCAATTTGGTGGTGACATCAACACTGCCAAAACTGAAACGGGCACGGCTATCGGTTAGGCCGATTTTAATATCCCCTTCATATTCATCGATCAATTTGCTCATCTCACCGACAGCTTTGCGCGGAATAATAACAGATGGCATCAATTCAGCATTCGCCGGCATATCCATTTGGGAGCGCGCCAAACGGTGGCCATCGGTTGAGACCGCCCGCAACATCTGGCCATCAGCCAAATGCAGGTAAATCCCGTTGAGATAATACCGTGTTTCTTCGGTTGAAACCGCAAATCTGGTGTTTTCAATCAGTGATTTTAATTCAGCCGCGGCAATGGTGAATTCACAGGCCATTGGCGCTGAATTAATGGCGGGGAAGTCATCAACCGGCAATGTCGGCAGATTAAAACTGGACCGACCCGCGCTGATTTTGACCTGACCGTTATCACTTGCGTTGATCTCTACTTCAGCCCCATCAGGCAATTTGCGGACAATTTCAAACAGCAATTGCGCAGGGGTGGTGATCATCCCTGGTTCCATTACGGCAGCAGCCACTGTTTCAACAATATCCATATCCATATCGGTCGCGGTTAACACCAGCTGGCCGTCTTCGGCCTTAAGGACAACATTGGATAAAATGGGGATGGTATTGCGGCGCTCAACAACACTTTGGACATGGCCAAGTGGCTTAATAAGCATAGCGCGATCAATGGTCAATTTCATGGCATATTCCCTTCAGGGTTTTATTTTGATGTGCGTAAACCTGTCAGCTTTGATACGCTTTTTAACCTTGGCCATGACCACAACAAAGGCCAATGGTTAAGACAGGTTATTCCAACCAAGTTATTCTACAAAATATAGCATAATTTTAAAGGAGAACACCAGAATATTGTGTTCAATCGTGATTTCAGATGTGCTGTGTTAACCTGCGTTCAGCAGTGATTTTAGCATCTTAATATCATCGCTCATGGCCTGATCATCAATCATCATCTTTTCGATCTTACCAACAGCATGCATCACCGTTGTATGATCACGTCCGCCAAAGTGATGGCCAATCTCTGGATATGAATTTGACGTCAGGTTTTTCGCTAGATACATGGCGACTTGCCGCGGCTGAACAATGTTTTGAGACCGGCGGCGGGAATGCATTTCATCCAGTTTAATATTGTAATGGCGTGAGACTTCACGTTGAATTTCAGCAATCGACACTTGCCTTGTGCTGGCACGGAGCACATCCCCCAATACTTCATAAACACTGTCGATGGTGATTGGCCCGCTAATGAAATTGGCATAGGCCGAAAGCCTGTTTAATGCGCCTTCCAACTCACGCACATTGGTGGTGATTTTATGGGCTAAAAATTCAATCACATTATAGGGCAGGTCAATGCCTTGCTGTTCGGCTTTTGATTGCAGAATACCAACCCGCAATTCAAACGTGGTGGGATGAATATCAGCCACCATCCCCCAATTGAGCCGTGACCGAAGCCGTTCTTCCATGCCGGATAAATCCATCGGTGATTTATCGGCTGAAATAATGATCTTCTTGTTTTGATCAATCAGGGCGTTAAACGTATGGAAAAATTCTTCTTGGGTGGAATCCTTGCCGCCAATGAATTGCACATCATCGATCATCAAGACATCAATTGACCTGAATTCTTCTTTGAACTGGGTCGTGTTGCGATGCCGAAGCGCTTTGATGAAACGGTGCATGAAGACTTCAGCCGACATATAAACAACACGCCGCTTGGGGAAGCGTTCTTTCATTTCCCAACCAATGGCGTGCATCAAATGCGTTTTGCCCAGCCCAACACCGCCATAAAGGAACAACGGGTTAAACACCGGGCTTTCTGTTTCGGCCATGCGCTTAGCGGCGGCAAAGGCAAAGTTATTCGGCCCGCCAACAATGAAATTTTCAAATGTCAGGCGTGGGTCTAGACGGCCGCCCAATTCATCATAGGCATCAATCGGCATATCGTTCAAAGGCTGCGGCTGACGCGGGGTAGACGGGGTTTTATCGGTGCTATTGTGAGGCGCATCACCCCCCATTTCTGAGGCGCGAACAGGCTTTTCAGGCATCACCGCTGATCTTTGCGCAGCCGATTGACGGCGCACCTCAACAGCAACCGTCGTAACATCTTGCCATTCAACACAGCAATTGGCGCGAATACGATCAGCATATTGGCTTAAAACCCGGGTTTTTGTGAGTTTTGATTCGGTTGCTAACGTCGCAACACCATCCCTGACATCAACCAGACGAAGTGATTTGATCCAACTTTTCCAGATCGTATCACCCAATTCAGTTTTTAAGCGTTGTTGAACCCGTGTCCATCCTTCACGTAGATGTTCAATCTGATCAGGAGAATAGGTTGTTTTTTGATCTGACATAAACCCTCCCCCTAGATTAAACAAAGGCGTTAAACAATATAAAACTCAGTCGCATGAACATGCGAATATGCTTCGGCTTTCGCTTCAGCCGCATCAACTCTCCATATCAATATGAAGCCCTGATGGGTGACGATTGGTGTTAGGTCATGATATTTGCCATTGAGAGGCGTTTTTTATTCATGATGATTTGACCCATCGTTTAACCATAATCGCGATTGCCGTCGGTTGTTTCAAGATCGATTTTGATCGATTTTCATTTTTTTTACTGTCAACAATTTTCTTTCTGATCAACCCCGCCAAAACCCTTTGTTTTTCGGCAATCAAAAAAAATTTATTGTTTTTTTTATCGGTGATTTTTTCCTTGGTTTGATGGGAATGTCCTCACGTCCATTTCATTTTTTAAGTTTCAATTTTTCATCACTGCCATAAATCACTTTATTTTCAACACTCGAATCGGTTTTCTTGTGAATTTGCTTCACCAACCGTCCGTAACTTGCACCGCACTGGCTGTCATCCGATTCGCACTTATCTATCTTGATTGGCGCGCATCAATAAAGATGATCCTGAAATTTAAGCCAAAAAAAACGCCCCAAAATGGAGCGTTTGTTTTGAATATCAGCGGTGATTAGGCGGCCATGGCCTTGATGCGTGCTGACAGACGTGAAAGTTTCCGAGACACGGTGTTTTTATGCATCACGCCACGGGTCACGCCACGGTGCATTTCAGGCTGTGCTGCTTTCAGTGCTGCCCGCGCTTCATCAGCATTGCCTGCTGAGATGGCTTCTTCGACCTTCTTAACGAATGTCCGAATACGGCTGCGGCGGTTGCTGTTCACTTCATTAAACGCTTCGTTGCGACGAATGCGCTTTTTTGCTGACATATGGTTTGCCATGTTTTGATCCTGTAATGACCAGTTGATGTCTATAATTTATGGGCTGAACGGTCTTAAACCGCCAGCGGTGGCATCTTATGCCTTATTGCGCCTTGATATGTCAAGCAGTTTCGCCATTTTTAACGTTTCCCCCTAAAGGCCGTTATTTCATGATTTTGGCCGCAACATGATTTTCCATAAGGCTTTGATGGCCGATGGCGTTTTATTGATGGTCAGGCTTTCATTGCGACGGTGCCAAATATACGTGTCTTTCTTAATCCACCCTAGGGGAATCAACGCCTGATCATAATAAGCCATCACCTGATTGGGGTCGGTATCACCTGTCAAATATATAGTAACAATCCGGCCTTCGGGATTATCAAAGGCAAAGCCCAACCCAGGCTCAATGCTTAATTGAGGCATGATCGGCACATCCCCTACCCATTTCGCGTGATCAAGGGTTTCAGCCTTCACATATTGCGGCATTAAAACAATGGTTAAGGAAAGAATCGATACCACAGCCATCAAATGTTTGATGCCCTGCCCTGCTTGCCTCATATTTTTTGACCACACTGCAACCATGAATTGAGCCTAACTACCTTTGGCAGGATGAACAATAAAAACTCGCTCTACCTGTTTGCCTGATCATTTTAATCGGCTTTGCGCATTCGGGGCAGGCTTCGCCTTCACGTCCATAGACATTGAGCTGTTGGGCAAAATACCCAATCTCTCCGCCCGGCTGAACATGATCGCGCAGTGATGTCCCGCCTGCTTCAATGGCTTTAGCCAAAACTGATCGGATGCTTTCATTAAGGGCTTCAAGTTTGGTATAACTTACATTCTTCGCCTGCCGTTTTGGCGATATCTTTGCCAAATACAGCGCTTCACTGGCGTAGATATTGCCGATCCCTGCAATGATACGCTGGTCCAATAAAACCGATTTAACAGGCGCTGTTTTGCCTTCAAACGCATCCGCCATATAATCAGCCGATAATTCATTGCCCAAAGGTTCAATCCCCATGTTTTTTAACAAGGGATGATTTTCATCTTCACCATAGGGGGTGATTTGGATACCGCCGAATCGGCGCGGGTCATTCAAGACCAATGTCTTCGCCTTGCCATTGGTTTCAACCATCATCATCAGATGGTCATGTTTCTTGCTTTGCCCCGTTAGTTTTTCTGGATAAATCCGCACCGACCCTGACATGCCAAGATGGATGATCATGGCATATTGAGCGTTATTGTTTTGGGCAATCTCCATAATGATATATTTGCCCCGCCGCCTTAGCCCAATCACTTTGCCATGGGTCAGCATTTCGGCAATATCTTTTGGGATAGGCCAGCGCATTTTCTGCCCAGATGTCCATATTGATAACAGAACACCGCCCTCTGCTGCCTCAGCGATGGCATTTTTTACGGTTTCAACTTCAGGTAATTCAGGCATTTATCTTTCCCTTACTGGCTCTGCCCTGATATAAAGCCTTCATGACACAAAAATCCAGACCTGAAATTGACCCAGACCAGCCGATTGATTTCGGCTATGAAACGATCCGCGCCGCCGATAAGCAAGATCGTGTGCGCTCTGTCTTTGATAGCGTGGCCTCTTCTTATGACATTATGAACGATGTCATGTCTTTGGGCATCCACCGTGTCTGGAAAGATACATTGATCAGGATGATCAACCCCAGTGCTGATCAGCATTTGATTGACCTTGCAGGCGGCACGGGGGATATCGCCTCCCGCTTTTTAAAGCGCGGCGGCGGTGAAGCCACGATTGTCGATATTAATGTTGAAATGATGATGGCGGGGCGCAAACGTCCTGATTTGGCGGCACTCCCCAATCTGGCGTGGGTGGCGGGCAATGCCGAAAAAATTCCTTTTGATGATGAAAGCGCGGAAGTTGTGACCATTGCTTTTGGTCTGCGTAATGTCACCGATCGTGACCAAGCCATCGCCGAAGCCTATCGGGTGCTCAAACCCAATGGCCGGTTTTATTGCCTTGAGTTTTCCCATGTCCAAAACCCGGCCATGGCGCGGATTTATGATTTATGGTCATCAGCCTTGCCAGGCTTTGGGCAATTGATTGCCCAAGATTCTGTATCCTATCAATATCTGGTGGAATCGATTCGCCGCTTCCCCCCGCAAGAAGATTTAGCCGCTATGTTTGCAGCGGCAGGATTCGCGCGGGTTAAATACCGCAACCTGACCAATGGCATTGCCGCCATTCATTGCGGCTGGAAATTAGACTGATGCTGATGTTGATCTTTCGCCTTCCGATTGTCGCTTGGCATTTGAGCCGTGGCGGCATCTTTGGGCATTTGGCGGAAATGTCGCTATTGCCCATATGGTTGCGGCAATTCATGCGGATGCTTAACAGCATTATCGCCAAACGCAACCCTGAACGCCCCGGCATTGCGCTGGCCTCTGCTTTGACCGCCCTTGGCCCAGGGTTTATCAAATTTGGCCAAGCGCTCTCAACCCGTGCTGATTTAATGGGGGCTGATGTGGCGCGTGATCTGGCGACTTTGCAAGATCAATTGCCGCCTTTCGCAGGGTCCCAAGCCAGACGTATTCTTGAACGAGAATGGGGTCAGTCTATCGAAGATTGCTGTTTGCATTTTGACGAAACCCCTGTGGCGGCGGCCTCCATCGCGCAGGTTCATTTTGCCACTTTATTGGATGGCCGAGATGTGGCGGTTAAGATTCTTCGCCCGGGCATTCGGCATCGCATGGAACGCGATATTAAGTTCTTTATGGCCATGGCGCGGTTTGTTGAAACCATTGCCCCCCATACGAAACGATTAAAACTGGTTCATGCGGTTGAACAATTTGCCCATTATTCTGATGTTGAACTTGATTTACGGTTAGAGGCCGCATCCGCCGGCAAATTGCGGGATAACCACGCTCAAGATGACGGCATATATGTCCCTGAAATTGAATGGCCTTTGACCACTGAATTTGTCTTGGTGATTGAAAAAATTGAAGGCACCCGCATTGATGACCGCGAAAGTCTATTGGCCAAAGGCCATGATATTGATGCCATTACCGCGATCGCAGCCAAATCCTTTTTCTTTCAAGTCTTCCGCGATGGGTTTTTCCACGCTGACATGCACCCCGGCAATATCTTTATTCGTGATGATGGCGTTCTCGTACCAATAGATTTCGGCATTATGGGGGATTTAAACCTGCAGGATCGCTTGTTTTTAGTGCAACTGCTCAATGCCATTCTTGACCGTGACTATGATATGGTGGCGCAATTGCACCGTGATGCAGGGATGATTGGCGCAGATGTTCCGGTTGAGGGCTTTGCCCAAGCCATCCGTGCTGTCACCGAACCGATTATGGATCAACCCATGGGGGATGTCTCTTTGGGGGCTGTTCTGGGGCAAATCTTTGGGCTGGCCCGGCGATATGAAGTTGAAGTTCAGCCGCAGTTTACTTTATTGCAGAAAACCATGGGCATGGCCGAAGGTGTCGCCCGTCAATTGAACCCTGACGCCAATATGTGGCCAATCGCCCGTGATCTGGCGTCTGATTGGGCGCAAGATCAGAGCGGGTTGCTGTCGCAAATCAGCATGATTGCCGATAAAACCCTTGCTTTCGGGATGCGCCTGCCTGGCCTGCTTGACCGCGCTGAAGCCATCCTTAATCAAATGGAATCCCAGAAACCTGAGGAAAAACCAACATCTCCTTTGGTTTGGATTGTGCTTGGTGCAGGGGTGACGGCTGCTATCGCAATGGCTTTAACAGTATAACTTCACAATTTGTGAATTATAAATTATACTATTTCACAATTTGTGAATAATTTTGATAATAACATGAATATTGACGATATCATTGACCAATTGGGCGGCGCAGCGGCGGTCCAAACCTTATTAGGGGTTGGGCCGAGTGCGGTGAGCAATTATCGCTTGCGCGGGGCGTTTCCCGAATATGCGCGGGTGCGCATCTGGCAAGCACTGAAAGCCCGCGGCATTCATGTAAATCCTGAAACCCTTGCTGATCTTGACACACCACCAACCGCTTCAGGGCAACCCGCATCAGCCTTAAGCCATGCGGTGGGGATGCCCCAAAAAACACCGCAAATCCTTTTGATTATCAGCGGCGGGATTGCCGCGTATAAAGCCTTGGAATTAATCCGCCGTATGAAAGACCAAGGCTGGGCAGTCCGCGTTATCCTAACCAAAGGCGGGGCTCAGTTTATCACCCCATTATCGGTCAGCGCGTTAAGCGGTGATAAAACCTATACCGATTTATTCTCCCTCACCGATGAAGCCGAAATGGGGCATATCCGGTTGGCCCGCGATGCTGATTTGGTGGTGATCGCCCCTGCCAGCGCTAATATGATGGCACGGATCAGCCATGGCATGGCGGATGATCTGGCCAGCACAGCAGTTCTGGCGACAGGCGCGCCTATTTTGATCGCGCCCGCCATGAACCCCTTTATGTGGGCCAACCCTGCCACCCAAGCCAATACCGCAATTTTAAAATCCCGCGGCATATCCTTCGTTGGGCCTGATTCAGGGGATATGGCTTGTGGCGAAGATGGAGCCGGACGGCTGGCAGACCCCATGGCGATTATCGCCGCCGCTGAACGGATGTTGCCGGGCCAAGGAAAACTTCAAGGCAAGCAAGTGTTGGTCACCTCCGGCCCTACCCATGAGCCGATTGATGGCGTGCGCTATATCGCCAATCGATCATCAGGCAAGCAAGGCCATGCGATTGCCGCGGCTTTAGCGCGGGAAGGGGCTAAAGTCACTTTGGTGTCTGGCCCTGTCACTGAACCGCCGCCGCCTTCGGTGCAGGTGGTTGCGGTTACCACCGCCCAAGATATGCTTGATGCCAGCCTTGCTGCTTTGCCTGCTGATATTGCGATTTGCGCGGCGGCGGTTGCGGATTGGGCCGTTGATGGGGCAGGGGCATCGAAATTAAAGAAAACTGATGGCGCGCCACCTGAATTACAATTCAGAGAAAACCCTGATATTTTGGCGACAATTTCAACCCATCAACAACGCCCCAAATTGGTGGTTGGATTTGCCGCTGAAACCGATGATGTGATCGCCTATGCTAAAGCCAAACGAGCCCGCAAAGGGTGCGATTGGATTCTGGCCAATGATGTGGGGCAAGATCAGCCTGTGTTCGGCGCGGATGAAAATGAAGTGCATTTGATCACCGCATCAGGAGCAAGCCATTGGCCGCGGATGTCGAAACATGATGTTGCCAAATATTTGACCGATGCGATTATTAAGGAGATCACCCATGGCTGATGCCATCACCCTGCCAATCATGCAATTAGACCATGGCAAAGATTTGCCCCTGCCCCAATATGAAACTGATGGCGCGGCTGGGATGGATATTTGCGCCGCATTATCAGCCCCTTTGACGATCAAACCCATGCAGAGAGAGGCTGTGCCAACTGGATTGACCATGGCCATCCCCCAAGGCTATGAGGTTCAAGTGCGGCCACGTTCTGGGCTGGCGTTTAAACACGGCCTGACCGTTGCCAATGCCCCAGGGACGATCGATAGTGATTATCGCGGTGAAGTTAAAGTCATCCTGATCAACCTTGGTGATGCGCCTGTTGAGATCACCCATGGGATGCGGATCGCCCAAATAGTTTTCGCCCCTGTCGCCACGGCAGCGCCTAAAATTGTCACCCATTTGGATGAAACCGAACGCGGCGCTGGCGGTTTTGGGTCAACAGGCACAACAAGCAAAGGATAACCCATGGCCGCATCAACCCTAGATGATGACCAATTATATCGATTTGCACGGCAATTGATTCTATCTGGATTTGATGAAGACCATCAGATTAAATTGATGGAAACCCGTGTTTTATTGATTGGCGCGGGCGGTCTTGGCGCGCCGGTCTTGCAATATCTGGTGGCCGCTGGCATTGGCCATATCAGCATTGTTGATGATGATGTTGTTGACGCCACCAATTTGAACCGGCAAGTGATCCACCCTGAAAATCATATCGATATGGCCAAGGTTCAATCGGCTGAAATCGCCGCCAAAGCCATGAATCAATCCGTCACCATCACCCCCCATCATGCTCAATTTTCTGAAGAAAATTGCACCGCCCTTTGCCAAGACATTGATCTGATCATTGATGCGTCTGATAACCCTGCAACACGGCTTTTGGCCAATGACACAGCCCATAGGCTGAACATCCCTCTGGTCTTTGGTGGGGCGGTCAGGCTTGAAGGGCAAGTCGCCAGTTTCCGTTCTGGCATTGATCAAGATGCCAATTGTTATCGCTGTGTTTTCCCAGAAACGGCCAGCCATGATCTTGCCCCAGGATGCAGTGAAGCCGGTATTTTGGGCGCTATTACCGGCATTATTGGCAGTATCATGGCGCTAGAAGCCATCAAACAAGCGTTATTACCCGCAACGCCATTGGGCCCGGGGCTTAATAATAAATTGATGCTTTTTGATGGGCGGTATCTTTCCAGCCAAGTCATCACCACGGAAAAAAGAGCCGATTGCCCTTGTTGTGGTGCGTCATAACCCGCGCTGTTAATTCATCATTTCAATGACGCGATCCGGCGGGGTGTGGCCATCGATAAAGGTCTGAACATTAATGATGACTTTATCACCCATGCTCAACCGGCCTTCGATGGTGGCAGAGCCAATATGCGGCAAGAGCACAACATTTTTCAGATCAAGCAAAAGCGGGTTGATCTTGGGCTGGTTTTCATAGACATCGAGCCCTGCACCCGCAATACGGCGTTGTTGCAAGAGTTCAGCCAAGGCTGTTTCATCAATCACTTCCCCGCGTGAGGTGTTGACCAAATACGCATGGTTTTGGATCAGCTCCAGTTTTTCCCGCGACAGCAACTGATGGGTTGCTTCGGTATGGGGGCAATTGACCGAAATAATATCCATCCGGCTCAGCATTTGAGACAGATCATCCCAATGGGTGGCTTCAAGTTCTTGTTCAATATCAGCATGCACTGGACGGCGATTGTGATAATGGATCGACATGCCAAAACCGCGGGCGCGGCGGGCGATGGCCTGACCAATCCGGCCCATGCCAATAATCCCAAGGCGTTTGCCATTAATGCGGTGACCCAACATGCCTGTCGGCGCCCAGCCTGTCCATCCGCCCTCACGCACCAACGCATCACCTTCGGCAATACGGCGGGGCACAGAAAGGATCAGCGCCATGGCGACATCGGCTGTGTCTTCGGTCAAAACGCCAGGGGTGTTGGTGACGGTAATACCGGCTTCACGGGCTGCTTTCAGGTCAATGTGATCAACCCCTGTACCGAAAGATGCGATCAGTTTCAATTGCGGGCCCGCGGCGGCAATCACTTCAGCATCAATTCTATCGGTCACGGTAGGGACCAACACATTGCATTCTGCTACAGCGGCTTTTAATTCATCTTGAGAAAACTTATGGTCATCAGCATTGAGTTTGGCATCAAATAATTCACGCATGCGCGTTTCAACTGAATCGGGAAGTTTCCGCGTCAGTGTTACAAGCGTTTTACCAGAAGACATTTTTCCAGAAGACATGGGGAGCCCTATTCTTTCGGTGATACGAGATTAATCTGCTCATTTTATGTAGTCACAGAATGGGTAGCATCAAGACCTGCAATTGTCTATTAAAACCCTCATATGACGATTTCATTGTTTTACGGCAAAGCGTGATCATGTCTATGTCAAAGAATTGTTCTGATCGGCATATTATCTTATAGTCTAAGCACTGTCCTTTCGTTGGCCCTTAAATTGAGTTGAATCATGTCTCGTTTTTTGCTGATCATTTTAATGAGTTTATCCGTAACCCTGCCGCAGGTGAGCACGGTATTGGCGCAAGAAAACCGCATTTCAATTCGGGGGTCAAACCTAGAGATTCCGCGCTTTGTGACCTTGAAAAAGGGGCTGGTCAACATGCGCACAGGGCCCGGCAAAAAATACCCTATTATCTGGCAATATCAACGCCGTCATCTGCCCATGAAAGTCATTGGTGAATTTGATGTTTGGCGCAAAGTTGTTGACCATGAAGGCATCACAGGTTGGATGCATGTCTCGACGCTTTCGGTCAAACGCATGGCATTAATCGCTGATACCACGGTCAAAATCCATGCCTCTGATGATCCAGAATCACGGGTCAGGGCGGTGGCGGAACAAGGGGTGTTGGTGGAATTGGAAACCTGCACGGGCGGCTGGTGTAAAGTCAGCACCGATGATATTTCAGGTTGGGTGCGTCGGCCTGCAATCTGGGGATTGCTAGAAGGCGAAAGTTTCGGCCAGCCCTAAGGCTGACCGAATATTTTTTTTAAGGCTGAATTAGCCGTTCAGATCAAAACGATCCAAATCCATCACTTTGGTCCATGCCGCGATGAAATCTTGGACAAATTTGTCTTTGTTATCATCCTGGCCATAGACTTCTGCAATGGCGCGCAATTCAGAATTGCTGCCAAAGACCAGATCAATGCGGCTGGCTTTGCGGACGACTTGACCAGTCTTGCGATCTGAGGCTTCATAACTGTTTGATCCTGTGGCTTTCCACGCAACGCTCATATCCAAGAGCGTGTTGAACCAATTGTTATCAAGGCTGTTGCCATCACCCCAGACACCTTCACCTGTGGCGCTGATGCCCAAAGAACGCATACCGCCGACAAGCACTGTCATTTCGGCTGGGGTTAATTCCAACAATTGCGCTTTATCCAGCATCATTTCTTCAGGGCTGACCGCAAAATCTTTTTCCTGATAATTGCGGAAGCCATCGGCACGCAATTCAAGATGGGCGAATGAGGCGGCATCGGTATGTTCTTCGGAAGCATCACCACGACCTGTCGTGACAGGAACGGTCGCATCACACGCCATTTCGATCCCTGCGGCACCGCCGATGACAATCACATCCGCCATGCTGGCACCATTGGCGCTGGCAATCCCTTCATAAACACCCAAGACTTTTGAGAGTTGATCAGGCTTATTGACCGCCCAGCCGTTCATTGGGGCCAAGCGAATACGCGCACCATTGGCACCGCCACGCTTGTCTGAACCACGGAATGATGCGGCCGATGCCCAAGCGGTTTCAACCATCTCTTGGATGCTAAGGCCAGATGCCTTCACCGCATCTTTAACCGCTGAAACTTCGGCATCAGAGAGCGTTTTGCCGGCTGGAATTGGATCCTGCCAGATGAAGTCATTTTCAGGGTAATCGCCTGCAATGTAATTGGTCTTTGGTCCCATATCACGATGCAACAGTTTAAACCATGCTTCAGCAAAGGCTTGACCAAAGGCTTCGGGATCATTGACGAAACGATCACCAATTTCACGGTAGATCGGGTCTTCCTTCAGCGCCATGTCAGCGGTGGTCATCATTGGGGTGACTTTGCCACTGCCATCAACTTCAGGGGCCATATCAGCCTCATCAATATCAACAGGATGCCAGATATGCGCACCTGCAGGGCTTTTGGTCAGCGCCCAGTCATATTTATACAGCAGGTTCAGATAACCCATATCCCACTGTGTTGGGTTGCTGGTCCAAGGGCCTTCGATACCACTGGTGATGGTGTCAACGCCTTTGCCTTGACCATGGCTGCTTTCCCAACCAAACCCTTGAGCTTCGATAGGGGCGCTTTCAGGTTCAGCACCAACAGCCTCAGCAGGGCCATTACCATGGGCTTTACCAAAAGTATGACCGCCCGCAACAAGCGCGAATGTTTCAACATCATTCATCGCCATACGGCCAAAGGTTTCACGGATATCTTGGGCGGATAGCAATGGATCAGGATTGCCGTTAGGCCCTTCAGGATTAACATAGATCAAGCCCATCTGCACAGCAGCCAGCGGGTTTTCCAAATCCTGACGGGAATTGCCATAACGGTTATCACCCAGCCATTCATCTTCCGCACCCCAGTAAATATCTTTTTCCGGATGCCAGATATCAGCACGGCCAAGCGCGGTACCAAGATTAGGACCGCCCATATCTTCAATCGCGACATTACCAGCCATGATCAACAGATCAGCCCATGACAGTTTATTGCCGTATTTTTGCTTGATTGGCCACAACAGGCGTCGGGCTTTATCAAGGTTACCGTTATCAGGCCATGAATTAAGCGGGGCAAAACGCTGCGCGCCAGTACCGCCGCCACCACGGCCATCCCCCGTACGGTAGGTCCCTGCCGCATGCCATGTCATACGGATAAAGAACGGACCATAATGACCGTAATCAGCAGGCCACCAATCTTGGGAGTCAGTCATGACTTTCTTCAGGTCTGCCTTTAATGCGGTCACATCAAGCGACTTGACCAATTGACCATAATCAAAATCTGCGCCCAGGGGGTTTGATTTTTGATCATGCTGTCTCAAAATATCGAGGTTCAACTGGTTCGGCCACCAGTCCATATTTTTTGTGCCAGCCACAGGTGTTGTTACACTCCCGTGCATCACCGGGCATTTGCTGATTTCATTCATGAGAGTCTCCAGAAATCCAGTTATTAAATCACCATCAAAACAAAGGATTTGCTTTGATTATATCCTTTTAAAGATATTGATATTAAACCTTCAATGTCAAGCAGTTTAGAACGATTTTAAATAGGGTTAATGCCGGTTTGCACCGGTTTAAAAATCTAATTTTAAAGGCTGGTCTTAAGACAAGCGGATGATGACATCAACACGCTCAACATCATGGCCATCAGGGGCGTCTGGCAGAGCGTTTAATGAAATGGCATCCCGGGGAATATCGATCAATTTATTGGTTTTGGGATCAAAGAAATGATGGTGATGATCGGTATTGGTGTCAAAATAAGTCACATTGTTATCCAGATTGATCTCATGCAAGAGACCAACTTTGGTGAACTGGTTCAACGTGTTGTAAATTGTCGCCAAAGACATATTGATGCCTTTGTTTTTGGTTTCAAGCCGAAGCTGTTCAGCCGAAACATGACGGCAAGGGCCATTGAATAGCAAATCCGCCAACGCAAGACGTTGACGTGTTGGGCGCAAATGAAATTGACGTAATAGATCGGTGTGCTGATCTTCTGTCTTATTCGGTTTTTGGTCTAACATTCTATTTGACCTAATTTCTATCTGACCTCATTGCGTTTTGGCTTAAGTTATGCCGTTTATGCACAATGTCCTTAAAAATTATGGGTTTTTTCAAGAATTGTAAATACAAAACTAATTCTTGCGATAAAACCCTAAAACAGTCGCATTTTCCAATCATTCTGGTATCTTAGGCCACGGATCAATATAAGAGAGTTTCTATGTCAAACTTTGTCAAAAAAAACCAATATAGTTACGATGACCTGATCACATGCGCTCAGGGTGAAATGTTTGGCCCAGGCAATCCTCAATTGCCAATGCCGCCGATGCTGATGATGGACCGCATCACAGAGATTAACGATACTGGCGGATCAGAGGGCAAAGGCGAAATTATCGCTGAATTTGATATCACCCCGGACAAATGGTTCTTTGATTGCCATTTTATTGGTGATCCTGTCATGCCTGGTTGTTTGGGCATGGATGGGCTGTGGCAATTGGTGGGCTTTTATTTGGGCTGGGCTGGCGGCACTGGCCGTGGCCGCGCCATTTCTGTTGGCAATGTTAAATTTTCCGGCCAAGTGCAACCAAAAGCCAAAGTGGTAACATTTAAACTGGATATCAAACGCCTGATTATGCGCAAACTTATCCTTGGGATCGCTGATGGCCAAGTGCTTTGCGATGGTGAGGTTGTTTTTGAAGCCAATGATATTCGTGTGGGCTTGTTTAAAGACGACGCCTAAGTTCGATCAAAATTCAC
>WTHX01000065.1 GCA_011522975.1 Alphaproteobacteria bacterium | reverse complement strand
GCTGAAACAATCAAATATTTGAAGGAATGGTGCTGCTGAATGGACTTGAACCATCGACCTCTCCCTTACCAAGGGAGTGCTCTACCACCTGAGCTACAGCAGCGTTATGCGATTATCTATCAGCACCTGCACCGTTATGCAAGATCGAAGGTGATGAAATCTGATTTTTAAATCCCCGCCGTCTTGCCTGCATCATTTTTAATGCAAACTCGATTGAGATCATCTTGCTTAAGGAAGCCGCAATAAGAAGCGAACAATTTTCGCCGTCCGTTCCGAAAACAGCGAGGGCGTGAAATAAGACCCCGCCGCGCGTTTGCTTGCCTCACCATAGGTCGGGTAAGGCGCGATATAAGAGGCCATGGCGCCGATCTTCATTTTTTTCGAAATCGCCAGCACCCAAGGTTGGATCATCTCACCGGCTTGGGGGGCTAAAATACTGGCGCCCAGAATGCGGCCTTTGCCATCCACCACGCCGATCACCTTGCCTTCGGTGCGGAGTTCAGCCCGCGCACGGTCATTGCCATCAAGGGCAAATTCAACCTCTTTGGCGGTGATGCCTTGGTCGGTGGCGGCTTTCAATGTCATGCCGACATGCGCCAATTCAGGGTCGGTATAGGTGCACCACGGCACCGCGCTGTCATCAATTTTGGCGGGCAGGCGGAACAGAATATTCCGGATGACAATCCCCGCATGATACCCCGCCACATGGGTGAATTGCATCCGCCCTGCGGCATCGCCAATGGCAAAAATACGTTTATTATTGGTCCGCAAGCGCAAATCTGTGGTGATGCCCTGGCGTTGATAGGCAATCCCCGCCTTGTCCAAATCTAGCCGATCCAAATTAGGCTTGCGCCCTGTTGCCACCAAAAGATGACTGCCCTTGACCGTGCCAATGCCATCAACTTCGATTTCAATCGCGCCTTTTTTGCCGCCAATACTGGTCACCCCATGGCCTTCGATCAGGCGGATGCCATCGGATTCCAGCCGCGGTTTAAGGATGGAAACCAGCCCTTGATGATCACGCGGCATAATCGTTGGCGCGCCTTCGATCAGCGTCACAGGAATGCCAAGCCGTGCATGGGCTTGCGCCATTTCAACCCCGATCGGCCCGCCGCCAATCACCACCAAATGATCAGGTTGGGTCATATCGGTAAAGATGGTTTCATTGGTCAGGTAAGGGACGCTATCAATCCCCGGGATGGGCGGCACAAAAGCCGATGAGCCGGTGGCGATGACGGTAAATTTAGGCCGCACCACATAACCGCCGCCCGATATTTCATGGCGGCCTGTGAATGTCCCGTAATCTTCGATGACATTGACGCCGAAACCTTGGAAACGTTCAACGGAATCATGGGGGGCGATGCCCGCGATCACATTGGCGACATGGGTTTTGACGGCTTTGAAATCAACCTCAACATCTTTGGTGGAGATGCCCATTTCCGCCTTGCCTTGGGCGGCATGGGCAGCTTTGGCGGCAGCCAGCATGGCTTTCGATGGCACGCATCCGTAATTAAGGCAATCACCGCCCATTTTACCGCCTTCAAACAGAACCGTATCGGCGCCCATTTGCGCCGCGCCCGCCGCAAGGCTGAGCCCGCCGGAACCACCTCCAATAATGCAAAGATCAGGGGTCAGCACAGTCATATCATTGACCTTTCTTTAAGAATTTCTTGGCGACAATCGGGATTAAGGCCAAAACCCCAAGCCCCACCAAAGGCGCGATAATGCGAATATCGCCTAATGTGGATAAATCAGGCGCTTTGCCCGCCGCCAGCACCGCATCAAACCCGCGCCCCACCGCGACATAGACCGTTGTGCCCGGGGCGATGCCTATCAACGTGGCGGCGACATAACTTGATGTCCGCATCCCCAATAAAGCCGGGGCGATATTGACCGCCCAAAATGGCGCAAGCGGGATCAGGCGTAATGCCAATAACCAGAAAAACGGCTGTTCGTGAAAGCCTTCGGATATTTTGGCCATAAACGGCCCACAACGTTTCGCTAATGCATCGGCAAACGCACCCCTTGCCGCCAGAAACAGGATCAACGCCCCCAATGTGGCGGCTAGAATAATCACAGGGGCGGCGATATAGCCCAAAACCGCACCCCCCGCCAAGGTTAACGGGCTGGCAATCGGCAGGCTGAAGGCGACAGCGATCGTGTAAAGCGCGAAATAAGCCGCGATCGCCAATAATAAATTATCCGCAACCCAGCCTGTGATGGCGAGGTAATTTTCAGCCAGAACACCGATCGAAATGAACCGCCCTAGATCAAAAATAAAAAACAATGCCAGCCCCAATACCAAGATGATAATGGGCAACAAACGTTTCAGGGGTGAGGCTTTTGTCTCAGGTGATTGGGCATTAGAAGATGTCATGTGATCGGTCATAGAACTTTCCGTTTGAAACGTTGCGCGTAGAAAACGTAAAATCACGTTTCGTTAATATTTAAGTTATGAAACCTTTCGGCTTAAATGCAATTCACAAGATTGTGATTAAACGCCATGTTATGGCCATATGAATAGGCTAGACCATCTATTGCTTTATCATATCGGTAAAGCCGATTATATTAAATCTATTGTTAAAGACTGACTTGCCCTGATGACTGTTGAACCAATGTCGCCATCTGAAACACCCACCACCGCTTCAAGCAAAAAGGTTGAAAAACCTCAGACTGAGGCTGAAAAACGTCAAGAACGTTTGGCCCAAGCGTTGCGCGCCAATCTTCGCCGCCGCAAAGCCCAAAAACGTGGGCGGGAAGATGGTGATCATACCGCAGCACCTGAACCGTCATCTTCAGGCTCAAAAGGGGGCAATGACCATGGATAAACTTTTGATCAAAGGTGGCGCCAGGCTTGAAGGTGATATCACGATTTCAGGGGCCAAGAACGCTGCCCTGCCGCTGATGGCAACCGCCTTGATGGTGGAACAAGGGCTGGTCTTGGAAAACCTGCCGCCTTTGGCGGATATTATTTGCATGTGTGAATTGCTTGACCATCTTGGGGTGGCGTCCAGCCGTGACGGTGAGGTTGTGGCTTTTCAGCCCGCGGCAAATGCCATCACCGATGCGCCTTATGACATTGTGCGCAAAATGCGGGCTTCTGTTTTGGTGCTGGGGCCTTTGCTGGCCCGTTATGGCCATGCGCGTGTGTCTTTACCCGGGGGGTGCGCCATTGGCACGCGGCCGGTTGATTTGCACATTATGGCGATGGAAAAACTAGGCGCTACCGTCACTCTTGAAGATGGCTATGTTGTGGCTGAAGCCAAAGATGGTCTTAAAGGGGCTGAAATTACCTTCCCTTTGGTCAGCGTTGGCGCTACAGAAAACGCCTTGATGGCGGCAGCATTGGCTGATGGTCAGACGATTCTAGAAAACGCCGCGCGCGAGCCTGAGATCAGCGATCTTGCCGAATGTTTGAATGCCATGGGGGCGAAGATCACTGGCCAAGGCACATCGCGCATTGTCATCGATGGTGTGGCGCGATTAACCCAATGCCGCCATGCTGTTGTGGCGGACCGGATTGAAGCAGGGACTTTCGCCCTTGCCGCGGCAATGACACAAGGCCATGTCACGCTTCATAATATGCGCCCTGAACATTTGGCGGCTTTGTTTTCGGCCATGGCGCAGGCTGGGGTGGATGTTGAGATTAACCAAGATCAAGTGACGATCACCGCCCATGATCGTCCCCGCCCAGTGGATATTACGACAGACCCATACCCTGGCTTCCCCACCGATATTCAGGCGCAATTCATGGCACTGATGACATTGGCCAGCGGCAAATCTTGTATTTCTGAAACGATTTTTGAAAACAGGTTTATGC
>WTHX01000107.1:35802-37278 GCA_011522975.1 Alphaproteobacteria bacterium | reverse complement strand
ATCCCATGGCGGGGCATTTGAAAGCGGCAGGGCATGATGTGACCGTCTATAACCGCAATGTGGCCAAGGCTGAATCCTGGGTGGCGGAACATGGCGGAGGGGATGGCGGCGCGATGGCACCAACGCCAAAAGATGCCGCCAAAGATGCGGAATTTGTCTTTGCCTGTGTTGGCGCGGATGATGATGTGCGGGCGATGACGATTGGCGCGGATGGCGCGTTTCAAGCCATGGATCAAGGCGCGATCTTTATTGATAACACCACGGCTTCGGCGGAAGTCGCGCGGGAATTATACGCCAAGGCCAAAGACATGGGGCTTGGCTTTATTGATGCGCCGGTTTCTGGCGGTCAAGCGGGGGCGGAAAACGGCATCCTGACGGTGATGTGCGGCGGTGATGCCGATGTCTTTGGGCGGGCTGAACCTGTTATTCGGGCCTATGGCAAGACCGTGACGCATATCGGCGGGGCTGGCGCGGGGCAACAGGCCAAGATGGTCAATCAGATTTGTATCGCTGGTTTGGTGCAGGGCCTGTCCGAAGCGCTTAATTTTGGTCAGCGTGCGGGGCTGGATATGGAGGCGGTGCTGGATACGATCTCTGGCGGGGCGGCGCAAAGCTGGCAGATGGTCAACCGTGGGCGGACCATGGTGAAGGATGAATTTGATTTCGGCTTTGCGCTCGATTGGATGATTAAGGATTTGAAAATCTGTTTGGCGGAAGCCGAAGCCAACGGCGCGGACTTGACAGTGACGAAAGATGTGCTGGGGTATTATCAGGAATTGTCAGACCAAGGCTTTGGCCGGAATGACACGTCAGCGTTGATTAGAAGGTTGAGGTAGGGGGTTAATCCCAATCTATAGGGATAAATGTATTTGGTGGCCCTTCTACTAATTTCTTATGACGTATTTTTTTGTTGTTATGATTACGCCAGATAAATTCATTGTTTGGGTCTAATTCATGGAAGTTGTGATTGTCGAATAACAAGACAATAGGATGCTTGTTTTTTTGATAATAGGCCTCTTTAAAGTCCTTTGGTTTTATCCCCTCGATTTCACGGAAATCAGCATTTGATAAATCTACTTTGAAATCGACAATGTTTTTAAAAGTTGATCGCGAAAATCTTGCTTTTGAAAGATCGCATTCATAAAAACCACAATTTTCAAATGTTGTTTTATAAAAATGAGTGTTTTTAATTTCACAAGAAAGAAAATGAACATCGGATAATTTGCAATATTGGAAGTGAAGATCATTTAAACGGAGTTTTTGAAAAGTTAAACCTTTTGATGTTTGTATAGAAGCCACAGCAGTTATTGCTGTCTCAATTTCTCGTTTATGGGGATAGGGTTTTGGGTTGTCTAAAGTTGCTTTTTCATGGATGTAATCAACCAAAATTTCTTTAACCAATTGTTTTCTTTTTATATTTGAAGACTTACCCAATTCTTGCAGGATTCTGACTCCAGCCATGCGAATTGACGTTTG
>WTHX01000107.1:31101-35702 GCA_011522975.1 Alphaproteobacteria bacterium | reverse complement strand
AAATAAGAATTAGAAGGTTAATCTTTTCATATAGATGATCTTCATCATACAGAATCCACAAAAGGAAGATGATCAAAATTATTATAGACGATGAAATTAAGGCTGGTTTTGGATATTGCATAAGCCAAAACACTGAAAAACCAAATGGCAGTAATGTAAATATAATTAAAGACGCCTTAATCATCTCTTGAAAGAAATAACTGTGATTTACGAAATCTTCGGAATTATATTTTCCATAAGAAAAGGCAAATACAATGAAACTTAAATAGATAACCGTAGGGCTAACAATACTCTTTAACTGAGCATTATTGATTACCCTTTTTTTCGATTTATGACCCATTTTTCTTCTCCCCAACATTGCATCTTAGCAAAGAGGGGTTAAGAAAACGTTAATGGTGGGGGATAATCCCTTTGGCAAAACCCCAATAAAAAAGGCGATCTTGCGACCGCCTTTCTTCATGCTGTGATGGGCTTAGCCTTAGGCTTTAAATCTCACCCCTAAATCTCACCAAGGCAAACGTATTTCATCTCAAGGAAATCATCGATCCCGTATTTTGAACCTTCACGCCCGATGCCGGATTGCTTGACGCCGCCGAACGGCCCAATCTCATTCGAGAAAATGCCTGTATTGACCGAAACAATGCCATATTCCAAGGCTTCCGCCACACGCCAGACCCGCGCCATATCCTTGGCAAAGAAATACCCCGCCAGCCCAAAGATCGTGTCATTGGCCATGGCCACAACTTCTTCTTCGGTTTCAAATTTAAACAATGGCGCGACAGGACCAAAAGTTTCTTCGGAGAAGACCATCATATCGGTGGTCATGCCGGTCAGCACGGTTGGCTGGAAGAAGGTTTCCCCCAATTCATGGCGACCGCCACCTGTTTCAACCTTAGCGCCTTTCGCCACCGCATCACCGACATGGCGTTCGACTTTTTCCAAGCCTTGCATATCAATCAGCGGGCCTTGGGTGACGCCATCATCGGCGCCATTGCCGACTTTCATCTCTTTGACCTTGGCGGTCAGGGCGGCGGCAAATTCATCATAAATCCCCGCCTGAACAAAGATGCGGTTGGCACAAACACATGTCTGGCCCGCGTTACGGAATTTTGACGCCAGCGCTTCGCGCACGGCAACATCAAGATCAGCATCATCAAAGACGATCAAAGGCGCGTTGCCGCCCAATTCAAAACTGACTTTCTTGATCGTATCAGCGGATTGCTTCATCAGAATCCGCCCGACTTCGGTGGAGCCTGTGAAGGTGATCTTGCGGACAGTTGGGTTGGTGGTCAGCTCAAGCCCCATGGCCGGCGCATCCATGCCATTGACGATGTTAATCACGCCTTTCGGGATGCCGGCACGTTCCGCCAGAACCGCCAGAGCCAAAGCCGAAAGCGGGGTTTGTTCCGCCGGCTTTAACACCGCCGCGCAACCCGCCGCCAGACCCGGCGCCAATTTGCGGGTGATCATGGCGTTCGGGAAATTCCACGGCGTGATCGCGCCAAAAACACCAATCGGCTGTTTCAACACCATGATGCGTTTGTCGGTCATATGGGGTTGCAGAATATCGCCTGAAATGCGGCGGCCTTCTTCACCAAACCAATCGATGAAAGACGCGCCATAGGCAATCTCACCGCGGGCTTCGGCCAAAGGCTTGCCCATTTCAGCGGTCAGGATTTGCGCCAAATCTTCTTGGTTTTCCATGATCAGGTTAAACCACGCCCGCATCAACATAGCGCGGTCTTTGGCGGTGCGCGCGGCCCATTCTTTCTGGGCGACAGCAGCGGCATCAATCGCGGCTTTGATCGTGGCGGCACCATGATCAGCCACCGCCATGATCAATTCACCCGATGCAGGATTGTTAATGGGGAAGGTCTTACCATCAGGGGCGGCAAGCCACTCACCGTTCACATAACTTTCAGATTTTAACAAGGACGGGTCTTTTAACTGCATGGCGATACCTCTTAAAGCAGTGTGATTTGGGCAATAGACCCCCACCTTAGGAAGGGATCAATAAAAAGGTCAAGCCCTGTGATGGCTTATCGGATAGAAATGCCAGCAAGGCTTGACCTTAAGATTTTATAATGGGTTTACATGCGTGATGCGACGTTTTCCCAATTGACCAGATTATCCAAGAAATTGGTCAGGTAAGCAGGGCGCTTGTTGCGGAAATCAATGTAATAGGAATGTTCCCATACATCACAGCCCAACAGCGCGGTCTGATCAAAGCACAATGGGTTGACGCCATTTTCTGTCTTGGTGACAGCCAGGCTGCCATCAGCATTTTTGACCAACCAGCACCAGCCTGAACCAAACTGGCCAGCACCCGCGGCGCAGAACTGATCTTTAAACGCATCAACTGAACCGAAGTTTTCAACCAATGCCTTTTCCAATTCACTTGGCATAGCGCGGCCTTCAGGGCCCATCATTTCCCAAAACTGGATATGGTTCCAATGCTGGGAGGCGTTGTTAAAGAGGCCTGATTGCACCAGCGCACCGGCATCATAGGTTGCTTTGACAATATCTTCTAAAGACTTGCCGTCATGGCCTGAACCATCAAGCAGTTTATTGCCGTTATCGACATACGCCTTGTGGTGCAGGTCATGGTGAAATTCAAGAGTTTCTTGGCTCATGCCACCTGCGGCCAGCGCATCATAGGCATAAGGAAGGTCAGGGAGTTCGAAAGCCATTTTGTTTCCTCATCAGAGTATGTTGTCTTCTAGGTTATACATATCATATAGTGATGAATAAGATATGATAAAGATCACTGTCCGAAAAATTCACATTAATTGCCGCTTTGCCACATTTGGCCTTGTTTTATCCATAGTTTAGGCTGGTCTTGTCTCTATCTTCAAATGTCTATGGAGGTTTAAATGGTATTCGCAATCTTGGGCTTAATGCTGCTCGGCACTCAAAGTGACGCTTATCAAGAGTTTTCAAAGCATAGCAACGGCATGGATGAATATGTTTTTATCCAATCGCGCCCGTGCGAAACTGGGTTGCGCGATAGCGGCTATGCGCTCAGTTTCACGGGCAGTATTATGCTCAAACAGGTTAATGAAGACGGCACGGTCAGTGACCAGATCTGTTCCGATCAATAATGTGCCAGACTGTTAATCGGATTGCATCATCTTTTTCACCCGAAGGCGTAGGGCGTTCAGGCGAATAAAGCCATGGGCATCTTGCTGGTCATAATCAGCCGCGCCATCTTCGAATGTCACCAAATCAGGATGATAGAGCGACACGGGTGATTGACGGCCTGTGATGATGACATTGCCTTTATAAAGTTTCATCCGCACGGTGCCGGTGACATTGCCTTGGCTGGCATCAATGGCTTTCTGCAGCATTTCACGTTCAGGATCAAACCAGAACCCGTTGTAAACCAATTCGGCATAACGCGGCATCAGGCTGTCTTTGGCATGGGCCGCCCCGCGATCAAGGGTGATGGATTCCATGGCGCGGCGGGCTTTGAGCAAGATTGTACCGCCAGGGGTTTCATACACGCCGCGGGATTTCATCCCAACAAAGCGGTTTTCCACCAAATCAACACGGCCAATCCCATTATCACCACCAAGACGGTTGAGTTCAGTTAACAAAACCGCTGGCGACATGGCTTTGCCATTGATGGCGACAGGGTCACCTTCTTTGAAATCAATGGTGATCTCAGTCGGCGTATCAGGCGCATCCATGGGCGATACGGACCGTGAGAAGACATATTCTTCAGGTTCCACCCATGGGTCTTCCAAAACTTTGCCTTCAGCAGAGATATGCAACAGATTGGCATCAACGCTGAACGGGGCTTCGCCGCGTTTGTCTTTCGGGATGTTGATTTGATGCTTTTCAGCGAAATCGATCAATTTCGTCCGTGAAGTCAAATCCCATTCCCGCCACGGCGCAATGACTTTGATATTCGGCTCAAGCGCATAATAGCCCAATTCAAAACGAACCTGATCATTGCCTTTACCAGTGGCGCCATGGCTAACAGCATCAGCACCAACTTCACGAGCAATTTCGATCTGGCGTTTGGCGATCAAAGGGCGGGCGATGGATGTGCCCAGCAAATATTCCCCTTCATAAAGCGCATTGGCGCGGAACATAGGAAAGACGTAATCGCGGGTAAATTCTTCGCGCAGGTCTTCGATGTAAATCTCTTTAATGCCCATGGCCTCAGCCTTGGCACGGGCCGGTTCAATATCTTCACCCTGACCCAAATCAGCAGTGAAGGTCACCACCTCGGCGTTATGGGCATCTTGAAGCCATCGCAAAATCACAGATGTATCGAGGCCGCCTGAATAAGCGAGAACAACTTTTTTAGGTGCGTTTTGATCTGTCATTTTCTGTCTTTCCATCTGTCTCATGGCTGTCTTTCGCCATTTTCTTCAATGGTGGTGGGTATAGCCTAGACTACAGCGCTGGTGCAAGGCTTATTCATCCCTTAACACAGGGCCAGGTTTGCGCCCTAATGTCCGCGATGCCCCGATTAACCCCAAGCCAGTGGTGGCGACCGCGCCGCCTAAGGCAACAGCCACCGCCAATCCAAAGGGGAAGGTGAAACTGGCATCAAGGAAGCCGATCAATAAAGATGCGCTGGCGGCACTGCC
>WTHX01000107.1:22566-31001 GCA_011522975.1 Alphaproteobacteria bacterium | reverse complement strand
ACGGTGGCGGCGGCGGCGCGCACTGAAATCGATGAAACATTGGGCATGGCGGCGGCGATCTCGCGATCAATTTGCGCTTCGATTTGGCGGTCATTGGTCGCTACTGTTGCGACCCAATTATGGGGTGCGGCCTCGATCATGCCAGGGCTCAAGATAAAGACAAAGTTCAGGCCAAAATTCTGCCATTCAATTTCACGGCTGGATGTGATGGTGGCTTGCAATTCTCGGCCGGCGATATTGAAGGTCACGGTTGACCCCAGATCAAGACCAAAGGCCAGCATTGCTTCTTCATCCATGGAGACTTGCATCGGGCCTTTGTAATCATCAGGCCACCATTCCCCTTTGGTGATATTGACATTCTTAGGCGCTTTGCCCGCCCATGTCAGGCCGCGGTCGCCGTTTAAAATCCATGCTTCAGATTGCGGCGCGTTGATCTTAGCCGCTGGCACGCCATCAAGCGCAACAACTCGCCCCCGCACCATCGGCACCATCATGATTTGATCACTTCCCACAAGATCACTTGTGATGCGTTCAAATTCAGATTTTTGCTGGGGTTGAATATCGATAAAGAACCATGCTGGCGCTTCATCGGCAAGGCGGGTGTTGATCTGCCGGCTCATGTTGAATTCAGAAACAGCAATCGTCACCAAGACCGTCAGCCCCAAGCCGAATGTGATCACAATACTGCGGGTGTTATTGCCTGGTCTTGTGATGGCGGCAACCGCTAAACGCAATGCTGTTGATTGCGGCATAAACCGCGTCTTTGGCAATTTTGTAATGACGCGGATTACAAACTCTGCCATCAGGGCTAAGACCGCCAAACTGCCTAGCACACCAAAACTGAACCCCAAGGTTAAAACAGGGCTGGTGGTGGCGGCAAGGGTGAGCACCATCAGCCCGATACTGGCCAGAGCAATCACGGTGAGATAGCGTTTTTTCGGCCGGCCTGTGGGGACGGTGATTAAACTGCGGAACAATTGGCTTGGTTTCACTTCACGGGCTTTGCCCAAAGGCCAGACCGAAAACCCGATGCTGGTCAAAAGACCAAAGCCAGCCGCCGCCATCAATGGAAGCGGGAAGATATGCGCTTCGATTGGCACCGCCACGACATTGCTTAACAATAGTTTGGCAATCCATGGGGTTAAGACCGCCAAGGTCAGACCAATCGATATGCCAATGGCGGTGAGGATCATGACCTGTAAAAAATAAACCCAAAAGATCAAAGGCGCAGGCGCACCAAGGCTTTTTAAGGTCGCCAGAACAGGCATCCGGCTGGTCAACCATGCGCGGACGGCCGACGATACGCCCAAACCGCCAATCAATAACGCGGTCAGGCTGACAAGGGTTAAGAAGGTTTCGGTACGAGCAATGAAATTCCGAAACCCAGATGATCCTGAACTATGATGGCGCAACCGCACAAGGCTGTTGTCCGATATCGCACCCAAACCTGCCAGCACCGCCATATCTTGATTGGGGTTATCCAGCAGCAACCGTTCGCGATAGGTCATCAACGCCCCAGGAACATCAAGCCCCGTTTTGCTAAGGTTTTCTTCAGCGATAATCACCGAAGGGGCAAATTGCTCAAATCCAAACCCACGGTCAGGTTCATGCCGCAAAATAGCACTGATATGAACATCAATATCACCCAAGCGGGCGGTGTCGCCCACATCCACCCCCAACACCCGCAACAACCCGGGATTGGCGATAATGCTGGGCATGCCATTGACACTTTCCAAGGCTTTATCCAGTGGGATTTGTGGGTCAAGAACAGGCGCGCCTACGAGTGGCCATTGATCATCAACCGCCTTCAGGCTGACCAAGCGGCGGATAGGCTCTCCCTCTTTTTCACTGCCCAGCATGGCGCGCATTTGAATGAGGCTAGAGGTTTGGCCATGGCGAGACATTTCCGCCAACACCACTTGCGGGAGTTCTTTATGGGTGCTGCTGGCGGCGATATCCCCGCCGAACATTTGGCGTGAGTTTTTGGCAATCCCATAGCGCATCGATTCCGCAATACTGCCGACCGCGCCAATAGCCGTCACCCCCAGCGTCAGGGCAATCAAAAACACACGGAACCGCCCTAAAGAGCCGCGTAATTCTCGCCGTGCCAGTTTAAAAGCCAGCCCAAGATCAGGGAAAATACCTGTTTTTTGCGGCGCCATGATCAGACCCCTTTGGCGCTATCTGATGCAATCTGACCATCAGCAATACGGATGATACGGCCACATTGTGTTGCCAAGCCTTCATCATGGGTGATCAGCACCAATGCGGTATTGTGCTTCTGGGCGGTGTTGATCAACAGCTCCATAATTTCAGCCCCTGTGGTCTGGTCAAGATTACCTGTCGGCTCATCCGCCAGCAGAATATCAGGTTCAGTCACAATGGCGCGGGCAATGGCAACACGCTGTTGTTCGCCGCCTGACAATTGGTCGGGGACGTGATCAATTCGGTGGCCAAGCCCAACATCAACCAGTGCGGCGCGGGCTTTGTCAAAAGCATCACGGTCATCGATTAATTCCAAAGGCACGGCAACATTTTCAAGTGCGGTCATCGATGGGATCAGGCGAAAAGCCTGAAAGATGATGCCAATATGATCGCGCCGAATTTCAGCCAGACGGTCTTCATCAAGCGCCATTAAATCATGACCAGCAACAGTGATCCGCCCTTGGGTGATGCTTTCAAGCCCCCCCATCACCATCATGGCTGTTGTTTTGCCCGCCCCGCTTGGCCCTAACATGGCCACGGTTTCACCACGATTAATCTTTAAAGAAATGTCATTCAGAATATCGACTTGTCCGGCGCGGCTGGGCATGGACAGTTGCACATGATCAAGGTCAATCATCACCTGATTTAAATCAGAAGATGGGATGTTCGGCTGTGTTGATGATGGCATGATGGGGCTTTCAATAATTTGGATGATCATCCTAAATATGATAAATACTGACGACGAAACACATCGACTTCATCATATCAGGTTCTATAGGACTATTATATTGGTATTGATTAAAGGAATTTCAATTTGATACAGCGGTTTTTATCTTTATCGGTCATGGCAATGATGACAGCAGTGTTGATGCTGATGTCCGCTGCTGCGGATGCTGCCAGCAATCCTAAAAAATTGCTCATTTTTGGCGATAGCCTTGTGGCGGGATATGGCTTGCCGCCGGGGGTTGCCTTTCCGGACCAATTGCAGGACGCCTTTGACCAAGACAACGCCAATATTCAGATCATCAATGGCGGCATTTCCGGTGATACCATGGCAGGGGGCGCCAGCCGCATTGCGTGGTCTTTGGCGGATCGGCCGGATGCGGTTGTGGTGGTCTTGGGCGGCAATGATGCTTTGCGGGGACTTTCGCCTGAAAATATGAAAGTGCAATTGGACAGCATTATCACCGCGATCCAAGACCAAGGCCTACCGCTTTTGGTGGCGGGGATGTATGCGCCGGCCAATATGGGGGCTGATTATGGCACGCGGTTTCAACAAGCCTTTATAGATGCCATTAATGATGCGCAAAAACGCTTGGACAATTCTGCAAACAATTTGGCCGCGGGCTATTTGGATTTTTATCCGTTTTTTCTTGATGGGGTGGCGCTTGAGCCCATGTTGAATCAAGGCGACGGCATTCACCCCAATGAAAACGGTGTGGCTGAAATCGTCAAGCGCATCAAACCTTCTATCGAAACCCTGATCGCCCAGATCAACCCTTAATTGAGGATCACGTTATGGCTGTAATTCTAACACCAGATGATATTCAAACCCTTATTGCTGAACTGGATGGCTGGGCATTAAGCCAAGATGGGTTGGCGATTGAAAAGACCTTTCGGTTTAACAATTTTAACGCTGCTTTCGGGTGGATGACACGGGCGGCGATTAAGGCCGAACAACTTGACCATCATCCGGAATGGTTCAACGTCTATAACCGTGTTGACGTGCGGCTCACCACCCATGATAAAAATGGGCTGACCGATCTTGACGCCAGTTTGGCCAAGGCCATGGATGCCATGGCATCATCATCAGGGGTGAAATGATGCGTGGGTATTGTGCATTAGGGGTTGAAGACGTCAGCAAGCCGCGCAACGCAGGCGCGGTAATCAGAACTGCCCATGCTTTTGGCGCGGCGTTTGCATTTACGGTGGGTGACACTTTAAAGCGTCAGGAAATCCACCACGCTGATACATCAAAGGCCATTGAACAAATCCCACTTTATATGTTTGGGTCGGTGCAAGAATTTGCGTTGCCTGAAGGCTGTCAATTGGTGGGGATTGAATTGACCGATGATGCGGTGGTCTTACCCAGTTTCAGGCATCCGCGATCAGCCGCCTATGTTTTGGGGTCAGAACGCATGGGGCTATCTGATGAGATGCTGGATTTATGCGATCATGTGATCAAAATTCCGACAAAATTTTCCCTTAACCTAGCGGTTGCTGGTGCGCTTGTGATGTATGATCGGTTGCAATCGATGGACAGATTTGCCCCACGTCCGGTCAGACCAGGCGGGCCAACAGAAGAACTGGACGCCCCTGTCTTTGGGCAGCCGTTGTGGTTAAAGAAAAAACACCGCCGCGACATGGGCACGAAAGATTAAAATTTGATGAAGACGGCCAATAAACAGATCAGGAAATCATTGCAATTTATTGCTGTTTCTGTGATTTTAGGCCAAATATTCGATCATGACGGCGATGGCTGTTGATAATGGTTTAGATAAAGGACAAAGATATGAGATCGCAAGCCAAGATGCTCAAAAATCCGTTTTCAATTGAATTCTGGGCCAGCCTTATGACAGGCGCGCTTTTGTTTGGGGCTTTGATGCTGGGGATGGTCAATGATGCGGCTGCCCAAACAGGGGAATTGATTGGCGAAAATGGCGCTTGGAAATCATATCGCTCAGGCAAGGGCAATAGCGCGATTTGCTTTGTCACCAGCCAGCCGACAAAATATGAAGGCAAATATGACCGCAACAACCGTGGTGAGACGCGCGTTTTTGTCACCCACCATGGCCGTGATCCTGAAAACCGCGGCGTCGTCAGCAATGTTGCCGGCTATAAATATATGCCGGACCGTGACGTCACGTTCAATATTGATGGCAAAACCTTCTCTTTGTTCAGTGTTGATACCCGCGCTTGGGCGACCAAGCCAGCCCAAGATCGCGCATTGGTCAAAGCCATGAAACGCGGCAATAAATTGAAAGTCACAGGCGTTTCAAGCCGCGGCAACAAAACCATCGATACCTATTCTTTAAAAGGCTTTACCGCCGCCATGAAGAAAATCGATAAGGCCTGTTCATGACAGAACTGTCGCCATTGACAACAGACCCTGATCAAACGGCATCCACCCCAGATGAAGACAAGAAGATTGATCTGCTTGGCTTGACCGCTGATGCGTTGGCTGAGGTGATTAAGGCCGAAGGCCTGCCCGCGTTTCGCGCCCGTCAAATTTGGCGTTGGGTCTGGCGGCATGGGGTGACTGAATTTTCAGATATGACGGATTTGGGCAAATCTGTTCGTGAAGTGCTGGCCTCCAAATTCATCATCTCACGTCCCCTTGTGACATCGCGGCAAGTGTCCAATGACGGCACGATCAAATGGCTGTTGAAATTCCCTGATGGCAATGAAGCCGAGACGGTTTATATCCCCGAAGATGATCGCGGGACGTTGTGTATTTCTTCGCAAGTGGGATGCACATTGACCTGTTCATTTTGCCATACTGGCACGCAAAAATTGGTGCGCAACCTGACGGTGGCTGAAATCACCGGCCAGATTATGTTGGCCATGGATGAATTGGGCGAATGGCCCGCCACCCATGAAGGCCGCAAATTGACCAATATCGTCTTAATGGGGATGGGTGAGCCATTGTTTAATTATGACAATGTCGCCGATGCCATGCGCATCACCATGAGCAACGAAGGCATTGGTCTGTCAAAACGCCGCATCACCCTGTCAACTTCTGGCGTGGTGCCGGAAATTTTCAAAACAGGGGAAGATTTAGGCGTTAACCTCGCTATTTCATTGCATGCGGTGCGTGATGATCTGCGCAATGATCTGGTGCCGATTAACCGCAAATACCCGCTAGAAGTGCTGGTCGATGCGTGCCGCAATTACCCCGGCTTGTCGAACGCCCGCCGCATTACTTGGGAATATGTCATGCTCAATGGCGTCAATGACAGCGATGATGACGCCAGGGCCTTGATCAAACTGATTAAAGGTATTCCTTCAAAAATTAATTTGATTCCGTTTAACCCTTGGCCGGGCAGTGCTTATGTCTGTTCATCCAACACGCGAATTGATCGTTTTGCCAAAATAGTTATGAACGCGGGCTATGCCAGCCCAGTTCGCACCCCAAGAGGCCAGGATATTCTGGCGGCTTGCGGTCAATTGAAATCAGCATCGGAACGCGCAAGGCGGCAATCCACCCGCATTTAATTTCGCGGCTTTGTCTTGAAATCGTCACAATCCGTTGTTACCTTAATTTCATGATATGTTCACTTCAAAGGGGAGACCTATGAACGATCCACGTTATATGAATTCAGCCGCCGCATCGGCTGCTGATATTGATCTGGGCCTGCGCGCCTATATGTTGGGGGTCTATAATTATATGACCACCGCATTGGCGCTGACTGGTCTGTTTGCTTACGGCACAAAAATGCTGTCTGTCACCACCGGTGCTGATGGCCAAATGTATCTGACTGGCTTTGGCCAATTGGTGCTGGCATCTCCGCTGATGTGGGTGATTGCATTCGCGCCATTGGGCATGGTGTTCTGGATTTCAGCACGCATGCACGCCATGAGCGCATCTAAGGCCAAAACATTGTTTTATGTTTTTGCCGCATTGATGGGCATGTCTTTGTCATCTTTGCTGATTACCTATACAGGGGCTTCAGTGGCACGGGCATTCTTTGTCACCGCGGGCGCATTTGCTGGCCTTAGCCTTTATGGTTACACCACCAAGCGTAACCTTGCGCCAATGGGTGCTTTCTTGATTATGGGTGTTTTTGGTCTGATCTTGGCCAGCCTTGTGAATATTTTTGTTCAGTCCCAGGGTATGGAATTCATGATCTCAATCGTTGGCGTTCTGCTTTTTGCTGGCCTGACCGCTTGGGATACACAGAAGATCAAATCCATGTACATGGCTGGTGATAGCCGTGAAGTGGCGCAGAAGAAATCCATTCATGGTGCGCTTTCACTGTACTTGGACTTCATCAATATGTTCATCATGATGCTGCGCCTGTTTGGCAACCGCGAATAGACTCTATGTCATGTGCCTTCTTAAAGGCTGAACCAATAAAAACGCTCAGGCTTGCTTGAGCGTTTTTTTATGGGGTTTTATCAGGTTATTCAGCCCAAAGGCTTTCCAATTGGTCGGTCAGCAGCTTGCCGCCAATACTGGCCATGCCAAAATTCCGCAATTTCGCCAGCGGCCCATCAAGGGCAAAGATCGCGCCTGCCCGTTCTGCGTTACGGCGGATGGACTTGACCTGTCTGTTGCGATCAGCCGCCCAGCGTGTGAACAACACTTGCAGATCATCGTCAGGGGACATGTTAAGGCTTTGCGCCAGCGCCATCATATGGGCGGCATCGATCAAACTTTGCCCTGCGCCTTGCGCCAAATGCGGCGGCATCGGGTGGGCGGCATCACCGCATAAAATCACCTTTCCGCGTTGAAACGCATCTAAAGATTGGTGCTGATAAAGCGGTTGGCTGTAAACGTCATGAGCATGGTCACGGATATAGGCGGTTAAAAATGCGCCTTGGGGATGCTGGCGTGTCAGATGGATCAAATCATCAATCGTGGCGGCTTTGGGCATCACCGCCACCAGATTAAGCGTGCCATCAGCAAGCGGATAATGCACCATATGACAGCCGTCACCTAGCCATAAATTGCTGGCTTTGCCCATTAATGTTGGGGGGCAAACCTTACCGGAAATAACAAGGCGGAAGGCTTGGCGGGTAAAAGACTGTTCGGCTGGTGATGCCTCCGCCGCAACATATTGGCGGCAAATCCCATGGCTGCCATCGCCGCCGATCAACCAATCCGCGGTAATGACCTTGCCATCATCCAAGGTGATTTGGGCGTGATTGTCTTTACTGGTCACGCCAGTGATAGCAGCATTCTTCCAAGTGACTTTTTTGGTTTTTTGCGCGGCCTTCTTAAGCAGGTCATGCAGCCCTTGGCGCGTCATACTGGTATAGGGTTGGCGGCGAGAACGGTCGTTTAGCGGAATTTGAACAAGGTTATAGCCTGTGTTTAATGACAACACCCGCATCATCGATAAAGCCAGCGCATGGTCTTGGGCATCTTTACCTAGCCCCAGTTTTTCAAGCGCCGCCCAGCCGTTGGGGGCGATCTGAACCCCGCCTGTTAAAGTTGGTGCTTTGGGGGCAATGATTGTTGATGCGATCCCCATTTGCGCCAGCGCCAGCGCCATGGCCCGGCTTGC
>WTHX01000107.1:20879-22466 GCA_011522975.1 Alphaproteobacteria bacterium | reverse complement strand
CCATGCCCAGATCCGTGGTCTTAGCGGATTGAATCTTTGATGGTGACGCTTTGGTGGGCATGATTTTATCTCTATTCAGCAACAGGTTAAATGAACGCAAAAGGGTTGAAAGTCTTCTTCCAAACTCTGAATTGTGTCATAGTAAAGCCTGATCAAGATTGAGACCACCCCTAATGCCTGTCCGTTTTTACCCTCTGATTTTTGTACTGCTTTGGGCCAGTGCGTTTGTTTCAGCCAAATATGGTCTGATGGCATCAGGGCCGTTCAGTTTTCTCGGCACAAGATTTGTTATTGTTAGCGGCATTTTTGGCCTGATGATGATCGTTATGAAATCGGTGTGGCCGTCTTGGCGGGAGATTTTTCCCACCATGTTGGCGGGTGTATTGATGCATGGGGTCTATTTGGGTGGTGTGTTTTTCGCCATTTCAAAAGGCACGCCAGCAGGCACGTCATCGCTGATCGTATCGATCCAACCGCTTTTAACCGCTTTAATGGCGCTTAGTTTTCTGGGTGAACGGGTGCGGCAAATCCAATGGCTTGGGATTGTTCTGGGCATGATCGGTGTGGCGTTGGTGGTCCTACCAAGGCTGGGCGGTGATGTGCCGATGATCGGGTTGGCATCATGTCTGGTGGCTGTTTTCGCCATGGCTTTGGGGACGATTATTCAGAAACGTTATGTCGGCGGGATTGACTTGGTGGCAGGGAATTTCCTGCAAGCGGTGGCGGCGTCTCTGTTTTATGGGGTTTTGTTGTTGACGGTTGAAACCTATTATCTGGAATGGACGCTTGAGGTGACACTGGCGATGATCTGGATCGTGGTGACGGTTTCAATCGGCGCGGTGACAATCTTGATGGTTTTGATCCGTAAAGGGCAGATGGCGGCAACATCCAGCCTATTTTTTATGGTGCCGCCTGTCTCCGCTGTTATGGGATATATCGCCTTTGGTGAAACCTTAGGATTGATGGGCATATGTGGCTTTATTATTGCCAGTATTGGGGTTTGGCTGGTCAATAAACCTGAAAAAGCATAGAATGATTTTATGACGGAAAAGAATACAACCCCATCAGCCGATCAATCGGCACCCATGCGCCAAGAGACAATCCCACGTTGCCTTTTTTGTGGTCAGCCTGAACAGTTGATCTGGGTGCATGGCCATGGTCAATGCGCCCATTGCGGGGTCAACGCCATGCCTTGCTGTGATGGCGCTGAATGTGTGGTGGATCCAAAATAAATCAGGTTTTGAATTAAATCTTGAATTAAATCTGGCCGACCGGTACAGGCTTAGCGCCTGCTTTTAACGCCATCACCGCAAGCCAATCATGGGCAATATTCGCCGCCGCCATGGCCGTGACATCGGCATGATCATAAGCTGGTGAAACTTCAACCAGATCAAAGCCCACCATATTAAGGGGCGTCAAGCCGCGGATCAATTCCAAGGCTTGCCACGTTGCCAGACCGCCTGGCACAGGCGTGCCTGTCCCCGGGGCAAAAGCAGGATCAAGGCAATCAATATCAAAAGTGATATAAGCAGGGCGATCCCCCACCCGATCAATGATGCGTTCGATCACCGCCTCAACGCCATTGCG
>WTHX01000107.1:0-20779 GCA_011522975.1 Alphaproteobacteria bacterium | reverse complement strand
TCCCCGCCAAAAGTCAGCATTTTTGCCCCTGATTTGATAATCCCACGGGCATGGTTGCAAATCGTCTCTGGGATGGATTGCGGGTCATGGGGGTCAAGGGCGCAATCGCCATAATCCACCACGCCCAATGTTTCAAAAATATCAAAGCCAAATGGGAAAGCCTTAAGACTGGCCAATTCGGTTGATGCGCCGCGAATGGCACGAGGGCCAAAACGGCAGCCAGGACGGTTGGTCACCGCCCCATCAAAAGGCACGCCGCTGACGACAATATCCGCCCCTGTCAGGTCGCGGGTATATTTGCGCCTTAAAAAACTCAACGCCCCCGCATAGGTCATTTCATGGCTGGTGCCTTTAATCTCCTGGCTTAGAAACGCCGCATCTGAATTGACGTAATCAACTGACATTTCAGCCTCCGATTGTTGCCAGAGTGGCATCAAGGGCGGCATGCGCCATTTTAACCGAGGCGTCGATATCTTCTCGGGTGTAACTTAATGGCGGCGATAGAATCATGCCATCGCGCACCGCCCGCATCATCAGGCCTTGGTCAATCGCGTGGTCACGGCAAATTGTGCCCACCGTGCCCGGGTCATCAAACAGAACAGGCCCTGTTTTATCTTTGACCAACTCAATGCAGGCCAGCATCCCAAATGACCGCACTTCACCGACAAGCGGATGGTCAGCCAGAGGTTGCAGGGCTTTGTTCAAATAAGGCCCGGTGTCTTCACGGACTTTGGTGATCATGTCTTCTTGTTCGATCAGGTCAAGATTGGCCAGCGCAACCGCGGCGGCAACGGGATGCCCTGAATAGGTGAAACCATGATAAAACTCACCGCCATCATCGACCAAGCGATCCGCCACACGATCGCCGATCAAGACAGCCGACATTGGCTGATAGCCAGAGGTTAAGCCTTTAGCGGTGGCAATCAAATCAGGTTTCAGATCAAAAGTCTGACTGGCAAACCATTGTCCGGTGCGGCCGTAGCCTGTGATCACTTCATCGGCGATAAACAGAATGTCATGTTTTTTGCAGATGCGCTGAATATGATCAAAATAACCAGGCGGCGGGATAATCACCCCGCCTGCGCCTTGGATCGGCTCAGCGATAAAGGCAGCGACATGATCCGCGCCAATTTCAACAATCGCGTCTTCCAGCCATGATGCGGATGTTTCAGCGAAAGTCGCATCATCCATATTGCCTTGATAAAGAAAACCATAAGGCGGTTTAATGTGGTGGAAATCAGGCAGGCGCGCGGCTTGGCCATGCATGGCAGACATACCGCCCATGCTGGCGGCAACAGTGGTGGAGCCGTGATACCCATAATCCCTTGAGATGATCACCTGCTTTTCAGGCTTGCCTTCTAGCGCCCAAAAATGCCTGACCATACGAACGATCGTGTCGTTGGCTTCGGACCCTGAATTGGCGAAAAAGACGTGATTAATGCCTTCAGGCGCAAGATCAACCAAACGGCGTGACAGTTCAGCCGCCGGGGTATTACTGGTTTTAAAAAACGTGTTGTAATAAGGCAGGTTTTCCATCTGTTTAGTGGCCGCATCAACCAGTGATTGCCGACCATAACCCACATTAACGCACCACAGGCCAGCCATGCCATCAAGAATGCGGTTGCCATCACTATCAAAGATATAATGGCCTTCAGCATGGGTGATAATGCGAGTGCCTTCTTTCTTCATAGATTTGTAATCAGTGAAGGGATGCAAATGATACTGAACATCAATATCGGAAACTGTAAGCCTTGGGTCTGACATTTGAACACCGCTCATAAAGTTGTTATTGTTTTGACTATATGAGGGATTTGCCGTATCGCCAAGATATAGAATAACGCTGCAATACAAGTTTTTCATCATAGGTTTGTGATGGGCGGCTGAAAGGAAGAATGATTTATGGCATCTGTTGATCAATTTGCTGCTGATTTTCGCGCTCAATATCCTAACATTGAAACCATTACAGCCATGTTTGCCGATCTCAATGGCGTTATGCGGGGCAAGGTTTTGCCCGCCTCATCCTTTGATAAATTAATGGGCGATGGGATTCTGCTTCCCGCCAGCGTTTTTGGCACAGATGCCACTGGTGAATCCGTGCCAGAAACAGGGCTGGTCTGGGAGACTGGCGATGCTGATTTCCCTTGGCAGGCGATCACCGAGACGCTTCATATCCTGCCGGGGAGTGAGGGCAAAAATGCCGCGGTGATGATCCAAATGATGGATCATGACAACACCCCCCATAAAATCGACCCAAGAGGCGCGTTGATGCGGGTTATAGATCGGCTTAATGCCCAAGGTCTATTTCCTGTCATTGCCCCTGAATTGGAATTTTATTTGATCAATCCAAAACTTGATACCGCTGGCATGGGGCAGATCGCGGCCACCGCCTTAACAGGAAAACCGCAACCCATGGGACAGGTTTATGGCTTGGATAGTTATGATGAGTTTGCCCCTGTGATCGACCATATCAAATCAGCCTGTGCCGATATCGCGGTGGGGGCGGATGCGGCCATATCTGAATATGGCAAAAGCCAGTTTGAAATTAACCTGATGCATCGTGATGACCCTATTAGGGCGGCGGATGAAGCCATTATGCTGAAACGGATCACCCGCATTGTGGCGCGTCACCATGGCCATGACGTCACCTTTATGGGCAAGCCCTTTTCTGATGACACCGGCAGCGGCTTTCACCTTCATGCCAGTCTGTTGGATGCGGATGGCCATAACGTGATGGCCGAGGCCAAAGGGGCGTCGCCTGACAGCCATGAAAACTTGCGCCATGCGGCGGCGGGTATGGGGCGCTATTTGGATCAATCCATGGCGGTGTTTGCGCCTAATGCCAATGCCTGGCGGCGGATCCAGCCTGGCCATTACGCGCCAATTGATCGGTCTTGGGGGCATAATAACCGCACGGTCAGTTTCCGCATCCCCCATGGTGATGCCAAGGCAAGACGGCTTGAACATCGCTGTGCCAGCGCGGATGCCAACCCTTATCTTTCCATCGCCTTGATCTTGGCCGCCATGGCTGAAGGCATGGAACAAAAACTAACCCCGCCGCCGATCACCATGGGCAACGCCTATGATCAACCTGATCGTGAGGGGCTGCCCAATTCTTGGGGGGAGGCTAATACCAGATTTGCTGAAAGTGCTTTTGCCAAAAAATGGTTGGGCGAAGATATGGTTCGGGTCTATGCCGCCACCAAAGAATATGAACGCCTGCAATTTGAAAGCCTTGTGACGCCAACCGAATGGACATGGTATCGCTAATGGCGGCGTCAAAACCATCATCTTCGCCTGTAACCCCGCCATCAATTTATGCCGATGATGTCATTTGGCCTGAAGTCTTCCCCCATCCCATAGGGGATCAACAGGTGCAAGTGGCGGTGATTGGCGGCGGTTTCACCGGTGTTTCCACCGCGCTTAATCTGGCGGAACGCGGGTTTAACGTGCATCTTTATGAAGCCGAACGCATTGGCTATGGCGCATCAGGGCGTAATGGCGGGCAGTTATGCCAAGGCTGGACCACCGATTTTAGCAAGATCATGGCACGCCTGCCCAAAGATCAGCGCAAGATGGCGTGGGATGTGGGCAATGCTGGCAGGCAGATTATTATCGACCGCTGCAGGAAGCATAAGATTGATGCTGATCTGCGGTTTGGCTATGTGCACGCCGCCTTGCACAAACGCCATATGGCTGAATTAATTGAGATGCGTGATGAATGGGAAGCCGAAGGCTATGAAGGGCTTGATCTCTTGCCGGATCAAGACGCGCTGGCCCCGCATATCACGACGAATGCTTATATCGGCGGGCTTTATGATGCGCAATCGGGGCATTTGAACCCCCTTAAATATTTGCTGGGGCTGGCGAAAGCGGCGGTTGAGGCGGGGGTGGTCATCCATGAAAATTGCCCCATCCGTTCGATTGATATCGCGCGTGCTGATGGCGTGGTCTTGCGTCATGATCATGGGCAGGTGCAGGCTGAAAAACTGGTGATGGCGGGCAATGCGTATTTGGGCAAAACCGCCCCATCATCCATGCGCCAACGCATCGCCCCTGTCATGTCCGGGATTATCGCCACCGAACCTTTGGGGGATAACGTGGTCAGCGCGTTATTGCCGGGGCGCATCGCCGTTGCTGATTGCAATACCGCCCTTGATTATTATCGGTTTGATGCCAAAGGCCGGATGTTATTTGGCGGCAGGGCATCTTATGTGCCAATGGATAATGCCGATATCACAGGCTATATCCGCAAAAAAATGAAAGCCGTCTTTCCATCGCTTGCTGATATGCCGATTAAAAAAGCATGGTCTGGGCGTATTGGCATCACGGTGGATCGCATTCCCCATTTTGGCATGGTGGGTAAGAACAGTTATTTCGTCCAAGGTTTTTCAGGTCATGGTGTCGCGTTAACAGGCGTTGCGGCTGAAATTATAGCGGATGCGGTGGCAGGGGATACCAGACGATTTGATACATTTGCCGCCATCAGGCATTTACCCTTCCCCGGCGGGTTTTTGCGCACACCAGTTCTGGCTTTGGGCATGTCATATTATAAGTTCAAAGACAGGCTTAGGATTTGATCCCCAAGACAGATTTAACTTTGGCAAAAGCAAAGTCATAAGGCTCACCCCAAGCAATCGTGCCGCTCAAACGGCCATCAGGGGCATAGAGGTAAACCGTGGCGGTGTGATCCATGGTGTAATCCCCATCATCCAAGGGTGTTTTCTGGGCGTAAACACGAAAGGCTTTTTCCACGTCTTTATGGATGGCGGGATCACCGCTAAGCCCGATGGCACTTTCATTGATCGCCCCGATATACGATCGCAATTGCGGGATGCTGTCACGTTCAGGGTCAACCGTTACAAAGACAATCTGCAGGTCTTTGCCTTTGTCACCCAATGAAGCGGTCATTTCCGTCAAGGTATAAAGCGTCACAGGGCAGACTTCAGGGCAATGGGTAAAGCCAAAAAAGATCGCCACAGGCTGACCTGTTAGGTCTTTAATGCGGATGTCTTCACCGGTGGTGGCGGGCAGGCTGTAATCAACCGAAGACAGGCGGGGAAAAATATCAGGCGTCACACGGCGGGCAAAATAATCCGACCAAAACCCAATCAACAACGCCGCCACCAAGAAGGCGGCTATGCCTGCTGATATGCTGATGATTTTCCGTTGTTGCGGTGACATGGTCTGATCCAATTCGGGTCTTGAGCGTTTTATTCTTACCTTTATGTAAGCATCCGTTCATGCAGGTGCAAGTCAGATCAAAAGAGGAGACAATTTGCCCTAGTCATGAAACGCTTCAGGATTGATCTATCCTTGATTGCGCTGAAAAACTCTCTACATTCAGCCCATGGAAAAAAACACGCAGAATACGATTTTGATTTTCGGGATGGGCTTTTCAGGCCAGATGCTGGCACGCTTGCTGTTAAAAGCAGGATGGGCTGTACGCGGCACGTCACGTTCAGGTGATGTTGCGGTTGAAGGTGTCGAAGGCATTCGGTTTTCCGCCGGTCAGCCAATTGAAAATGCCGATGCTGTTTTTGATGGCGTCACCCATGTTTTATCCACCATTCCCGTGGTTGAAGGCGAAGACCCTGTCTTGGCTGCCCATGGCGATGATTTGAAAAAATTAAACTGCTGGGCTGGTTATGTTTCCGCCACCAGCGTTTACACCGAAGCCGATGGCGGCTGGGTGACCGAAGACAGCCCCACCGAACCATCTTCCCGCCGGGGGCAATGGCGGCGTCATGCTGAAATGACGTGGCAGGATATGCTGGGGGCAGAGGTCTTCCGCGCCGCTGGCATCTATGGGCCGGGGCGATCCCCTCTAAAAGGATTGCTGGAAGGCAAAGGCCGCATCATCCTAAAGCCTGGCCATCAATTTAACCGTATCCATGTGGTGGATATCGCGCGGGTGATCATGGCGGCAATGGCCAGCCCAAGGGCCAACCGCATTCTGAACTTGGCGGATGGCTCGCCTTGTGAAGCCGGTGATGTGATCCGTTATGCGGCGGAATTATTGGATGTTCCCGCGCCAGAACCTGTGCCTTTTGCTGAGGCTGACCTGTCGCCGATGGCACGCAGTTTTTACGCCACTTCCCGCAAGGTGGATAGCAGCCGAATCAAAGATGAATTGGGTGTTGATTTGCTTTACCCCGATTACAAATCTGGCATGGCCGCTGTGCTGAATGTTGAACGTATGATGGGACTTTTGCCGCAATCGTAAGGCCTAAGATGGGCTTAAGATGCGGTTTTGATGAAGGGGAAACTCATGTCTTTAGAAACTTCAAATTTGATTGATCAATTGGCACGGACAACAGCATCTGACCACAGCCCCTGTGTTGGTCATTGCACCTATGATGCAGAGGATTATTGCTTGTCTTGCCGCCGCCATACCGATGAGATTGGCCAATGGCGTGATGCGGGTGATGATTTGCGCCAAGCGGCGTGGGATCGCATTCCCAATGCAATTGATCAAATGGGGCTTGAAACCATGCGCCTGCCGCTCAGCCCTGATGATATTATGGCCATTGCCATTGAAACCCTTGACCAAGGCGGGTCTTGGGCGGTTGGCGCCAAAGGTTGCTATGCCTATGGCCATGATCTTGACCATGAAGAAGACGGTATCTTGACCGCCACCCATGCTGATGGGCATCAGCGCGTCACCCTCGATTTGTCAGGGAAAATGCGGGCGGTGGCATGGACACGCGGCAAGGCAACAGGGCGGAAGTTATCAGACGGCATGGCCAACCTGCCGCTTTTATTGGTGGTGCCAAAGGTGCGGCTCAACCTGCCGGTGCATGATACGCCATGCCAATTGGAAGATGGCAGCCAAGATTGCGGCTTGGGGCTGGCCCATTGCCAAATGATGACCGAAGGCGATGATCTTAAAATTAAAACCATGCTGGCGAATGCGGTGATTTCTGGCGGTGATATCAAACCACAACAGAACGCGTCAGACCTGCCTGAAGGGTTAATCCTGCCCGAAAGTTACGCGCTGGCGGCGGTGATCCTACCGAAAGGCGAAGCGCTTCTTTAAACCTTGCCTTCTTTGACCATTTGGCGCAGTTCAAATTTTTGCAATTTGCCGGTGGCGGTTTTCGGGATTGTGCCAAACACCACTTGTTTGGGGCGTTTAAACCCGGCCAGATGCTGACGTGTGAATTCAATCAACTCATCTTCGGTGACGCTGGCCCCTGGCTTCAGTTCAACAAAGGCGCAAGGCACTTCCCCCCATTTGTCGTCAGGCTTGGCGACAACAGCGGCAATGGCCACCGCATCATGGCGATGCAAGACGCCTTCAATTTCAACCGAAGAAATATTCTCACCGCCTGAAATGATAATATCTTTCAAACGGTCTTTGATCTCAACATAGCCATCAGGGTGCATCACCGCCAAATCACCAGAACGGAAATAGCCGTTGATAAAAGCATCTTTGGTGGCTTCAGGGTTTTTCAAATAGCCTTTCATGATGGTGTTGGATTGTATCCCAATCTCACCGATTGTCTCACCATCACGGGGGACATGCTCCCCTGTTTCAGCATCCAGCACCACAATGCTTTCGGTTAAAGTCATGGCGACACCTTGGCGGGCTTTGATGCTGGCGCGGGTTGAAAAATCAACCTCATCCCAATCTTCATTCCAAACACACATCACCGTATGACCATAGGTTTCGGTCAGGCCATAAACTTGCGTGACGTTAAACCCGATGCCTTCAATCGCCTCCAGAATAGCGGCGGGTGGCGGGGCGCCTGCGGTCATGACTTCAACGGTATGGTCAAATTCGCGGCGGTCTTCATCCAGCGCATTGACGATCATGCCCAGCACAATCGGCGCACCACCAAAATGCGTCACGCCATGATCAGCAATCGCGTCATAAACAGATTTCGCGGTAATCGCACGGCTGCAGATAATTGTGCCCGCTTGGGCAGTGACCCCCCAAACGTGACCCCAGCCATTGCAATGGAAAAGCGGCACGACATAATAATAACAAAGGTGATGCGGCATTTGCCAATCAGCGATTGTCCCCATGGTCATCAGATGCGACCCACGGTGATGATAGACAACACCTTTTGGACGACCTGTTGACCCTGATGTGTAATTGAGCGCCATGGCATCCCATTCATCTTCGGGCAATTGCCAAGGGGCATTGGCATCGCCTTTGGCCAGAAGGTCTTCATAACTCATGTTGCCCAGACGCTCACCGCCAGTGGTGTTCATCGCGTCATCAATATCAATAACGGTGATGCCATGATCTGGGCCAAGAATTTCAAGCGCGGCTTTAACGCTGGCGGAAAAGGCGGTGTCTGTGATCAGGGCTTTCGCCTCACCATGGTTGAGGATATAGGCAATCGTATCAGGATCGAGGCGGGTGTTGATCGTGTTCATGACCCCGCCGCTGGCCGCCACCCCATAATGACATTCCACCATTTCAGGGGTGTTAAACGCCATAATCGCAACCGTATCCCCTTTGCCAATGCCAATCGCGTTCAGGCCAGATGCCAATTGCCGGCAACGGCCAAAGACCTCTGCCCAAGTGTAACGGCGCTCGCCATGGACCACACCAACACGGTTAGGGAAAATATTGGCGGTGCGGGCAATAAAGGTTAATGGCGATAACGGCACATGATTGGCCGCGTTCTTTTCAAAGGCATTATAGTGATCAAGCATTGACATAATTCCATCCCCTATTGGCCCTTTGGGCCTTTTGGCGTCAACTTTGCCATTAAATTAATTTCTTAACATTACGCCTTTTTCCAGCATGGATTCAATACGCGCTTTTGTTTCTGGTGTTTTGGCCAGTGTCAAAAAGGCACGTCTTTCACGGGCGTAGAGATCATCTTCACTGGCGGCGGTGTCATTTTCATCATCGCTGACCACAATACTGGCCACCGCCATGGCGACGGTTTTATCATGGGGGAAGAACAAGCCGTCCTCGATCCCTTTATCCATGAAATCTGCCATGTCTTTTAACAACGCATTGCCAGGCAGGATAAATTCAGGTTCAGGGCGGGGCATATAGCCTTCGGCCAAATCCTTGACGGCGGCAATGGCCATGGTGACCAATTTATCGCGGTTCATGACGCTGTCATCACGGTCGTTCAGATAATACATCATGGATGCGCTTTGTTCCGGGCTAGTGCCTGTGCGGGCATAGCCGATTTGCATCCATGTTTTCCACGCGGCTTTGCCCCAATCGCCAGTCGCTTGATGCCAGCGGGAAAAGGTTTCTTTGACGCCGCCCCCGCCGGGCACGACCCCAACAGCAGCTTCAACCAATCCCATAACGCTATTGCCATGGGCGATGACTTTATCGGCATGGACCACGACTTCATACCCGCCGCCAAGGGTCAGGCCAGAATTGGCCGCCACAACAGGCACAGGCGCATCACGCAAGGCTTTGACCGCCATCTGGAAATCAAATAAGAACCGATCAATCCCATCCCAGTCTTGATCCTTGATCAAGGCCAGAAAACGGTTGAGGTCAACGCCCGCAGAAAAATGTTGCGCGTCATTATGAATGATAATGCCTTTGCCATGGTCTTTGGCGGCGGCGGCAACAATCTCCATAGATGCCGCGGTCAGGGCATTGGCTTTTGAATGAAACTCAATCAGACGCAGGTCATCATCAATGGCATAAAGGCTGGCGGCATCATTGCGCAGGATCGGCTCAAGGCATTGCTTCATCATATGAAAGCGGATCGTGCCTTCCGGTAATTCAACAGGGCCAAGTGTGCCCGCATCATCTGCTGATTGAAAACGGCGAACATTCAAAACGCCATCTTGCGCCATGTAAAACGGCTGACCTGATTTAATGATGGCAGGCACAGTCCCGCCGCTTTCAACGATCATTTCCGCCATGATTTCAGCACCAATGGCATCGATCATTTCAAACGGCCCACGCACCCAGTTAAAGCCAAGTTTCATGGCGTCATCGATATCTTGGGGTGAGGTGGTAACATCTGGAATGAGGCTGGCCGCATAGCCCAGAACCCGCGCCAGAACATGACGACAGAATGTAACCTGATCATCATCACCAGCATCGGTTGAGGTGATGAGATCCAACAATGGCTCCCCGCCTGAGGCCAAGGTTTCTGCCGCGCGTAATGCTTTCGGCGGCAAACTCGCTTGGCGGGGGCGGGTGGTGCCATCTTTAAGATTCATGGCCAATTCTTGTTCCGCATCGTCAATGCGATAGAACCCGCCTTTGCCTTTATCGCCGGTAAAACCATTGTCGATCATTGTGGCGATCATGGGGGCAAGGGGGTTGTTTTCTCCAACCGCGTGAAACGCATCGCCTTCAGGCAGAATAACGCCAAGGGTCTTCACCACATCAGCCATCAGATCAACGCCGATCAGGTCATAAAGGCCGAATACCCCTGTTTTAGGAATCCCCATGGGGCGGCCCATCAAGGCATCAGCAACTTCAACATCAAGACCGATGCGGGCGGCTTCATCCATCCCCACTTGCAGGGCATAAACCCCAACACGGTTGCCTAAAAACCCTGGCGTGTCGCGGCACGGCACAACGCCTTTGCCCAAAATACGGTCGTTATAATCGGCCAGTTTTGCCATGATGGCAGGGTCTGTATCTTCACCTTCCACCAATTCCAACAGGCGCATATAACGCACAGGGTTGAAATAATGGGTGATGGCAAACCGCTTGCGGAAGTCCTTTGGCATATCTTCAACCAACAGGCGGATTGGGATGGTGGAGGTATTGGACGTCACCACACAATCATCACTGATCACATCATTCAGCCGTTGATAGAGGTCTTTTTTGATGTCCAGCCGTTCAACCACGGCTTCGATAATCCAGTCACATTCCCCAAGGCGATCAAAGTCATCTCTTGTATTGCCGATCTCGATCAAGTCAGCGCGTGTTTTATGCATTAACGCCGGCGGGTCAGATTTCAACAATCGTTTGACGGCATTGGTGCTTCGGCCATTGGCATCATCATCAAGCGGCAGGTCCATCAACAAAACATGATGGCCAGCATTGGCGATTTGACCGGCGATGCCCGATCCCATGGTGCCCGCACCAATAACAGCAATTTTTTGAAAAGGCAGTGCTTTCGACATGGTGGTCCTCTTGGATTTAATCAGCCAAAAAATGGCCGCATCAACGCGTTGGTTTCAATTGATTTTTCGCTTTGGACAAAATGCCCAGCATCTTTGACCACATGGAAAGACGCATCACTGGCGGTGCTGGCCAGCATTTTGCCAAATTTGGCAGGGACCATTTTATCTTTTTCAGCAAGAATGCATAAAACAGGGCAGGTCAGCGCTTTTGCCGCCGCCTCACCGTCATGATAATTGTTGCAGGCGGTTAAGTCTGTCCACAATACCCCGGGTTTGTTTTGCGCCATCACCTCAATGCCATTGCCAAGGTGGTTTTGCCCCGGCACGGAATGGTCAAATTTATGGCCATCTTGCCCATGGCTCCACGACACCATGGCGGCGGCGGCTTTATGTTCTTTTTCAGCAGCCATGGAAAGCAACGCATCATTGACAGGGATCGCCATGGCCGATGCCAAGATCACAATCTTTTTGACTTTACTGGCATGGCGGCGCCCCATTTCCAATGCGATCAACCCACCTTGGGAATGACCGATCACAACCGCGTTTTCCACCCCCATCTGATCCAATAGATTAGCGTGCCAATCAGCCATGTCTTCGATGGATGTTAACGCCTCACCTTGGCTCAGGTAATGGCCGGGCATGGATGGCGATAAAATCTGAAAACCGCGATTGGCGAAATAGCGGTTCTGCAAAGCAAATGACAAATGGCTTTGGCCGCTGCCATGGATAAACAATAAAACTTTACCTTTTGGGTCAAAGTCACGGCCGCCGGTTGAGATGAAAATCTCATCACCATTGATCATCGTCTTCATGATGATGTTCCTTTTGCTTCTGCTCTCGCTGCTGCTTTCAAGCCGCGATTGAAGTCGGCGATAATATCGTCAATATCTTCAAGCCCAACGGAAATACGCACCAGATCATCGGTCAGGCCAGCGGCTTCCATGGTCTTGTCATCAAGATGGGAATGGGTGGTGCTGCCCGGGTGAATGACCAAGGTTTTGGCATCACCGACATTGGCCAGATGTGAAGACAATTCAACATTTTCGATAAAGGCTCGGCCCGCATCACGGCCACCTTTGATCCCTGCCGCGATGACAGATCCTGCCCCTTTTGGCAATAAGCGCATGGCGGTTTCATGGTCAGGGTGGTCAGGCAAAGACGGATGCCGCACCCAAGCGATCTGCTCATGATTGGTCAGGAAGTCCAGCAGTTTTGCTGTATTGGACATATGACGTTCCATCCGAAGACTGAGGGTTTCAATCCCCTGCAACAGATGAAACGCGTTCATAGGCGACAGGCATGGTCCAATGTTATACATCCCTTCGGTGCGAACACGGGTGGAAAAGGCCAAAGGCCCAAATTCTTCCCAAAGATTAACATTCTGGAAGGCAAAATGAGGGTCGGTCAGGGTCGGGAATTTGCCATCACGCCCCCAATCAAAATTACCGCCGTCAACAATACCGCCGCCCAAGGCGATACCATGCCCGCCCATCCATTTGGTCAAGGAATGGACCAAGATATTGGCGCCATGCGCCAGCGGCTTCATCAAATAAGGGGTGTTGAACGTCGCATCAATCACCAAAGGCACACCTGCTTTTTCCGTGATCTCCGCCACGGCAGGCACATCCATAATATCAAGCCCTGGGTTACCGATGACTTCACCCACCACCATTTTTGTATTGGGCTGAATAGCGGCACGAATAGCGTCCAGATCATTCGGCGCAACAAAGGTTGTGGTGATGCCAAACCGGCTGAGCGTATGCTGAAAGAGGTTGATATTCGCCCCATACATACGGGCTGATGCCACGATATGATCACCGCTGGAGGCAAGCGCCATCACCGTCAAGGTTAAAGCGGCCATGCCAGACGATACCGCGACCGCCGCAACCCCGCCATCAAGCGCCGCCAAACGTTGTTCGAGCACCGCCACAGTAGGGTTGGTCAAGCGGGTGTAAACATGGCCGCCCATTTCAATATTATAAAGCGCGGCGGCTTGTTCGGTGGATTCAAACATATAGGACGTGGTCTGGTGAATAGGCACCGCCCGTGACCCGTGTTCCGCATCAGGCGTATGGCCTGCGTGCAGCATCAATGTGTCAAATTTATAGTCACTCATGTTTGACTCCCTTTTAATCGGTTGCGGCGATTATTGGTCCTTGCGGAAAGGCAATGATGTTGGCCGTGCGTTGCGTGGGCCATCATCGCACATGACCACCAAACCGCCATCACTTTCAGCCGCCTCAACGGTAATCAACGCGGTTGAAATATTCCAATCAAGCCGTGGTGAATAAGCGGCAGCAGAAGCAAAGCCAACATATTGGCCATCTTGATGAATTTCCCATTGATGGCTGTTGGTGGCGGTTAAATTTTCGCCATCCATGATGACCCCACAGAACCGCCGTTTGATGCCGTCTTCGACAATCTGTTTCAACGCGGCCTTGCCGATGAAATCAACATCTTGGTCAAGGTCCATGAATTTGCCCATGCCCATTTCAAACGGGTTTGAATCATCATCCGTATCCGCACCAACAGAGATCAACCCGCTTTCAACACGTTCAATATAATTCGGCGCGCCCGGGCCAATGCCATAAGCAGCCCCTGCTTCGGCAACAATATCCCAAAGTTGATCGCCTTTTGAGCCATCCAAGAGATAGAGTTCATAACCGCCTTGTTTGCTCCACCCTGACCGCGCGACAATCAAAGGGATGCCTTGGATTTCAGCGTGTTTAAAGCCGAAATATTTTAAATCCCGCACCCAATCGCCCATGATATCGCTGACCACATCAACGGCTTTCGGGCCTTGGATCGCCAAAGGTGAGGCATCAGGTTCTGTGACGTCAACATTCATGCCTTTGGACACAGCGATGGCTTCCGCCCAATATTTCATGTCGGTATCAGCGATTGACAGCCAGACTTCCTCATCCGAAACCTGCTGCAAAACCGGATCGTTGATCAATGTGCCTTTGCTGTTGGTCATGGGGATATACCGCCCCATGCCATATTTTGTCCCATCGAGATTACGTGGGGTCAGCATCCGTGCCAGATCCATGGCATCAGGGCCTTTCAACGATACTTGGCGTTCGCCCGCCACATCCCACATGGAAACGCCATTGATCAGCCGGTCATATTCAGCGGCCAGGTCACCATAACTGACCGGCATATACATATGATTATAGGTGGTGAAATGCGTCACCCCTGCTTTAACACTGCTGTTAAAGAACGGTGATTTGCGAATGCGAGGGCCAAGGGCGATTGAATAGGTCATGGGGAAATCCTCAATCAAAAAACATTAAAATAAAGATGCCATTACAAAGGGGCGGTTAAGCGTTTGGATTGACCAAAATGCGGCCTTTAACCTGCCCTTTTAATATGGCTGATGCGTAATCTGTAACGCCATCAAGATTAGTTTCTGTCACCATAGCGTCAAGTTTTGCCATATCCATCCAATTCGCAATATTTTGCCATGCTTTAACGCGGTTTTCATAGGGCTGCATGACGCTATCGATACCCAGCAAATTGACCCCACGCAGGATAAACGGCAAGACATTGGTTTCAATCTTAATGCCGCCGGCATTGCCCAAGGACGCAATTGTCCCGCCATAGGCCATCTGACCAATAACGCGTGATAGGGTTGAGCCGCCAACATTATCGATACAGCCTGCCCAAGTCGCGCTTTCCATGGGGCGAGTGGTGGGTTCCGACAAATCTTCACGAGGGATGATCTTGCTGGCGCCAAGCCCTGTCAGGTAATCCGCGGTCTCTGGACGTCCGGTGACCGCCGCAACGGAATAGCCTTTTTTGGCCAGCATGGTGACCGCAACAGAGCCAACACCGCCTGCCGCGCCTGTCACCAGAACATCACCGCCATCAGGGGTGACGCCTTGGTTTTCAAGCGCCATGATGCTGAGCGCTGCGGTCAGCCCTGCAGTGCCCATGGACATGACTTGCCTTGTGGTCATGCCTTCGGGCAAAGGCACCAGCCAATCAGCTTTGATGCGGGCACGTTCCGCATGGCCGCCCCACCAAATCTCACCCATGCGCCAGCCTGTCGCCACCACCTGATCACCAGGCTTGTAGCGGTCATCATTGGATTCAAGGACCGTGCCCGCCAGATCAACCCCGGGGATATGCGGATAGTCGCGAACCAATTTTCCCAAGCCATTGATCACCAGCCCGTCTTTATAATTGATGGTGGAATAATCAACCGCGATCAGCACATCACCGCCTTCAGGCAGGTCATTATGGGTTAATTCGGTGATGGCGGCATTGACCTTACCGTCTTCATCAGCGTTTAACATCAGGGCGCGGAAAGTCTCAGTTGACATGGCGGTCTCCAAACAGGGTTTTGTCTTCAAGTGTTATCTTATATTTCAGGGGTTATCATATACATCAGATGACGCAAGATTAAAGCGAAATCACCATCCGCAACAGCATGGCGATGGCCGCTAATAACAACAGCCCCCCCATGGACGCTTCCACCAGCCCATGATGCTGACGCAATTTGTTTAAAATAACAGGCATGGCTAAAACAAAAGCCATGAAAACATACCAGCCCGTATCAATGCCCCAGGCCAGCATTGTCATGCCAACACGGGTTAGGATGCTTTGATCAATGCTTAAAAATTGGCTGAAAATAGCGAGGAAAAAAGCCGCCACCTTGGGGTTTAAAAATACGATTAAAAACCCGTCACGGCCATGGGTGATCAGTGACTTTTGGGATGATGTGTCATCGTCATTTAAATCTGTATTGCCAAACGAGGATGATTCTTGTCGGGCTTTCAACCCGCCACTGATCATATTGCGGCTGACATAAAGTAAAAATACAACCCCCAGAATTTGCAACGCCAGCATCAGCCCCGGCACAACCAACATGACGGCAATGATCCCTGTTGAAACAAGCCCAGCGTAAAGCATGATGCCAAAACCATGGGTCACGGCAAAAACCAGCCCTGCCAATCGGCCATCACGCAAAACAGCACGGATCATCAATGCAATGCTTGGCCCCGGGCTTGAGGCGCCAATAAAACATGATAATGCCAGCAAGACCCATTCGCTGAATTGCATTTCATCCTCCCCGCCATATCCATCATGGCGGGGTCAATATGACAGGTCACCCCATTATCGGCAAGATGATCATATCCTTGACATTGACCGGTGTTCGGCACAGCCTGATCGTGGTGAATTAAAAAGGCAGGAAACATGTTTGAAGGTTTTGAAAAGCGATTTGTCGATGTCAGTGATGGTCAGATTTTCTGTCAGATCGGCGGCGAAGGCCCACCGATGTTATTGCTCCATGGCAACCCGCAAACCCATGTCATGTGGCATAAATGCGCCCATGCTTTGGCTGAAAAATATCGACTGGTGATCGCTGATCTGCGGGGCTATGGCGATAGTCTGGTGGTGGATAGCGACCCTGAACATTTCAATTATTCAAAACGTAAAATGGCACAAGATATGGCTGAGTTGATGACCGCCCTTGGCCATGACCGTTTTTTTCTGACCGGTCATGATCGCGGGGGCAGGGTGGCGCATCGGCTGGCGCGGGATTACCGCGATCGTGTTGCTGCCATGTCTGTATTAGACATCTGCCCAACATTGGATATGTACGAAAATACCGATATGGATTTCGCGACAGCGTATTTTCATTGGTTCTTTTTAATTCAGCCCTATGACCTGCCGGAACGGATGATCATGGAAGACCCCTATAAATGGATGGATGCTTGTTTGCAGAAATGGTCAGGCGGCCATGAATTTGGTGAGGCTGAAAACGCCTATCTTGAAGCGTTCAAAGACCCCAAACGCATCCATGCCAATTGTGAAGATTATCGCGCGGCAGCAACCATTGATCTGGTTCATGACCGTGAAGACCGTGACGAAAAACTGGACATTCCCCTGCAAGTGCTTTGGGGCGAAAAAGGTGTTGTTGGGCGTAAATTTAAGCCAATTGAAGTTTGGCAAAACTACACCACCCAATCGGTGATCGGCAAAGCCATGCCAACAGGACATTTTATTCCAGAAGAAGACCCCGAAGGCACGATCGCGGAATTGACCAAATTCTTTGACCCCCTGCCAAATCCCGCAACCTAGGCCATAACAATAAATCAAAGCCAAAAAAATTAAAATCAGGTCAAAAATTGCTGGCGAAAACAGATTTGTAATGCCAGTGTAATTAAAATTAATCGGAGGATGACCATGAAAACACGTGCAGCAGTTGCTTTTGAAGCCGGCAAACCATTAGAAATTGTCGAGGTTGATCTTGAAGGCCCGAAGGCGGGTGAAGTCATGGTTGAGATCAAAGCCACGGGCATTTGTCATACGGATGAATTTACCCTTTCAGGCGCTGATCCTGAAGGTATTTTCCCGGCCATTCTTGGTCATGAAGGCGCAGGTGTTGTTGTTGAAGTTGGTGAAGGCGTCAAGTCTTTGAAAAAGGGCGATCATGTGATCCCGCTTTACACACCTGAATGCCGCGAATGTGAATATTGCCTGAACCCCAAGACCAATCTTTGTCAGGCGATCCGCACCACCCAAGGCCAAGGTGTGATGCCGGATGGTACGTCACGCTTCTCTTTGGATGGTAAACCGATCTTCCATTACATGGGGACATCAACTTTTGCCAATCATACGGTTTTACCTGAAATTTCTTTGGCCAAGATCAATCCTGATGCGCCTTTTGATAAAGTTTGTTATATCGGTTGCGGCGTCACCACTGGGATTGGCGCGGTGATGAATACCGCCAAGGCTGAACCAGGGTGTAATGCGGTTGTCTTTGGCTTGGGCGGCATTGGCCTTAACGTTATCCAAGGGTTGCGGATGATCGGCGCCAATATGATCGTTGGGGTTGATCTGAATAACGATAAAAAATCATGGGGTGAGAAATTCGGCATGACGCATTTCGTCAACCCTGCTGAAGTTGGTGACGATCTGGTCGGCCATTTGGTTGAACTAACTGGCGGCGGCGCGGATTATTCCTTTGAATGTATTGGCAACACTAATGTCATGCGTCAGGCTTTGGAATGCTGTCACAAAGGCTGGGGCGAGTCGATTATCATTGGGGTTGCCGGTGCAGGCCAAGAGATCAGCACACGTCCGTTCCAATTGGTGACAGGCCGGTCATGGCGAGGGACAGCGTTTGGCGGTGCCCGCGGCCGTACAGATGTGCCAAAAATTGTCGATTGGTATATGGATGGCAAGATCGATATTGATCCGATGATCACCCATACCATGCCGCTGGAAGACATCAACAAAGGCTTTGATCTGATGCACGCGGGTGAAAGCATCCGTTCTGTGGTTCTGTTTTAACGCCGGTTAAAGGATAGCCTGAAATGAGTGATGCGCTTGTGACAGAAACCGCGCTTCATGGCGGCCGCCATTTGGTCATCCGCCATGACAGCACATCCACCAACACCCGCATGGAATTGTCGGTCTTTATCCCCCCTCAAGCCCAAGACCAAGCCAAATCAGGCGAGGCGTTGCCGTGTTTGTTTTATCTGTCAGGCTTGACCTGCACTTGGGAAAACGCCGCCACCAAAGCAGGGGCGCAAGCCTATGCTGCTGAACATGGCATGGTTTTGGTCTTCCCCGATACATCACCGCGCGGCCCTGCGGTTGCGGATGATGACGAATTTTCGCTGGGGCAAGGGGCAGGTTATTATATGGCCGCCACCGAAAGCCCGTGGGCAGATCATTATCAGATGGAAGATTATGTCATTGCTGAATTGCCGGCATTGGTGGCGGAACACGCGCCGATTGACCTGAACCGCTTAGGGGTGACTGGTCATTCCATGGGAGGGCACGGCGCTTTGGGTCTGGCCATGAAAAATCCTGATTTGTTCAAATCAGTTTCAGCCTTCGCCCCGATCAGTGCTTTAACCGCCACCCCTTGGGGGCAGCGCGCATTAGAGGCCTATCGCGGCGGCAAAGATGGCGGGCTTTATGACGTTTGCCAATTGATGGCAAGCCATGGTTGGTCGAGGGATATTCTGGTTGATCAAGGCGATGCCGACCCCTTTAAGGATGAGCATTTGATGCCTGAAAAATTAGCCGAAGCCGCACAAGCCAATGGCATTGACCTGACGCTTCGCCTGCAACCGGGGTATGATCATTCCTATTGGTTTGTATCGAGTTTCATGGCTGACCATATCGCGTGGCACGCGGAACGGTTGCAATAAAAGGCTGAGCAAGAGATAGGCACTATGGCTGAATTTGATTATGTCATCATCGGATCAGGATCAGCAGGGTCAGCCCTCGCCTATCGGCTGACGGAAGATTTAAAAACCCGGGTGCTGGTGCTGGAATTTGGCGGCACAGATGCTGGGCCATTTATCCAGATGCCGGCGGCATTGTCCTATCCCATGAATATGAAAACCTATGATTGGGAATATCTGGCCGAACCTGAAGATGGGCTGGATGGCCGCCGTTTGGTCTGCCCAAGGGGGAAGGTGATCGGCGGGTCATCCTCGATCAATGGCATGATCTATGTGCGCGGCAACCCCGGCGATTATCAGCATTGGGAAGATTCAGGTGCAAAAGGTTGGGGCTATGCTGATGTCTTGCCTTATTTCAAACGGATGGAACATGCCCATGACGGTGATGATGGGTTTCGCGGGCGGTCAGGGCCGTTGCATGTGACCCGCGGCAAGCGTGACAACCCTTTGCATGATGCTTTTGTCAAAGCAGCGGAACAAGCCGGCTATACCGCGACGTCGGATTATAACGGCTATCGGCAAGAAGGTTTTGGCGCGGCGGATATGACGGTCTATCAAGGGCGGCGGTGGTCAGCCGCCAATGCGTATCTGAAGCCAGCGTTAAAGCGCGGCAATTTAAAATTGATCACCCGTGCGCGGGTTGACCGCATCTTATTTGAAGGCAAGCGGGCGGTGGGCGTGCGCTATATCAAAGGCGGGCAATCCCATGATGTGAAGGTAAGCCGTGAGGTGATATCGGCGGCAGGGGCGATCAACTCACCCCAGATTTTGCAACGGTCCGGCATTGGGCCCGCGGCTTTGTTGAAATCCCATGGCATCACGCCGATTGCCGATCGCGGCGGCGTCGGTGAAAACCTGCAAGATCATTTGGAAGTGTATTTTCAGGTGGAATGCCTGCAACCGATCACGCTTTATAAATATCTCAACCTGTTTTCCAAAGCGCGGATTGGCGCGCAATGGCTGTTTACCAAAACAGGGCCGGGGACGACCAATCATTTTGAAACCTTGGGCTTTATCCGGTCTGATAAGGGCGTGTCTTATCCGGATATTCAATATCACTTCCTGCCGGTGGCGATCCGCTATGATGGCACGGCGCCATCCGAAGGCCATGGCTTTCAATTGCATGTCGGGCCGATGCGATCCAAATCACGCGGTCATGTGCGGATTAAATCGGCTGAGGCCGAGGACGCGCCAGAGATTAAATTCAATTACATGAGCCATCCTGACGATTGGGTGGAGTTCAGAAAATGCATTCGCTTGAGCCGTGAGATTCTGCATCAATCGGCGATGGACCCGTTCCGCGGGCGGGAGATTCAACCCGGCGATGACGCCACCAGCGATGCCGCGATTGATGCCTTTATTCGTGAGCATGCCGAAAGCGCGTATCACCCTTGCGGGACGATGCGGATGGGCGATGCCGCCGACCCCATGGCGGTGGTTGATCCGGAATGTCGGGTGATCGGGGTGGAAGGCTTGCGGGTGGCGGATAGTTC
>WTHX01000109.1 GCA_011522975.1 Alphaproteobacteria bacterium | reverse complement strand
ATACAGAGACGCTGATCAATCGTTGGAATGCATGGTTTGTAATGGTCCTGTTGATGTTACAGGCTTGGTCGTGCCCCATGATAAAGGCTTGGTTGGGCGGGCTTTTACAACGGGCCAATCCGAATTGGTGTCTGATGCGGGTGCGGACAAAGCCCATTTCAGGGCTGCTGATGATGCGTCAGGATTTAAAACCGTCTCTACAGCGACAGCCCCTGTCCATTTAGGGGATCAGCATTTTGGCGCGATCCAAGCGATCAACCGTCGTTCCGCCGATGATCAGGATATCATCACTAATTTTACTGATGCTGATTTGGCGTTATTGACCTCACTTGGTTCAGCCCTCGCCATGGCAATTTCCAATGTGCGTCTGGCCGAAAAGGCCATTCAGGATCAATTGCTGCAACGTGATTTGGACCAAGCGACGGAAGCCCAAGCCTCGCTGATGCCGCTGGTTGATTTCAATGGCTATGCGTCAGGCAAAGTCATTCCCGCCCGTCACTTATCCGGTGATTTTTTCGATCATTTAATGGTCGATGGCAAATTGGCCTTTTGTCAGGGTGATGTTGCGGGCAAAGGCATTACGGCGTCTCTTTTGATGGCGCGCTGCATTGCGTTATTTAGGTCACTGGCCAAACAAGGCAAATCAGGGCTGGAGATTGCCACCGCCATCAATCTTGAATTACTGGATGTCGCCTCTGACCGGTTTGTGACTTTTGTCAGCGGTTGGTTTGACCCTGAAACAGGGCAGGCTGAGTTGATCAATTGTGGTCATGGCCCGCTTTTGTATATGCCCGAAGACAATGATGATGAGGCATCTTCCCAGCAAGTGATTGACTCCCACACTGTGCCCTTGGGGTTGATTGATATTTCTGCTGAACCGCTAAAGCCTTGGCAAGGCCAATTGGATAACGCGGCGTTATACATCATGACAGATGGCATTACCGAAGCCATGATGGATGATGATGAATTGGGCTTTGAAGGCTTGGTTGATCTTGCGAAAAATCATAAAACTTTAAAAGGCTCTCAACGGGTTGCTGACATTATGCGCCGATTTGATGACCAAAGATTGGTGACCCATGATGACGCGACGCTTCTGATTGTGACTTCTGTGGGGCAGGGGTAGCCATGCAGCGTTTTGAAAAACAATTCATTGGCCTTGATACGTCATTACAAGAAAGTCGGCAGTTTGTTTCTTCCGTTTTGGCGGATATCGGATGGTCAGACCGTGAGATTGACCTGCAATTGGCCATTGGTGAAGTGACACAAAATGTCATCCGTTATGGGTTTAAAGGCGGTGATAAAAACGGCGTCATGACTTTGGCTTTTGATTATTCTGATCAAGGTTTGATTTGCACGATTACCGATAATGCCCCGCCAGTTGACCCAAAAGACTGGCATGTCAAGGCTGAAAAACGACGGCCTGATGAAGGCGGTTATGGCCTGACGATTATTTCTGAGATCGCTGATGATTATCAGGTTACAGCTTTAAAAGATGGCAATTCATCTCGCTTGGTGTTTGCGCCACAAAAAAACGGTTGATGCCATGGTGCCGCTATATTGCAACGGCAAAACAATTCCGAATAAACCCTATTTGATTAAGCATCTAGGCCGGTTTTTGCCGGTTCTGGGGGCGGCGTTAAAACCCTATGGCAAAGCCCGTCCTCAAGATGTCTTTGCTTGGGCAGGGGGCAGGGTGCCAAGGCAATATCAACGATCGATCAGGCCGCTTGTTTGGGCCGCTGGGCGCAATGCGCACAAGAATGGTTATCACCATGACTGGCATAATATCACGGTGATGGTGTTTGCGGCGGTTTTGGCCAGTTTGATGCCAAGTCAACATAGGTTGTCGAAAGATGACCAATTTACCTTATTGCTGGCTGCTATGGTGCACGATCTTGACCACCGTGGCCGCGCCATGGCTGCAAAACCCTATGACGAAGAAGTCCGCTCCGCGATGATTGCAGGCCGCCGTCTCTTTGGAAAAACAGGGCATGGCCAAGCCTGGCAGCAACTTCTAACCATGATTAATCAGACCTCATTTCATGTTTTATCCGTTGACGCTTCGAAAGATCATTTATCGGCTTTATTAAAAGATGCCGATCTTTTGGGGTCGGTTGTCTTTCCCCATCACTTGTCCAAAGCCATGACATTGGGTCTTAAGCAGGAACAGAAACTAGCCTTACCTTCAGACAAGATTTTGTCGCAATTTATGGAAAACCTATCCAAACGAGGGTTATCAAGCCCCGAAGGATATAAGGTTTTAACCTTGGCCAATCCAAAATCTTCAGCATTTCACCAATACCCGCAATATGCTAAAGACCTTATCACTAATTCCATTTCCAATCTCGGCAGTGTTGAGCATCGATCATGATCAAAATCTTTTGTAAGGACTGTATCTTTTGGGATATTACCCATCGCGGCTCTTTAACAAAAGCGCGTGAGGGGCGGTGTCGGCGTCATGCGCCCACGCCTGTGTCAGAAACCATGGATGAAGATGCAGGTACCATTTGGCCTGCAACGTTTGATGATGATTGGTGCGGCGAAGGTCGGCTTCATGGCGAAGGGGCAAATGAAGATATACTGATTGACCTTGCGCCAGCCCCAAAGCCAGAAAAGCAAACGCCGCCTAAACGTGATTTATAACCGTATCAGGATGCTGCTGCCGAAATATCTGCCCCAAGCGCATTGAACGCTTCTGACAGCGCGGTTTCAATGGATTGTACGGAACCATCCAAATCAGTCGCAGAAGGCCCTGAAGCGTCATAATGGCTGTCGATTAGAACCTGCCGTTTGGCATCGGTCAGAACCGCTCGTAATTTGACAAAACCCTTGCCTGATGCGCCATATCCAATGCCCATCACATCAATATCAAGGCGATACTCTGCCGTTGCCGATAAGGATGAGGTGATAACCTTGCGATCGGATGCTTTGTTCCAGCCTTTAATCAACGCATCACGGATTAAATCACTTGGGCTTGAATGCCAGAGCTTACTGCGGGTTTCAACATAACGTTCTGGCGTGGTGCTAACCTGTTCGATAATAGGACGGCCTGCAAAAATACCATTGGCTGAAATTCGTTCAATTTTAATCTGGCCTTTGGGCAGTGACAATGCGTTGAGTTGCGGGGTCAGACCATAGTGATATTCGGTCACACGGGCTTGTGGGCCAGCACAAGCGGTTAAGGCAACAAGCGCAACGCCACTGGCGGCAAAGCCAAAGAATTGCCGACGGTTTGGTCGATTGTTGGTGGATTGAGACGATAACGTCATAGTCAACTCCTATTCCGTACCTGTGATTAAGACACCAGGGTTATTTTTAAGCATATTGGTCATTTCTTCGATATTAAGGGCCGCGCGGTCGAGACGATCTAAAATCGTCAAGACTTGACCGCCACCTGCAGTTGTCAGGTCATTGACATCCAAGGCGGCATCATCGGCTTTTTTCATAACTTCTTTTAAGATAATGGCAGCAAACCGCATTTCTTTCAGGATTTTAGCCAGATCATTTTCAGTGATTTTATTTAAGGTTTCTGTTGTCGCCTGGACATTGGCTGAAGCCTGAACAGAGTTATCAATCACCGTATCAACACCATCCATCGATTGTGATAAGCGCGAGGACGCTGTTTTGACATCACCCATTATCACATCGACATCATCAAGAATGCCATCAACATCATTGATCGCGCCATTAATAGCATCAGGATCAACGCTGGCAATCAACTGATTAAGGTTATCGATGGCATTATTTAGATTAGCCGTGACTTGCGGCACTTCTGAGGCCAGACCTTTGGTTAAGATATTGACATTATCAAAGGTTTCGGCGCCATGCTGGCTAAGCAATTCATCGACTGTATTAAGCAACGGCACAACGTGATTTTCAGCGATTTGTGCAAAATTATCGGCGGTTTTGCTCAACTCATCGACAAAGTTCATTTGCTGCGACATGCGGATTTCTGACCCCGGCGTTAACGCAGGGCCTGTACCAGCATTGATCTGAATGGCCATGGCGGACAGCAAAGAAAGAGAGGCGATGCTGGCTTCACTGGTTTCAGGGATTTGCCAGCCTTCTTCGATGGCAAGACCGATATGGAAGGTCATCCCATCTTCACTGGCTTGGGGGTCAATGTCAGTGACCGAGCCGATGATATAACCTTCATAGATGACTGCTGCGCCCGATTTAAGGCCCGCAACATTATTAACCCTTGTGTAATAAGGGTCGGTTTTTTGCAGGAAATCACCCAGAACAGCAATAATAGCAAGGAGGCCAATCAAGCCGCCAATCACAAAACTGCCTGCCACAAACTCTTTTGACTGGATGGTCATGTTTTTATTCCTCTCTTTGCCTTCTTAAAGCCCCATAAAGCATATGGACTTATTGTCCCATCAATTGTTGAGCGTAAAGTTCAGCGTCAAATTCTTCTTCTTCAGGAACTCGATTAATTAGATTCTGAATTCTTGTGTTATCCGATTTTTTAATTTCATCAGGCGTGCCTGAAAAAATGATATAGCCGCGATCAAGCACAACAATGCGATCGGCAATCTTAAACGCGCTTTCAAGTTCATGGGTGACGACAACCACGCTCATGCCCAATGATTCTTTCAATTGGATGATCAAATCATCAAGCGCGGCGGCAATCACAGGGTCAAGCCCTGCGGAAGGCTCATCCATAAAGGTTAATTTCGGGTCAAGGGCGATGGCGCGCGCGACAGCGGCTCGCTTCAGCATCCCGCCTGAAAGCTCAGACGGCAGCAGATCATCCTTGCCCAGAAGATTGACGAAATCGAGTTTCATACGGGTGATAACTTGGATCAATTCTTCATCAAGGTCGGTATGTTCGCGCAACGGCAGGGCGACATTTTCAGCAATCGTCATTGAAGACATTAAGGCACCGCTTTGAAACGCCACGCCAATGCCCTTTAAAAGGTCCATACGCTTGTAAATGCTGGTCTGATAAAGCGATTGGCCAAAAAGTTTGACATCACCCTGCATCGGCTCTTTCAACCCAATTAAATGCTTTAGAAATGTTGATTTTCCTGAGCCTGACCCGCCCATAATTACCACAATCTCACCTTGGGCAATTTCCATATTACAGCCATGGATGACAGGGATGCCGTTATAGCCGCCTTGCAGATTTTCAACGATGATCGGGGGTTGCGAAGACATAAAACCTAAAACCTAAAAACCAAACAAATCCACACGCGTTATAACAATAAGGCAAAGATCGTATCAGCGCCGATAATAGCGGCAATACAAGTGACCACTGATTTCGTCGTGCTTTTGCCCAAAACTTCAGCCCCGCCATAGACCCGCATACCAAGGCTGATGGCGATCATCGCCAGCAAAATGGCAAAGATAAATGACTTCATGATGCCATGAAGGAAATCATCAATCGTCACCACATCCAGAATATCAGCCCAATAGGCATCAGGCCCAATGCCAAGCGTGGCATGGATATAAAGCCCTGCTGCTGAAAATGCCGCCAAATTGCCGATCACCACCAATACAGGCAGGCTGACCAATAAGCCGATTAAAGATGGCGCCACCACATAGCGGGCAGGGGCAATCCCCATAACAGTGAGGGCGTCAATCTCACCATTTAACTGCATTGACCCAACACGGCTGGTCAATTGTGATCCTGACCGCCCTGCCACTAAAATGCCCGTGATCAAAGGGGCGAATTCGCGGGGGATTGAAATAGCCAGACCAAAGGTCACTTGGGTTTCCGCGCCAAAGATCGATAAAGTGTGAATCCCTTGGATGGAAAGCATGACACCGATGGTGGCTGACATCAGCGCAACCACAGGTACAGCCTTGACCCCAGCATTAATAATCTCATCAATCACCAAGCCAAAACGAACAGGTTGATTGACCCGTTTGCCCATAAATAACAACAGGATGCTATCCCATATCAGGATACTGGCATATCCAATAGCGGTAATAGCATTGAGTGTGGATTGGCCTGTTTGGCTTATGCGATTGGTGATCTGGCTCAAATCAAATTATTCCGTATAATTAGGTATTTGTAATATGGCATAAAAATAATAATTAAACCACAACGGTTGAAGAATATTTCTGAGTGTATAAAGTGTTTTCAAAGATATAAATAGGCTAGATGGATTAGCGATTATGCTTGCAGGATTAAATGGCCACGGGCTCTTTTTTGGTAATATGAAAGGCGGCGTGGGTAAAAGCACTTTATGCATGTATACTCTTGAGATGATCCAAAAGCTTCGGCCTAATCTGGATATTCTTTTGATTGATACTGACCCCCAAGGCACATCATCAAAAATGATGAAATCAATTCTTGCACCTGAGCAAATCAGGTTCATGCCCATGGGAGATCGCTATGATGGGGCGATTATGTCGACTATTGATGGCGTTATGAAAAGTCATCTTGTCAAAGACAATTCATTGGTAGTGGTGGATACTGCGGCAGGTAAGATCGGCAACATTTGGCAAGTGGCGCTGTTGTGTAACACTATGATTGTTCCGACGTCTCTGTCATGGACTGATATGCAGCCGACCATCGATTACGTCCAAGAAATTGACGCCAGAAAAGAAGATTACACCAGCATGACGCCGCATATTATCGTTGTACCCAACCGTACATCGCCTAATCAGAAAGATTATTCGCTGATCAATAATGCGGCAAAGTCATTAAACGTGATTGTTGCGCCGCCTGTATCTGATTTTTCAATCGTCAAACATTCATCCCATGATTACAAAGGCTTGAAAGATGTTGAAAAGTCACGGTTTTATCAGGAAATAGAAACCTTGGGCAATTTCATCGTCAGCCATGTGCTGTCAGGTGAATTGGACCGGATTTTCGCGGAATAACCACCATAAAAAAAGGCGATTTCTGGAGTTGAAACCGCCTCTGTAATTTTTTTGAAACCACAATCAGGTTTATTCTGCTGCCTCACTTGCCAGCATTTTTTCAGCAATCCAATAATGGAATTTATAGGTAGGCTCTTCCATCACAGGGGAAAACTTGCCGCCATCATAGCGCTTGGCTTTGCGGCCTTCATACATGCCTTCCACCACACCGATATCTTCTTCAAAAACAACATGCCAAAGTTCAGCGTTTTTGGCCCGCATATCGGCATAATCGGCAGTAAGACAATCTTCTGTTGGATAATAAATTTCGATATGTTCGACCGTTTCACCATGGCCATTGGGCTCGATCACAATACTAAAGGCGTGGTCACGGTGAACCCCCAGCAAAACATTCGGAAACAGCGCGATATATTCCGCCGCTTGATCCCATTTCTGGTCAAGGCCTGAAAAATTGGGGAAGGACCGCCCATCATCCGATAAAGATGGGTTGTAAACCAATGTGCCTTGGCCCGCAAAACCGCTGTTACCAACAATATTATAGTGATCTTCCAAGCGCGAATACGTGTTCAAGTCAGGATGAACAAAGGGCAGGTGGTAGGATTCGCAATAATTATCGATCGCCAGTTTCCAATTGCTGTTCAATTTGAGGGTGAAGCCCGAATCATCACCGCCATGATAAAGCGGTTGGTCAAATTCTTGCCAGCGGGCCAGCAGTTCCTGATGCACGACTTCAAATGGCTCAGCGTTCTCATTAATATTTACAAACACCACATCACGCCAGACATGGCTTCTGACTTCATTCAATCCCATTTCAGAAGGGTCGATATTGTCATGATGGTGGATATTGGCGCCGCCAACATGGGGGGTGGCTTTCAACGCACCATCCAGATCATACGCCCAAGCATGATAAGGACAGGTGATGGGGCCCTTCAATTTACCAGGCGCATCAACCAAACGCATGCCGCGGTGACGGCAAACATTTTCAAAAACTTTAATCTCACCTTGCTTGTTGCGGACAACCAAAAGAGGCATGCCCAGAAAATCAACAGGCATGACGCTGCCAGGGTCAGGCGCGTTCTTGCCATGGGTGATCGCCGACCAAGTGGAGAAGAAGACACGCTCACGTTCTTCAGCCGTTGCGGTATCATCAACATAAAGATGACTTGGCAACCCCCTTGCTTGTTCGATAGGTTGTAATACGTCTTTGATTGAATGCATCAAACCCTCCATCCATGGCTGATTTCTCATTGTCTAGCCATGCCATTAAATGACAGTATTGACCATGGCAAGATTTATTCCAAAAAACAATCATTTCAGCCTTGGTGAGAAAATGTTCTCACGAGTGACGCCTGCTGATTTTCCTAAATGCGTCATCCGGTATCAAAACTCCGCTTGGGCGAAACGATTGGGGTTTAATGACTGGCTTGATGACGATGAGGAATGGGTCGCGCGATTTGGCCGTTTCCAGCCCATGGAAGGCTCCTTGGATGCGCCCTTGGCCTTGGCTTATCATGGTCATCAATTTGGGGTGTATAACCCGGAAATTGGCGATGGGCGCGGGTTTCTCTATGCCCAGATCGAAGATCCTGTTGATGGGCGTTTGCTTGATTTTGGCACCAAAGGCTCTGGTCAAACCCCATATTCACGCACGGCAGATGGCCGCCTGACCTTAAAAGGCGCGGTGCGGGAGATTCTGGCAACCGAAATGCTAGATGCTTTGGGGGTCAATACATCAAAGACATTTTCGATCATTGAAACAGGTGAAGCGCTTCAGCGTCATGATGAACCATCACCCACCCGATCCGCTGTCATGGTCAGGCTCAACCATGGCCATATCCGCATCGGCAGTTTTCAGCGTTTGGCTTATTTGCAAGACCAAGAGACGCTTGAACGCCTCCTCAGATATGCCGTCGAAACCTATTATCCCCATGCCCTTGATTCTAACGCTGATATCGCAGAATTAGCAGCAGGATTCGTCTCTGCTGTTGGTCGCCAGATGGCTGATTTAACGGCATCATGGATGGCCGCAGGCTTTGTCCATGGCGTTTTAAATACCGACAATTACAATATTTCAGGCGAAAGTTTTGATTATGGCCCATGGCGGTTTTTACCGTCATTAACCCCTAGTTTTACCGCCGCCTATTTTGACCACCAAGGTCGATACGCCTATGGACGCCAACCTGAGGCGAGTTTTTGGGCATTATGCCGCTTGGCTGATGCGCTGATTGATCTGGCTGATCTTGAAACCATGCAGCGTGCCGTGACTGATTTTCAAACCAGAATGCAAGACGCTATGGTCACCGCCCTTTGCCGCCGTTTGGGGATCAACCCTGATTGGACGGATGCCCCCATCATGGCTGAAGCCCTGTTTAAAGCGATGCGGGAAAGCGCCTGTGATTTTGAAAGTGTTTTCTTTGATTGGTTTGGCGGGGACGCCGCCGCCAAAAGGGCAAAAACAGGCCAGAGAAAGCGGCTTTACACATCAGCGTCATGGCAGGCGGCATCTGATTTGCTGGCCCATGCCCCCATGGCCGAGGGCGTTAACCCTGATCATGCGTATTTTCAGGATGATGACCCCCAAACCATGCTGATTGATGAGGTGGAGGCGATTTGGGCACCAATCGCAGAGCATGACGATTGGTCAGTATTAGCGGATAAAATCCATCAGATACACCGCATGGCAGCGGGGTATGGCCTGTCGTCTATTAAGCCTGACGCGGTGGTTAAAGGATCAGATTAGATCAACAGGCAGGCCGCGATTCATCACCGTCCGCAGCACAAAGTTTGATTCCATACTTTGGACATGGGGCAGGGCGGCCAGATGGTTGCTGTGGATCTCGCCATAATCGCTGACATCTTGGGCGGCGATGCGCAGGATGTAGTCTTTTGCCCCTGCCATGAGAAAACACGCCAAAAGATTGGGGATTCGCACTACCGCCTGTTCAAAATCCTTCAAAATAGCCGCCGATTGGCCGGTGAGGGTGATTTGCACCAAAACAACCACCTCATAATTGATTTTGGCGGCGTTTAATTCAGCGAAATATCCTGAAATTGTGCCTGATTCTTCCAACATATTGACCCGCCGCAAACACGCCGAGGGCGAAAGCCCAACACGTTCCGCCAATTCCACATTGGTCAGGCGGGCATTTTCTTGCAGGGATTTAATAATCGCTTTATCGGCACGGTCGAGTGGCATGATTTAACTCTAATTTTTTAGATGTTCGAATAATATATCAAAAAAATAGATAAATATTCAATATAATTCGAAAAAATCTCTATTTCATTATGCAAAAAGCAAGCCCCTATCAATTGGTTTGATTTAGGATGCGCCAATATTCCAATAGTGAGCAGTCAAGGGAGATCAAAGATGCGTATTGGCGTTCCTACCGAAATTAAAAATCGTGAATTCCGTGTTGGGCTTGTGCCTGATTCAGTCAAAGAACTGACCGCGCGTGGCCATTCAGTATTGGTGCAATCTGGTGCTGGTGCTGGCATTGGCTCTGATGATGACGCCTACCGTGCTGTTGGCGCTGAGATTGCTCCTGACGCGGCTGCTGTCTTTGCCAATAGCGATATGATCGTCAAGGTCAAAGAACCGCAGGAAGTTGAATGGAAAATGCTCCGTTCTGATCAGATTCTGTTCACTTATTTGCATCTGGCCCCTGATCCTGCCCAGACCATTGGGTTGATGGAATCAGGCTGTACCGCCATTGCTTATGAAACGGTCACTGATTCCCATGGTGGGTTGCCGCTTTTGGCCCCAATGAGTGAAGTTGCAGGTCGTCTTTCAATTATTGAAGGCGGGTATTTCTTGAAGAAGACAGGCGGCGGCCGTGGGTTGCTTCTGTCTGGCGTTCCCGGTACTGATCCTGCCAATGTTGTGGTGATTGGCGGCGGTGTTGTGGGCACGAATGCGGCCAAACTGGCGGTTGGTATCGGCGCGAATGTTACGATTCTTGACCGGTCTGTGCCACGTTTGCGTTATTTGGATGATGTCTTCAATGGCACGCTGACCACTAAGTTTTCAACAGGCAAGGCGATTGAAGATGCGCTGGCAACCGCTGATCTGGTTGTTGGGGCTGTGTTGATCCCTGGTGCGGCTGCCCCACGTCTTGTTCGGCGTGAACATTTGGGCATGATGCGCCCGGGTGCGGTGCTTTGTGATGTTGCGATTGACCAAGGCGGTTGTTTTGAAACCTCACGTGCCACCACCCATGAAGATCCGGTCTATAATGTTGACGGTATCGTTCATTACTGTGTGGCCAATATGCCAGGTTCAGTGCCTTTGACGTCATCCCATGCGTTGAATAACGCAACATTGCCATTTACTTTGGCATTGGCGGATAAGGGCCTGAAAGCGCTTGATGAAAACCCGCATTTGATGGAAGGCTTGAATGTCAAAGATGGTAAAATTGTCCATCCAGCCGTCATCGAAGCCCTAGGTGAGAACCCAAAACTCTAAATTAAAAGAGTGAACTGAGGTTTTTTTCACAAAATGAACAGTAAGGGCTTGACGCCAAGCCCTTGCTGGTTAATAAAGTGCACCAACCCACGCACAAAAGCGTGGTTTCTGTTTCGGGGCCATAGCTCAGCTGGGAGAGCGCCTGATTTGCATTCAGGAGGTCGTCGGTTCGATCCCGTCTGGCTCCACCAACAGAACCTAGATTTTTACGGAGTTTCAGCGATGGCTGTTCCAAAGAGAAAAACCACCCCATCCAAGCGGGGTATGCGCCGCGCCCATGACGCGATCAAAGCTGACGCCTATGTCGAAGATAAGACAACTGGCGAATTGCACCGTCCCCACCAGATGGACCTGAAAACAGGGATGTATCGTGGTCGTCAGGTGCTGAAGGTTAAAGACCGCATCTAAAACGCTGTCGGTTATCCGCGCATTTATTTGCATCGTATTGATGCGTTTCGTTTGAGGCCGCTTCTTGCGGCCTTTTCGGCTTGTTGAAATAAACTTGTATTTCATCAAATTGCATCTAATTATAAATCCATACACCTTTTGATCGAAAAGAGACCTTTATGTCAGAAAATCCAAAAATAAAAAAAGAAGCGGTTTTCAACATTGGTGATGTTGTTCGTCACCGCCATTTTTCTTTCCGCGGTGTTATTTTTGACGTTGATCCCGAGTTTTCCAACACCGAAGAATGGTATGAAGCGATTCCAGCAGAGATCCGCCCTGCGCGTGAACAGCCGTTTTATCACCTTTTGGCGGAAAATGACGACAGTTACTACACCGCCTATGTCAGCCAGCAGAATCTGGTCTCTGACGGGGATGCTGGGCCTGTTGATCACCCTGAGCTGGAAGATATGTTCGATGATTTCAGCGCGGGCCGCTATCCGCCACGCCGCGATAGCGTCAATTAAAGGCTTTAGCCCTAAAGATCATTGCTGATCCTGTTGTAAGCATTGATCCGCCATCACGGTAATGTGATTTTGCAAGGTTTAGATTTACAGTCATAGTTAAATCAAACCTTACGCATGGTTTGCCCCTGTTACCCCGTAACAGGGGTTTCCTATAGGAGCGTATTTTCTTTGCGCTTTTCCCAAATTTACAAGGAATCAACCTGTTATAATCCATTGAAAAATTGAGATTAATTCTCATTTTCATGCGCAAAGAAAAGACTTGAAATCATTCTAAACTAGGTCCATATATTCAATACGGACTGATTTGGTCCTTTTTAATTTATTAACTTTTCAAAAATAAACCTGATGCGCGGATTAAATTGCTCCGAGCGTAGATTGCAACAAGGTCTTGAAAGCAGATCATGATCAAATTGAATCGCATGACAGATTATGGCGCGGTGGTGATGAGCCTTTTGGCTTTTCAATATCGGTATGACCAGAATCAAAGCCTTTCAGTGAGTGAAGTTGCGATTAAAACAGGGCTGACATCAGCGAGTATATCGAAAATTCTGAAAATACTGGCGGCGTCTGGGCTGGTGGCATCCACCCGCGGCAAACATGGCGGCTATTGCCTTAATCAACCGCCTGAAGATATTTCAGTGGCGGCCATCATCGAAGCCCTCGAAGGTCCGATTGCCTTAACCGCTTGTGTGGAAACATCGGTTGAGCCGTGCAATGCTAAGCAAAGTTGTTTTTTGAGCGGTCATTGGGAGCGCGTTAATTCGGTCATTGATGATGCGCTAAGGGCCATGTCATTGGCTGATCTGATCAACCCTGACCATTATTTTAATCACGATGCGCTGGCCGCATCATCTCAACCTGAATCCCAATTTGAATCCCAATCTGAACTAAAGTCTGAGTTAACGAGGTAGGTACACGATGTCAGCAACGATGGAAACCATCAGGCAAGTCGAAGAAGCCACAGGTAAGTATAAATACGGATTTGTCACCGATATTGAGGTGGATAAAGCCCCTAAAGGCTTGAATGAAGACACGATCCGTCTGATCTCTGCCAAGAAAAATGAACCTGAATGGATGCTGGAATTGCGCCTCAAGGCCTATCGCCATTGGTTGACCATGGAAGAACCTGATTGGGCGAAACTCAATTATCCGCCGATTGATTATCAGGATATTCATTATTACGC
>WTHX01000016.1 GCA_011522975.1 Alphaproteobacteria bacterium | reverse complement strand
GTCCAATTCAGCGGCTGATTTAAAAAAATTAGAACGGATGACAGGCGATGCAGGCTATTTCCCGCCGCAACTAGGGTTCGACGCACTTTGTGATGAGGCTGGCCGCCCGCTTTCAGCATCTTTATTGGACCATGCCACCACCGCCATTCAATCCAAACGGGGCAAATGGCTGATTGTGCAAAAATGGCCATCAGAGGCAAAAGAAGCCATGATTTGCGCCCATGATGGCCGTGGGGCACGGCTATGGTCATTTGCCCAAGACGAACAGTCTGATGGTGACCATCTCCAATCCTTTGTCACCGCCATTGCCGACCACCATCAAAACCCTGTGTTATTGATCATCCAAGGTGAATTGGCAGAATATCGCAACACAGTCACCACCCCTCAAAATGTAATGATTGCTGACACGGTCTATCGTGAAGATTACGGCCTTGATTTGAAGATGGATTTCACCTTGAAAGCGCCGTCACCCCAACCGTCCCATTTGGATTTGCTGGAAGCGGAAAGCATCCATATCATCCGAGAAGTGGTGGCGGAGGCTGAAAACCCGGTGATGCTTTATTCCATCGGCAAAGACAGCGCGGTGATGTTGCATCTGGCGCGCAAAGCCTTCTGGCCGGGCATCCCGCCCTTCCCGTTATTGCATGTTGATACCGGCTGGAAATTCCGTGCCATGTATGAATTTCGCGATCAAGTGGCCGAAGCCACAGGGATGGAATTGCTGGTCCATAAAAACCCTGACGGCGTCAAGCAAGGGATCAATCCGATTGATCATGGCTCAGCGCTTCATACCGATATCATGAAGACCCAAGGGCTGAAACAGGCGCTGGACCATTACAAATTTGATGCGGCTTTTGGTGGTGCCCGTCGTGATGAAGAAAAAAGTCGTGCCAAAGAACGGATTTTTTCTTTCCGAACAGCCCAGCATCAATGGGACCCTAAAAATCAACGCCCTGAATTATGGTCGCTTTACAACACCCGCGTCACCAAAGGTGAATCCATGCGGGTCTTCCCATTATCAAATTGGACTGAACTTGATATCTGGGCCTATATCTATCGTGAGAATATCCCGATTGTACCGCTTTATTTTGCCGCTGACCGCCCTGTGGTTGAACGTGATGGCACATTGATCATGGTTGATGATGATCGCCTGCCCCTTGGCAAATCTGACAAAGTTGAAATGCGTAAAGTCCGCTTCCGTACCTTGGGCTGCTACCCACTGACAGGCGCGATTGAAAGCACCGCCAGCAGCATTGAAGATATTATTTTGGAATTACTAACAACACGATCATCTGAACGCCAAGGCCGCACCATTGATAAAGACGCCAAAGCATCGATGGAAGACAAGAAAAAGGAAGGGTATTTCTAATGACAACTCCATCCCTTTCTATTCAAAACTATCTGGCGGAACAATCGGCGTTGGATACCTTGCGGTTTATCACTTGCGGGTCGGTTGATGATGGCAAATCCACCTTGATTGGCCGCATGCTGTTTGAAGCCCAATGTTTGTTTGATGATCAGATCACCGCCCTGCAAGCGGAATCCAAAAAACACGGCACCCAAGGGGCTGATATTGATTTTGCGCTTCTGGTGGATGGGCTTTCTGCTGAACGTGAACAAGGCATCACTATTGATGTGGCCTACCGTTTCTTTGCCACTGACCGCCGCAAGTTTATTGTTGCAGATACCCCTGGCCATGCCCAATACACCCGCAATATGGCGACAGGCGCATCGACGGCATCTTTAGCGATTATTTTGGTGGATGCCCGCCATGGCATGATGGAACAAACCCGCCGCCATAGTTTAATCTGCAATTTGATGGGGATTAAAAATATTATTCTGGCGGTCAATAAAATGGATTTGGTGGGGTATGACCAGTCTGTTTTTGATCAAATTGTTACTGATTACCAAGACTTTAGCGCAGCCCTCAATTTTGCAGAAGTTACCCCCATCGCTATTTCAGCCTTGATGGGGGATAACGTCACGGAACGGTCCAGTAAAATGCGCTGGTATCAAGGCCCAACATTAATATCAAAACTTGAAACTGTTGATCCGCACCCATCCTCCGCCACAAGTGGATTTGCTTTGCCCGTTCAACTGGTGGCGCGCCCCAATGCTGATTTCAGAGGGTTTAGCGGCACTGTATTGCGCGCTCCCCTCACAAAAGGGGATGAGATTAGGGTGGCGCCATCAGGGGCTGTCAGCCGTGTCAAATCGATCTGGCTTGCGGGTGCTGAATTGGAGGTTGCCGCCCCTGGGCTTGCGGTGACAGTTGAACTGGACGATGAGATTGATATCTCCCGCGGGGATGTGATCGCCGCCAAATCCACCCCTGCTGAAACCGCCGATCAATTTGAAGCCGATTTGATCTGGATGAGCAAAACAAAAGGCCTGATTGGCCGCCAGTATCAGTTGAAAATTGGTGGGCAGACCGTCACCGCCAGCCTGTCTAATTTAAAACACCAAATTGATGTCAATAAAGGCCAAGAACTGGCCGCCACTGACATGGATTTAAACGAGATCGCTTGCGTCACCATCAGCACATTGAAACCCATTGCCTATGACAGTTATCAAAACTGTAAAGACCTAGGCGCTTTTATCCTGATAGATCCCTTAACCAATGAAACCATGGCGGCAGGGATGATCAAATTTGCCTTAAGGCGCGCCACCAATATCCATCAGCAACGGCTTGATGTGGATAAAGCCGCCCGCCGCGCCCTTAATGGCCATACATCAAAAGTCTTCTGGTTCACTGGGCTGAGCGGATCAGGCAAATCAACCATCGCCAATGCTTTTGCCCAATCCCTGCATGACCAAGGCATCAGAACCTATGTTTTGGATGGCGATAATATTCGTCATGGGTTGAATAAAGACTTGGGCTTTACCGATGCGGATCGGGTGGAAAATATCCGACGTATCGCTGAAGTGGCAAAACTAATGGTCGATGCAGGAATAGTGGTTTTAACCGCCTTTATCAGTCCATTTCGGGCTGAACGCGATATGGCACGGTCTTTGTTTGAAGATGGCGAATTTGTTGAAGTCTTTGTCGATACCCCGCTTGAGGTTTGCGAAGCGCGTGATGCCAAAGGGCTTTATAAAAAAGCCCGCGCTGGGGAAATCCCAAATTTCACGGGCATTGGCTCACCCTATGAATCTCCAAATGATCCTGAATTAAGACTTGATGACGGCGATATTGATGACCATCTCAGCGTGCTGAAATCGATTTTATAAAGCGGTAAATCCCAAAAGATTTAATCTTCATACCCTTGGGGGTTATCGGCAATCCATCGCCATGAATCCTGCGCCATATCATCCAGCGTCAAATTCGCTTGCCAGTTCAGCATTGTCTTTGCTTTTCGAGGGTCAGCATAGAACATAGCAATATCGCCTTGCCGTCTGGGGGCAATTTCATAGGGTATGGACTGGCCTGATGCCCGTTCAAAAGCCGCGACAATTTCTAAGACAGAATACCCCTGGCCAGTCCCGAGGTTAACTGCTTCAACCCCAATATTTTTGGCGCAATAATCTAATGCCGCCACATGGCCTTTGGCCAAATCAGTGACATGGATATAATCCCTGACGCCCGTGCCATCAGGCGTGTCATAATCATCGCCAAAGACATTCAGTTTTTCACGCCTGCCAACAGCAACCTGTTGAATATAAGGCATTAAATTATTAGGAATCCCCATGGGGTCTTCACCAATTTGCCCAGAAATATGCGCACCAACAGGGTTGAAATACCGCAACAATAAAGCCGAACGACTGGCGTCAACCGCCGCCCAATCCTTGATAATTTCTTCGATAAAATATTTCGTGCGGCCATAGGGGTTAACTGGCTGTATCGGGTGGGAT
>WTHX01000026.1 GCA_011522975.1 Alphaproteobacteria bacterium | reverse complement strand
CCATAGGTTCAATCTGGCCAAGGCGATAATCCATGACCCGGCCCCATGCTGAAAGGTTAGGCAGTAAACGTTCTTTTGCAACCCGCCCGCCCAAGTCACTTTGTGCTTCGGCCAAGGCAACTTCATAACCTCTGCCGCCAAGCATACGGACAGCTTCCAGACCAGCAGGACCTGAACCGACCACAAGCACGGAATTGCTGTCCCCTTTTGTCGGTTTGTTTTCTGGATGCCAACCTTTGCGCCATTCTTCCATGAAGGATGGGTTTTGCGTACAGCGAGAGATCGACATGGTCATGTCACCGGTCACGCAAATATTACACCCGATACATTCACGGATATCATCAATACGGTCATCTCTAATTTTATTTGGCAGAAACGGATCGGCAATTGAGGGGCGCGCAGAGCCAATGAAATCAAGAATGCCTGATTTGATTTGCCGAACCATGGCATCAGGGGAAGTGAATCGCCCCACCCCAACAACAGGTTTTGACGTTAAATCTTTGATTCCTCGGATCAGATCTTCTTGCGCGCCTTCCCCTTTAAACCGTGACGTGCCAGAACAATCTTCCCATGTGCCATGGGCAAAATCCCAAAGGTCAGGCAATTCGGCGTTCATTTCGATACAGTCGCGCAATTCGGTGTTTGAAAAACTCAATTCATCAAAGGCTTCATCAAGGGACAACCGAACCGTCACCCCCATGGTATCGCCCACCGCTTCTTTGATATCGGTGATGACTTCACGCATGAAGCGGCTGCGGTTTTCAAGACTGCCACCATATTCATCATTACGCTTATTTGTTGTCCGCGACAGAAAATGCTGGATGATGCCAAACCCATGGGCACCATATAAACAAACCAGATCATAACCACAGTCTTTGGCACGTTTAGCGGCATTGACATACCAACGGCGAACATCTCTTATTTCTGATTTTTCAAGGCTACGCGCGCTGACAGGATCTGACGTGAAGGTTATAATAGGCCCACCGGTGGCGGCAAGAGGCACTTCCTTGGTGTAAAGATTTGGCCCATTAATGCCCGAATAGGCCAGCTCAATTCCTGCCAAGGCATCATGGGTCTTCATGGCTTCCGCCATTTTTGCCATCATAGGCATGTCTTTATCTTCCCAAAGACGCAATTCAATAAAGGGAGCAATTTCGCTTGTTTGATGAATTTCAACTTGCTCAGTAAAGATCACACCCCAACCGCCTTCAGATTTGATTTTGCGCATTTCAGCAACTGCAGACGGATCACGATAGCCGCCACCGTTGCAATTGGGGACTTGATAAAACCTGTTTTTTGCGGTCACTGGTCCAATTTTCATGGGCTCAAAAAGAACGTCATATCGGCTTGATACGGGTTTTGACATATCTTGTGGCATTTAAAAAAATCCTTTCAAGTTGTCTTCAGTGATGAGGCATATAATGACATATTAGGCGGAGAAATATGATTCCATCCATGTATTTTTTGAAGCAACTGACCAATATTTAAGACCGTTGCATCATCAAATCGACGGCCAATAATTTGAGTTGCCACGGGCAGACCATCTTTGCTGAGGCCAGATGGCACTGATAAAGCAGGGCATTGCCCGATTGAATTGAACATACAGGTCATATCAAGGCCGACTAGCCTGCCATTGGCATTGACCGAGGTGAAATCATTTTCCGACGCATTAAGGGGTGGTGCAGGCAGCGCCATTGTCGGGCAAAGCAATGCATCAAAGCCAGTCATCGCTGATGAAAACTGACGCCATTGTTTGGTTCTAACTTCATCAAGGCGCCTGAATGCCACCGCGGACATTGATAACCCACGGTCAACCAGGGCTAGAAATTCAGGGTCCATATCTTGTCGGTGATTATCAAGCAGGTCTTCAGCTGCCGCCGCCAGATATACACACCAATAATCATACCAAGCATCGACAATTTCCTGCCCCCATCCCAAATCAACAGGCACCATCTTGACCCCTGCATTATCAAGGCTGACCAAAGTTTGATCAAAAGCATGGGCAACATCAGCATTAATTTCGAAAAACCCAAGGTCAGGTGAAACTGCCAATTTCAACATCTTTGGGTCAAAATCAGGTTGGTCCAAATCCTGCGGGGCAATTTGACTTAAAATATCCCTATCATCAGGTCCTGAAGCTACATTCATAAACAATTTGATATCTTCAATGGTTCTTGCCAACGGCCCAAAATGGGAAATGGTATCAAACACAGTGGATAAAATATCCATGGGGATGCGGCCAAGACTGGGTTTAAAACCAACACAGCCTGAAAGTGCTGCAGGGATACGAACCGATCCGCCCATATCCGTTCCTTCTGCAAGTGGCACACATCCTGTTGAGACAGCAACCGCCGACCCGCCAGAAGATCCACCGCAGGTTCGGCTGGCATCAAAAGGGTTTTTTGTATGGCCATAAAGGGGGGATCGGGTGAAACTTGAATGGGCAAATTCAGGTGTTGTGGTGCGCGCCACAATAATGGCACCAGCATCCAATAACCGCTGGACAAGAACAGGTTGGTCTGCGGCAATCATATCTTTTAGTGCGGCTGACCCGCGGGTTGTCGGCTTGCCCTTGATGGGGGTGAATTCTTTGATGGCCACTGGCACGCCTTCTAATGGGCGGATGGCTGCTCCATTTTTAAGCCGTAGGGCAGATGCTTCAGCCGTCTCAATGGCTTCATCGTCATAGATGGCTGTGAATGGATTAAGATGCTGCTGAACCGAATGGCAGCGTTCAAGGCAGTCTTTGATAATATCTTGAATGTGTAAATCGCCACAGGTTATTCCTGCAACAATTGAACACGCATCAAATGGTTGGTGAAGTGATCCCATCACAAAGAAAAACCAGTGGCATTTTACCACGCCACTGGTCTCATGAAATTACTTCTTTAGGCGCGTCCAGATCGCGTCATAAAGACTTTGGGTTTGCTGATCACAAACCTGAACAAATTGACCTGCAGGCGCATCAGCAGGAGGGTTGTTTTCCAATGCTTCTGACAATTCAGCATCCAGATGCTTGCCAACACCTTTGACGCCAGCGGCATAGCGGGCGTAATTGGTCACAGCGGCAGCATTCTCAGGCTCAAGAAGGAAATCCATAAACTTAAGCGCTGCGTCTCTATTTGGTGCATCTTTCAACAACACAACATTATCCATCCAGACAATGTAGCCTTGCTTTGGATAAGCATATTTCAACGATGCGTTTTCAGCCCGTGCCTTGGCTCCAAAACCGTTCCAGATCATGCCAGCGGCGGCATCACCCGATACAAGAACATCTTTCGCTCCATCAGAGTTGAACGAGGCCCAATTTTTCTTGGCGCCATCGAGCATCTGTGACAAAGCCTTAAGTTGCGCCTTATCGCTGCTACACTGGGGGATACCCATATGGATGGAGGCAAACACAAGCGTTTCGCCAGCTGTATCCAGAACATTAATCTTACCCTTCAGTTCTGATGGTGGGTTAAAGATAATGTCGGTTGTGTTGATGTCACCGCCGTAAATGCTTGTATCTACTGAGAAACTTGTTGAACCCCACTGATATGGAATTGAATGTTTCCGACCCATGTCGAAGCTGACGTCACGCCATTTATCTTCGATATTGCCAAAGTTATTCAGCTCAGATGAAGCAAAACTATCAAGCATGCCTTCATTGATCATGATCTCAACCATGTAGTCACCAGGAACGGCGACATCATAACTGCCCATGCCGCCAGCCTTGAGGTTAGCGAGCATCGCTTCGTTGGAATCATAGGTATCCATCACCACTTCAATGCCTGTTTCAGCGGTGAATTTATTCAGCAATTCCTGCGGAATATATTCAAACCAGTGATAGATCGACAGTTTTTCTGCCGCAATAGATTGACC
>WTHX01000167.1 GCA_011522975.1 Alphaproteobacteria bacterium | reverse complement strand
CCAAAGGGGTGGCCATCGCTTTGCCCCGCAATAATTGCTGAAAATTGACATAGGTCAAAGATGGCATGGCCCATCCGTTTTAACGTGAATGGCTGCATCAATTATGAGCTTCAATCGAAGGGGTTAATCACGTGATAAAAACAAGTCTTCAAATCGGATTGATCGGTTTCATTTTTGTCTTTGTCTGGGCCATGATTAATGGCGTTGATTTGGCCTATCAAGTGGCCATGTTGCTGTTCACCCTTGCTTCATTGGCCAGTTTGTTCTGGTTGCAAAAAAAAACGTCCTCCCAATTGGCATCACCAGACCCAGATCACTATCTGGATGGCGCGGGCATCTGCCGATATTATCTTGCTGAATGGGCGGCTGGATATTCTGCTCGATGTGCTCAAGTTATCAAAAGTGGCGCGCTTGCGCATGCTGCAAAATTTTGGTCTGGCCGCGCTTTATAATATCATCACCATCCCTCTGGCGTTTAGCGGTTTTGCAACGCCATTAATGGCGGCATTGGCCATGTCACTATCGTCGATTACCGTGACATTAAACGCTTTTCGACTGCCCAAGATCAACAAAGGCAATGCCCCTGATTTGTTTCAACCCCTGCAAGAGAGAGCACCATGACTGTTTTGTTATTGCTTATTCCGATATCTTTAGTGCTTGGGGCATTAAGGCTGATGTTTTGTATTTGGGCGGTGCGTAATGATCAATACCGCGACCCCGAAGGCGATGCCCAGCGTATTTTAGACGATCGTTATGATGATCGCCCCGCCCAAATCAAAAAATCCAAGAAATAATGCTGAAATTAATCTGTTCAATTGCAGAAGTTTCACGATTTGATATATATAAATTCTAACCTTAACCATGGCGTCATTTCTTATGCCTCAAAAAACATTTGTGAAGTCGCCATTTGGTATGGCGGTTAAAACGCCGAAAGCCAAATCAGACAGGTTGAAAGACAAGGTGATTGTCCAGATTTTGCCCGCGCTGAATAATGGTGGGGTGGAACGTGGCACGATCGAAATGGCCGAAGCAATTGTGCGGGCAGGGGGGCGTGCTGTGGTCATCAGTTCAGGCGGCCAGCTGGAAGCCAAATTGCAACGCATTGGTGCTGAACATATCACGCTTAATGTGGCGACAAAAAATCCGCTTAAATGGTCTTTTCTCCGCAGGCAAGTCAGTACGGTTTTAAAATCTGTCGGGGCTGATCTGGTTCATATCAGATCAAGGGCGCCGGCATGGATTGCTTTATCAGCGGCGAAAAACCTGGGCATTGCAACCGTCACCACCATTCATGGTCGGTTCAAAGCAGGTCACATCTTTAAACGTCTTTATAACAGTATTATGGTCAAGTCAGATCGCATCATTGCGATTTCTGATTATATCGAATCTTTGACCACCAGCCAATTTCCCAAGACCAAGGATAATATTACTGTCATCCACCGCGGTGTTGATGTTGATTTGTTCAACCCCCAAGCGGTTTCTGCTCAGCGGGTGATTAATATTTCTGAAAAACTGGCCTTGCCTGATGGTGTTCCTGTTGTTCTATTGCCGGCTCGCCCGACAGCGTGGAAAGGCGCCTCTATCTTGATCGCCGCCATGAGCAAACTTATCCATATGGATTATATGCTGGTGCTGATGGGGGCAGGTGACGGGTCTGATGATTATATCAACACTTTAACGAAACAGATTGACCAAGTCGGTATTGCTGAAAAATGCCGGATCAGCCCATCTTTTTCTGATATGCCAGCGGCGATGATGCTGTCGGATGTGGTGGTGATGCCGTCGATTACGCCTGAACCCTTTGGACGGGTAGCGGTTGAAGCCTCCGCCATGGGATGCCCTGTGGTGGCGTTTAATCATGGCGGGGCAGCGGAAAGCATCGTCCATGAAAAAACAGGTTGGCTTGCTGAGCCGGGTAATGTCGATGATTTGGCGGCCTGTATTGGTGAAGCCTTGAGTCTGAAACAAAAACAGCGTCAAAAACTGGCCCTTGATGCTCAAAATTTTGTTGAAAAACATTTTACCTCTGAAAAAATGTGTCAATCGACCATCAGCCTTTATGTTGATCTCTTGAAATAATGGGGCTCTTGAAATAATGGGGTTAAACAAGTACAACCCAATGCTGGTGAATACTTAATCCAAGCAATGCCTTGCATGAAATGAGAACAGAATGCCTGTCATAACCTTGCCTGATGGCTCAACTCGTGAATACGCCCAGCCCGTGACACCTTATGATGTGGCGGCTGATATTGGCCCAGGCCTCGCCAAAGCAGCGCTGGCCGCGCGTATTGATGATCAGATGATCGATCTTAGCCTTGTGCTGGAAAATGATACGGCACTGGCATTGGTGACGGCTAAGGATGCGGATAGTCTTGATCTGTTGCGCCATGATGCAGCCCATGTCATGGCCGAAGCCGTCCTTGAATTATTCCCTGAAACACAAGTCACCATTGGGCCGTCAATTGAAAACGGCTTTTATTACGATTTCTACCGCGAAACCGCTTTTAGTGAAGATGACCTAGCGGCAATTGAAAAGCGGATGCATGATATCGTTGACCGCGATGAAGCCATCACCCGCGAAGTCTGGACACGCAACGAAGCGGTGGCGTTCTATAAAGAGAACAATGAACCGTTTAAGGTGGAATTGGTCGATGCCATCCCTGAGGACGAGACCGTAACATTTTACCGCCAGGGTGATTTTATTGATCTTTGCCGCGGGCCTCATATGCCATCAACAGGACGGCTGGGTCATGCGTTTAAACTGATGAAAACAGCAGGCGCCTATTGGCGGGGGGATTCAAACCGCCCTATGCTGCAGCGGATTTATGGAACAGCCTTTCATTCTGAAAAAGACCTGAAGGCTTACCTGACCATGCTGGAAGAAGCCGAAAAGCGTGATCACCGTAAATTAGGCCGCAGCCTTGATTTCTTCCATATGCAGGAAGAAGCCGCTGGGTCTGTCTTTTGGCATCCAAAAGGATGGGTGCTGTATCGCGAGATTGAAAATTATATGCGCCGCCGTTTGGACCAAGCGCATTACCGTGAAGTGAAAACCCCGCAATTGGTTGACCGCAGTCTTTGGGAAGCCTCAGGCCATTGGGATAAATTCGGTGACAATATGTTCACCGCCGCTTCAGAAGATGACCGCACTTTGGCGTTGAAGCCGATGAATTGCCCTGGCCATGTTCAGATTTATCGTCAAGGCATCACGTCTTATCGTGATTTGCCGTTGCGGATGGCTGAATTTGGGTCTTGCCACCGGAATGAGCCTTCAGGCGCGCTTCATGGCATCATGCGGGTGCGGGCTTTCACCCAAGATGATGCTCATATTTTCTGCACCGAAGATCAAATCAACAGTGAAACCGTTGAGTTTTGTAACCTGCTTCTGGATATTTACCGTGATTTCGGTTTTGAAGAAGTGCGGGTTAAGTTTTCTGATCGCCCCGAAGTCCGTGCTGGCAGTGATGAAACTTGGGATAAGGCGGAGGCTGCGTTGCGCGATGCAACGGCGGCGGCTGGGTTGGCAACGGAATTAAACCCAGGTGAAGGGGCGTTTTATGGCCCGAAACTGGAATTTGTTCTGCGCGATGCCATTGGCCGGGATTGGCAATGCGGCACGTTGCAGGTGGATTTTGTTTTGCCTGACCGTCTTGATGCCGAATATGTCGCCGAAGATGGCAGCCGACAGCGTCCTGTGATGTTGCATCGTGCGATCTTAGGCTCACTTGAACGCTGGATTGGTATTTTGATTGAGCAATATTCAGGCAAAATGCCGGTTTGGTTATCGCCTGTGCAATGTGTTGTCGCGCCAATCACCGAAGTGGCCAATGATTACGCGCAAGAGGTTGCGGATAAGTTCAAAGCCGCTGGGATGCGTGTCGAAACTGATATGCGCAATGAAAAAATTGGCTATAAAGTGCGTGAACATTCTGTTGCTAAAGTGCCGTTTATCATCGCTGTTGGGGGCAGGGAGGCTGAAAGCCAGACTATTGCCCTTCGCCGTTTGGGAAGCGACAAGCAAGAAACCCTTAGCCTTGATGATGCGCTGGCGCAACTGGGCCAAGAGATTTTACCGCCTGATCTGGCATAAGTATTGTTGTCAGGCTTTGAATACCGCAGTATAATTAAACAATTGGATGAATAGTCATATAGGAGACAGTTCCATAGCAAGACCACCATCAGGGGGGATGAAAGCCCCTCCAGCTCGTTCTGGTCCCCGTGTCAACGGTGCCATTACGTCCCCTAAAGTCCGCTGCATCGACGAAAATGGTGAACAGTTGGGCGTGATTTCAACACAAGATGCGATTAATCGCGCCGCAGATGTTGGCCTCGATTTGGTTGAAGTTCAGCCAAATGTGGACCCGCCTGTGTGCAAGATTCTTGATTACGGCAAATTCAAATATGAAGCGCAAAAACGCGCCAATGAAGCCCGCAAGAAGCAAAAAGTCATCGATGTTAAGGAAATCAAATTGCGTCCCAATATTGATGAACATGACTATCAAGTGAAGATGAAGAATGTCAAAAAATTCATCAGCGCTGGCGATAAGGTCAAAGTCACCTTGCGGTTCAGAGGGCGTGAGATGGCGCACCAAGAATTGGGCGCGCAAGTTCTGACCCGTGTTCGGGAAGAGATGGAAGAACTAACCAAAGTCGAAGCCATGCCAAAAATGGAAGGCCGACAGATGGTGATGGTTCTAGCGCCTGCTTGATTTTCCAAGCCATTTGACAAAATCACTCCCTGTGAGTCGACGCATTTAATGTGGTGGTAAGTTGATCTTGAAAAGACTTGCCAAAAAGACTTGCAATAGGGGGTTTGCATGGCTATAAAACCACTTCGTTCCGCGATCGGGCTAAAAGGGCATGCCCGACCGGATTAATCGGCCCAGTGATGGGCCACCCACCCTAGAGTAAAAGAGGTTGAAATGCCCAAAATGAAAACCAAAAGCGGGGCGAAAAAGCGTTTTCGTCTGACCGCTTCAGGCAAGGTGCGTGGAAGCGCAGCTTTCCTTCAGCATAATCTCCGTCGTCGTACCCAAAAGATGAAGCGCAAAGCGCGCGGCACCATGATCCTTTGTGATGCTGATGCCCGTATCGTTAAGCGTTTTCTGCCTTACGCCTAGAGGAGATTTATCATGGCTCGAGTTACTTCTGGCACTACTGCCAAGGCCCGTCACGATAAGGTGATCAAGGCTGCTAAAGGTTATTATGGCCGCCGCAAAAACGTTTTCCGCGTTGCTAAGCAGGCGGTTGATAAGGCCCGCCAATATGCATACCGTGACCGTCGTGTCCGCAAGCGTGAATTTCGTGCGCTTTGGATTCAGCGGATCAATGCTGCGGTGCGTCTGCATGACATGACCTATTCACAGTTCATTAATGGCCTGAAAATGGCTGGAATTGAAATGGATCGTAAGATGTTGGCTGATCTGGCGGTTCGTGAACCGCAAGCGTTTGCTGCCATCGTGGAACAAGCCAAATCCGCTTCCAAATAAGCGAGGTTGGTCATGTTGCCTGATCTCGATCAACTCAAAGCGACCTATCTGTCTCAAATCGCTGAGGCAGATGGGCTTGATGGCCTTGATGCGATCCGCGTTGATGCGCTTGGTAAAAAAGGCAATATTTCCACAGCAATGAAAAACCTTGGCCAGTTGGATGGGGATGCCCGTCGTGAAGCTGGCCAAGCGTTAAACGCCCTGAAAAATGAAATTGCATCTGCAATCGAGGCCAAAAAAGAAGAATTGGCAAGGGCGGCCCTAGATGCGCGGTTGGCATCAGAACAGGTTGATGTTACGTTATCACCCCGTCCTGAAGCCGAAGGCCGCATCCATCCGCTTTCCCGCACATTAGAAGAAGTCACCGCGATCTTTGCCGAAATGGGTTTCACCGTTGCTGAAGGCCCTGATATTGAAAGCGATTTCTATAACTTCACCGCATTGAATATCCCGCCTGAACATCCGGCACGGCAAGAACATGATACGTTCTATCTGCCGCCTGATGCCGAAGGTAAGCGCAAAGTGTTGCGGACTCATACATCGCCTGTGCAAATCCGCACCATGGAAAAGATCGAACCGCCGATCCGCATTATTGCCCCTGGTCGGACCTATCGTTCTGATCACGATGCCACCCATTCGCCAATGTTCCATCAATGCGAAGGCCTGGTGATTGGCAAAGATATTCACATGGGGCATTTAAAAGGTTGTCTGATTGATTTCTGCCGCGCCTTTTTCGGGGTTGATGATCTGCCTGTTCGTTTCCGCCCGTCCTATTTTCCGTTCACTGAACCTTCGGCCGAAGTTGATATTGGCTGTAGCCGTGAAGGTGGCGGGCTTAAGATCGGGGCTGGTGATGACTGGCTCGAAATTCTGGGCAGCGGCATGGTCAACCCTAAAGTGTTGGAAAACTGTGGCATTGACCCCAATGAATACCAAGGTTTTGCTTTTGGCATGGGGCTGGAGCGGATCGCCATGTTGAAATATGGCATCCCTGATCTGCGGCCATTCTATGACAGTGATTTGCGCTGGATGCGCCATTACGGGTTCATGCCATTTGACCCGCCATCAATTCATCTGGGGCTGGGGGCGTAAATGAAATTTACTTGGTCTTGGCTTAATGATCATCTGGAAACAGATGCTGATATGAACACCATCCTTGATGCCCTGCCAATGCTGGGGCTTGAGGTTGAAGATGTTGTCGATCAATCCGAACGCCTAAAACCTTTTACGATTGCCAAAATCACCGCGGCGTCAAAGCATCCGAATGCTGACAGCCTGCAGGTCTGCACAGTTGATACGGGCAATGGTGAGATTGAAGTCGTTTGTGGTGCGCCGAACGCCCGGGCTGGTCTTGTTGGCGTATTTGCCCCTGTTGGGTCTTATGTGCCGGGCATTGACTTAACCTTGACTGAGGCTGAAATCCGCGGCGTGACGTCTAACGGCATGATGTGTTCTGAACGTGAGATGATGCTGTCTGATGAACATGATGGCATTATTGAACTGGATGATGACGCGCCTTTGGGGGCTGGCTTTGCAAGTTATGCCGGGCTTGATGACCCGATGATTGAGATTGCCATTACGCCTAACCGCGCGGATTGCCTCGGCGTGCGCGGGATTGCCCGTGATCTGGCGGCGGCAGGGCTTGGTACGCTTAAGCCCTTGAAAGAAGTTGAGGTTAAATCCGAAGGCGAAAGCCCCATCAAATGGAAGATTGACCTTGATGATGACCATCAACATCTGGCGCCATTGGTGGCTGGCCGGTGTTTTTCAGGGGTCAGCAATGGCGCGTCACCAAAATGGATGCGCCAACGACTTGAGGCTGTGGGGCAACGCCCGATCTCAGCACTGGTGGATATCACCAATTACATCATGCTTGATCTTGGCCGCCCGCTTCATGCCTATGATGCCGATAAGATCAACGGCGGTGAGTTGATCATCCGCTTGGCGAAAGACGGTGAAGAATTTACCGCCCTTAATGAAAAAACCTATACGCTGGATGAAACCATGCTGACCATTGGTGATGCTGATGGCGCGGATGATCTGGCGGGGGTCATGGGCGGCGAAAGAACAGGGGTCTCGGACACCACCACCACAATGTTCTTGGAAATCGCAGTGTTTGACCCGATCAGCGTTGCCACCACTGGCCGTAAGCTGAACCTCAATTCAGATGCCCGCTATCGTTTTGAACGTGGCCTTGATGTCACCTCACCGGATAGCATGATGGATTATGTCTCCGCCATGGTGTTGGAGATTTGCGGCGGCAAGGCCAGCGCGGTGCATCGTGTAGGTGAGGGGGCGGATTGGCAGCGCGAGATTGCGTTTCGTCCATCACGCACGGCTGAATTAACCGCGGTTGAAATCAACGCGGCGGAACAAGCCAAAACCCTTGAGATTTTGGGCTTTACCGTTCAGCAAAACAGCGCCGATGACTGGACCGTTGCGCCACCACCTTGGCGGGGTGATATCGTTGGTGCGGCGGATTTGGTGGAAGAAATCACCCGCATCCATGGCTTTGATGCGATCCCTGAAGTGGCATTGCCGCGGCTTGCGGTGGTCTCTCCCCCTGCTGTTGATGCGGCACAGAAACGCCCCCATACCATTCGCCGGCTATTGGCCAGCCGTGGGATGATGGAAGCGGTGACGTTCTCTTTCCTTGATGCCAAGACGGCTCAACGTTTTGGGGGCGGGGATGCGTCATTGACCTTGGTCAACCCGATCAGTGCTGATCTTGATACCATGCGCCCCACGATTTTGCCGAATTTGCTGGCGGCATTGATGCGGAATTCAGCCCGCGGTGAAAGCGACGCGGCGATTTTTGAAGTTGGCCCGATTTATCCGGCTGATGGTCCTGATGATCAACGCACCAGCGCAACAGGCTTGCGCCACGGCATGACGGCGGATCGTGAATGGACAGGCACAGCGCGTGCTGTTGATTGGGCGGATGCCCGCGGTGATGCGATGGCGGTATTGGCGGCGCTTGGGGTGAATACCGCAAGCCTGCAAACCGTGGCCGAAGCCCCCCATTGGTATCACCCTGGGCAGTCCGGCGCGTTATGCCAAGGCCGCAATGTGCTGGCGCATTTTGGTGCGATCCATCCAGCTGTGCTGGCTGAATTTGACCTCAAAGGCCCTGCCGCAGGGTTTGAGATTATTCTGGAAAACGTCAACCTGCCGAAAGCCAAAGGCCCCGCACGGCCATTGGCGGCTTTGTCACCCTATCAGCAGGTCAGCCGCGATTTCGCCTTTATGCTGAAACGTGATGTGACGGCGGAAAAACTCTTGCGGGCTATTAAAGGCGCGGGCAAGCCCTTGGTGTCTGACGCGGTGGTGTTTGATGTCTATCAAGGCAAAGGCATTGCCGATGATGAAAAATCCGTTGCTGTTGGCGTGACGCTATCGCCGACCAAAGCCACCCTGACCGAAGATGAGATTGAAAAAACCTCACAAGCGATCATTGATGCCGTCGCCAAACATTGCGGCGGCGTGTTGCGGGGTTGATTGCAACATCATTCCAATTAAAAAGGCTGGGGTGACCCAGCCTTTATGCGTTTAGGGTAGTATTTCAGGCCCTTAGCCCATCCGATTGACCGCCGCGATGACGGCTTTGATCGGGGCTTTGGTGATTGAGGTATCAATCCCCGCGCCATAGACGCTCTTGCCGTTTTCATCGGGCACTTGCAACTCAACATAAGACGCGGATTCCGCTTTCGATGTCGCGCTGCGGGTGTTCTGACCAAAATCAGCCAAACGGAAGTTAAGGCCAAATTCCTCTCTCAGCCCATCCACGAAAGCCGAGATCGGGCCATTGCCTTGGGCGGTAAAAGCATGATCGACGCCATCCTTTTTCACCACGGCATTGATCATTTCCAGATCATTCTGGCGGCTGACTTTCTGGCTTTCAAATGAAACCAATTCATAAGGCCCTGCGGGCGTCAGGTATTCCGCGCTGAAAATCTCAAAAATATCTTTTGATGTGATTTCCTTGCCTGAAGTATCAGCGACTTTTTGGACGGCTTGGCTCAATTCGACTTCAGCCCCGCGCGGCAAGCGGATATGGTGATCAGCCTCCAGCAAATAAGCCACCCCGCCTTTACCTGATTGTGAGTTCACGCGGATAATCGCTTCAAAAGTCCGCCCAATATCAGCAGGGTCAACAGGCAGATAGGGCACTTCCCAATAGGGTTCATTAGCTGTGCTGAGCGCATCCATGCCTTTGCGGATCGCGTCTTGGTGACTGCCAGAAAAGGCGGTATGCACCAATGATCCCGCATAGGGGTGACGCTCATGAACCGGCAATTGGTTGCAATATTCAGCGGTTTCAATCAGGCGATTGATGTCCGAGAAATCAAGATGGGGGTTAACCCCTTGGGTCATCATATTCAGCCCCAATGTGATCAAATCAACATTGCCAGTCCGCTCACCATTGCCAAAGAGCGTACCTTCAACACGGTCAGCCCCGGCCATCAGGCCAAGTTCAGTTGCCGCCACAGCAGAGCCGCGGTCATTATGCGGATGGAGCGACAGGATCAAACTATCACGGCGGGAGAAATTACGGCTCATCCATTCGATTTGATCGGCATGGATATTAGGTGAGGTCATCTCAACCGTGGCGGGCAGGTTGATGATGGCGCGGTTTTCCGGTGTTGGTTGCCAAACATCCATCACCGCTTCACAAACCTCAAGCGCGTAATCCAATTCAGTGCCCGTGAAGGATTCAGGCGAATATTGCAATTGCAGATTGGTGTTGTTGAGACGGCCAATCCGATCCGCGACCATTTTTGCGCCTGCGGTGGCAATGTCTTTGACGCCTTGTTTGTCTTCTTTAAACACCACCCGCCGTTGCAGGGTTGAGGTGGAATTGTAAATATGCAGAATGGCGTTTTTCGCGCCTTGTAGCGCATCAAATGTTGCATCCACCAGATGTTCACGGGCTTGGGTCAACACCTGAATGCTGACATCATCGGGGATATGCCCGCCTTCGATCAATTCACGGCAGAAGTTAAAATCTGTTTCAGAAGCAGAAGGGAAGCCCACTTCAATTTCTTTAAAACCCATTTCAACCAATAGTTTGAACATCGCCATTTTGCGGGCGCTGTCCATAGGTTCAATCAGCGCTTGGTTGCCATCACGAAGGTCAACGGAACACCAGATAGGTGCTGTTGTGATCTGCTGGCTTGGCCAAGTGCGGTCAGGCAGGTCAATAGCGGGAAAGGCCTTATATTTCTTATAAGCCTCATAAGAAGGGGAACGATCTTGCGGTGTGGTCATAATATATCTCTAGGTGAATGATGTTAGAACAGGTGATGCAGCAGTCATTTGGTTGGTGATGCAACGAAGGCAATATCCCGACCCATGCCCCTTTCAGCAGCAAGAGCCGGGCATCAAAGTCGTAGGCATAGTGTGTTCAGCAAAAACATCATTTTTATGTTTTATTGCAAATTGAAAGATCGGTCAACACCAGCGGCGATGCTTAGGTCTCATTCCTATCAGATGGTCATCATCAACGCCGTCAATATAATCAACCCCGTGGCAATCTGGCTGTTGCACAAGTCTTCAAGGCGTCTTATATGAATAGAGTTAGTTAGTCTTCCACCCTTATGACATTTTTGAGTGTTCTTCAGGGGATATATCATTGGGGCATATCGATGTCAGCGATACAGAATATTCGGAATTTTTCAATTATTGCGCATATTGACCACGGCAAATCGACGCTGGCGGATCGCTTGATTCAGCATTGTGGCGGCCTGACTGACCGTGAGATGACCGATCAAGTGCTGGATAATATGGAACTTGAAAAAGAACGCGGCATCACCATCAAAGCCCAGACCGTGCGCTTGGAATATCAAGCCAAGGACGGTGAGACCTATATCATCAACTTGATGGACACCCCGGGCCATGTCGATTTCGCCTATGAAGTGTCGCGGTCATTGGCGGCTTGTGAAGGCTCAATTCTTGTGGTGGATGCGTCACAAGGCGTCGAAGCCCAAACCTTGGCCAATGTTTATCAGGCGATTGATGTTGACCATGAAATTGTCCCTGTCTTGAATAAGATTGATTTGCCGGCGGCTGAACCTGAACGGGTGCGCGCCCAAATCGAAGATGTCATCGGGCTTGATGCCTCTGATGCCATTGAAGCCTCCGCCAAATCAGGTATAGGCATTGAAGATGTCCTCGAAGCCTTGGTGACGCGCCTGCCTGCCCCTGAAGGTGATCCTGATGCACCATTAAAAGTGATGTTGGTGGACAGTTGGTACGATCCTTATTTGGGGGTCATGACCTTGGTTCGCGTTAAGGATGGCACGCTGAAAAAAGGCATGAAAGTGCGGATGATGGCGTCTGGCGCGGTTCATACGATCGAACGTGTTGGCGTGTTTGGCCCGAAACCAACCGCGGTTGAAAGCCTTGGTCCAGGTGAAATGGGCTTTATCAACGCTGGCATTAAAACGGTATCTGATGCCAAAATTGGGGATACCATCACCGATGATCGCCGCCCCGCCGAACAAGCCTTGCCTGGGTTTAAACCCTCTATTTCAGTGGTGTTCTGTGGACTTTTCCCTGTTGATGCTGGGGAGTTTAGCGACCTCCGCGATGCGTTGGAAAAATTAAGTCTGAATGACAGCTCGTTTTCTTTTGAAGCGGAAACCTCCGCTGCTTTAGGGTTTGGTTTCCGCTGCGGGTTCTTAGGCCTGCTGCATATGGAAATTATCCGTGAGCGTCTGACCCGTGAATTTAACCTTGAGTTGATCACCACCGCGCCATCTGTGGTTTACCGCATCAATATGACTGATGGGACGGTGCGTGAATTGCATAACCCAGCGGATATGCCTGAAGTCACCAAGATCAATTCCATTGAAGAGCCGTGGATTGAAGCCACGATTATGACGCCTGATGAGTTTTTGGGCCCTGTTTTGACGCTGTGTACCGAACGGCGAGGGGAGCAGATCGACCTCACTTATGCCGGCAGCCGTGCCATGGTGGTCTATCGCTTGCCGCTCAACGAAGTGGTGTTTGACTTCTATGACCGTCTGAAATCGGTCACCAAAGGCTACGCGTCTTTGGATTATCAAATTTCCGAATATCGTGAAGGTGATTTGGTCAAAGTTTCTATTCTGGTTAACGCTGACCCTGTGGATGCGCTGGCCATGATCGTCCACCGTGAACAGTCTGAATATCGCGGGCGGCAGATTTGCGCGCGGCTGAAAGATTTGATCCCGCGGCAATTGTTTAAAATTGCCCTGCAAGCGGCGATTGGCGGCAAGGTGATTGCCCGTGAAACCGTTGGCGCCATGCGTAAAGACGTAACAGCAAAATGTTACGGCGGTGACATTTCACGGAAAAAGAAACTGCTGGAAAAGCAGAAAGAAGGCAAAAAGCGGATGCGCCAGTTCGGCAATGTTGATATTCCGCAAACGGCTTTCTTGGAAGCGCTCAAGATGGGTGATAACTAAAGGGCTTTAGGGAAGGGGCTTAGGCTTTGGCCTTTTTGCCCTTGCGCTTGCCCAGCCAACGCCCCAGCACCATCAGGATAAAGCCTAATAGCAAGAACACAGGCGCGGCATACCATTGCAACGCGGTTGAGATCACGGGATGCCATAAGAACGGCGCGCAATCCAATGAGATGAACAATCCGCAAGGGTCAACATAGCGGCTGATAATGCTCTCTGAAACTTGCAGAGATGTTGGCGCCCATTGAAACCACACCTCACCAATGACATGCCATGGGCGGTCTGATGCCATGACGTCTTTGTAACTGGCGGCAAGGCCAAGAGCGAAAAAAATAATGCCAAATAAAGTCGCGATATATCTCATGGTCTGGATTATGCCGACAAGTTTGGCGTCTGTCTATCCGATGACGAAAAACTACTCTTCAAATTTTAGTGATGGGTTTTAGTGAGGGTTTAGGGGGAGGTGAGGTGAAGGTGATTTGCCTTTGCCGTGCTTTCATGATTGCAATTGGCGGCGATCATGGGTAATAAACAAGAACAGCGGAGGGATGGCCGAGCGGCTTAAGGCGCACGCCTGGAAAGCGTGTTGGGGTTTACGCCCCTCGGGGGTTCGAATCCCCCTCCCTCCGCCATTTTCGCCACGCTATTTCTGCCACGCCATTTTCATATAAACATCGCCTTGTTTGAGTTCATCCAACATTTGGGTGAGCCGTTTTTGTTTGGTTGCGTCTTTTTGGGCTGAGTTGATCCACCACAAGTAATCATTTTGTTGATAGTGTGGGCGGCGATCATACGCCTCTCTAAGCCCGTGTTGATTAAGCGCATCCAAGACAAATGCGGGCATAGGTTGTTTCGGGCGTTTAAGCGTC
>WTHX01000175.1:11592-13829 GCA_011522975.1 Alphaproteobacteria bacterium | reverse complement strand
GCTGGTAACAAGATGCTGAACGAAGCCTATGCTATGGCTCAGTTCTATGACCGTGATGCACCTGCTGAAATGGCATCTGCAGGGATGAAAGGTTTCCAGGAATATATGGTGAAGCCTGAGCGTCGTGACGCCATCCTGAAGCGTTTGGAAAAAGCGCGTCAGCGGATTTACAAGTAAGACTTCTGTAATAAGGGCAGGGTTTTTCCTGCCCTTATTCTCATTTCATTTAATATTTATTTAATCCAGAAAAACCCCACTCAGGGCAGGTTTTAGTCATGACGGTGCAATCGGTAAAACGACAGTCAAGTTGGTGGAAACGCCATCAGGCCCAATTGACGCCATTTTTATTTTTAGCCCCTGCTATTCTGTTTTTTACGGTTTACGTCATCATCCCAATCTTTCAGTCTCTTACGATTTCCCTTTATGAATGGGATGGGCTGTCCCCTGCGACTTATGTTGGTTTCGCCAATTACATTGAACTGATGGATGATGAGGAATTTTACACCTCGCTCTGGAATAATGTGCGCTGGCTGATTTGTTTTATGGCGGCGGTTCCTATTGGTTTGGCGCTGGCGTTGTTTTTGAATCAAGTTGTATTTGGCATACGCCTGATTAAATCTTTGTTCTTCTTTCCTTTTGTGATTTCACAAGTTGTAATCGGCCTGATTTTCACATGGTTTTATGAGCCGAATTACGGGGTGATTTCGCCCTTGCTGTCATGGGTTGGGCTTGAAGGCTGGGCGATTTTGGCGGATGAAGATTACGCCACTTACGGCATTATTTTTGCAGGTCTTTACCCGCAAATCGCTTATTGCATGATCCTTTATCTGACCGGGCTCAATAACATTAGCGCCGATCAAATCGAAGCCGGCCGCATGGATGGCGCGAAAGGCTTTTCTCTGTTTTGGAATATTATTTTGCCACAACTGAAGCCAGCGACGTTTATCGCTGTTGTGGTGACGATTATCGGGTCGCTCCGAAGTTTTGATATGATCGCGATCATGACACAAGGTGGGCCTTGGGGGTCTACCAATGTGCTGGCGTATTTCATGTTTGAACAAGCGTTGAGCGAATATGGTTATCGCATGGGCTATGGGTCGGCGATTGCCACGATCCTGTTCTCGATCATGCTGGTGTATATCCTGTTCTTTGTGTATCGGATGTACCGCGATGAAAAGCGGGGGCTGTAGATGTTTCCAACGCCGATCGAAAAAAGAGGGCCAGCCCACCGATTTATATATAAAATCTCATTGCCCGTGGCATTGCTGATATGGCTGGTGCCATTATTGGGGGTCATGTTGACGGCGGTGCGTGGGCCGGGTGATATCACGGCGGGGAATCTTTGGGGGACGCCATCGGAATGGATGCTGATCACCAATCTGACCGATGTTTTCACCAACACCCCGATGTTACATTTTATTTTGAACAGTTTCAAAATCACCATCCCCACCATGTTGGGGGCAGTTGCGTTGAGTTGTATGGCAGGCTTTGCCCTTGCCGCGTATCAGTTTAAAGGCAATCTGTTGCTATTCTTCACCTTTGTTGCGGGGAATTTTATTCCGTTTCAGATTTTGATGATCCCTGTTCGTGATATGACCTTCCAATTGGGGCTTTATGATACGATCACAGGATTGGTGATGTTTCATGTCGCTTTCCAAACAGGGTTCTGCACGCTGTTTATGCGGAATTTCATCAAAGCCCTGCCGTCTGAATTGCTGGAGGCGGCGCGGATTGATGGCGCATCCGAATTTAAGATTTTCTGGAAAATTGTTTTGCCGCTAACAAGGCCGGCGATTGCGGCGCTTTGTGTGCTGATTTTCACTTTTATTTGGAATGATTATTTCTGGGCGACGGTCTTGATCCAAGGCCAGCACGCCATGCCGGTGACAGCAGGGTTGAAATCACTGAACGGCCAATGGATTGCGGCGTATCACTTGATTTCAGCAGGGTCTATCGTCGCGGCGGTGCCGCCAATTTTAATCTTTTTCATCATGCAACGACATTTTATTGCTGGGTTAACATTAGGGGCCACCAAGGGCTAGCCTATTTTTTGGAGAGTTGGATGACTAAAATCGCCATGATTGGTGCGGGCAGCACTGTCTTCATGAAAAACATCCTGACCGATATTTTACTGGAGCCGCCGTTTAAAGATTGCGACGTGGCTTTGCAGGATATTGACGCCAAACGACTGAAAACATCAAAACTGGTGGCAGAAAAAATTGCCCAAAACCTTGGTG
>WTHX01000175.1:9619-11492 GCA_011522975.1 Alphaproteobacteria bacterium | reverse complement strand
TTGGTTGAGACCAGAGATTATGGCGTTAATTACGACGGCTGCACCAATCATGTCCGCTATGAAATGTTGAAACGTTTGGGGTATTTTTTGACGGAATCATCGGAACATTTTGCAGAGTACAACCCTTGGTTTATCAAAAATAATCAGCCTGAATTGATCGAAAAATTTAATATCCCGATCAATGAATATATCCGCCGTTGTGAAAACCAGATCGCGGAATGGGACCAGCAGGAACAAGATTTGCTTTCTGATGCGCCCATGGTCTGTGAAAAATCGGTTGAATATGCCGCCCGCATTATCACCGCTATTGAAACCGACACGCCTGATGTGATTTACGGCAATGTCTTGAACACTCAATTGATCAACAATCTGCCGGCTAATAGTTGCGTTGAAGTGCCTTGTGATGTCACGGGCAAAGGGCTTACCCCAAGGGCGGTGCCAGATTTGCCAATGCATCTTGCCGCGATTATGCAAAGCAATATTAATGTTCAGCAATTGACCGTCGAAGCGCTTTTAACAGGCCGTAAAGAGCCGATTTATCACGCCGCGATGATGGACCCGCATACCGCTGCTGAATTAAATCTTGATCAAATCTGGCATATGGTTGATGACTTGATAGAAGCGCATCAAGGGTGGTTGCCTGCGTTTAAATAGGATCACGCCATGCATAAAAAAACCATGCATAAAAAAATTATGGATAGGGGCGGTGGCCGTCATTTGCGGCTTTACAGCAAAAGCCCGCGTGATTACACCTCGTTCGAAGGCTTACCCCCTGTGGATAGTTCTTCGGCGCATATGCGCTGGCACCCGTTGCGTCAAGAATGGATCGGTTATTCTTCCGCGCGCCAAGGGCGAACCTTTCTGCCCAATACAGCAGAATGCCCGCTATGCCCCATGACCGAAGATGGCCCTTTGACCGATATTCCTGTCGATGATTATGAGATTGCGATTTTTACCAATCGCTTTTCCGCACTTTCGGCAAATCCAGCGCCGCCGCCGTCTTTGTCGATTGATGCGGTTAAAGGCAAAGGGTATTGCGATGTTGTTTCTTACAGCCCTGATCACAATGCCAGTTTTGCCAGTATCGGCAGAGACCGGATTGAATTGCTGATCGAAGCGATCGGTGATCGTTGTCGAGAGATATACCAAGACCCTGAAATTCTATGGGCCTTACCGTTTGAAAATAGAGGCCGTGAAATTGGTGTCACCCTTGATCATCCCCATGGTCAGATTTATGCCCTTAGCCATTTGCCGCAAGCCATCAAAACCCAGGCGGAAGCGTTTATAGCCGCTAACCCACTCAAGGATTTAAAGGCGGATATCCCTCGGCATTTGGTAATTGCTGAAAATGAAACAGGCATGGCCTTTTGCCCTGAATGGGCACGCTATCCGTTTGAGGTTTGGGTTGCGCCATATCAACGCTATGCTGATCCGACCGAAATGACGGCAGATGATCAAAGCGGGTTTGCCGATTTAATGGCAACAGCGGCTGAAAAACTTGATGCCGTATTTGATGCCCCCATGGCCTATGTCATGAGCTGGCAAATCGCCCCTAAAACCTATGAAGATCATCATCATTTCCATTGCGTCTTTCAGCCGTTGAAACGGTCACGGCAGAAACAAAAATATCTGGCTTCGGTAGAACAGTTCACAGGGTTTTTCTTGGTCGATTTGCCGCCTGAACGCTCCGCCGATATTCTGAATGGCAAAGCCGAAGCCGATGAGTGAAGCCTTATTCGCATCCAGATTTAACGCTTTACCGGATGCGTCTGCATCTGCCCATGGGCGGGCGAATTTAATCGGCGATCATACCGATTACAATCAAGGCTTTGTCTTGCCGTGTTTGCTGACCCATCGCACCCATGTTTCAATC
>WTHX01000175.1:0-9519 GCA_011522975.1 Alphaproteobacteria bacterium | reverse complement strand
GTGCCAGCGGGGGCAGGGGTGTCGTCCTCGGCGGCATTGGAAATCGCTATGTTAAGGGCGATGGTGCAATCAGCAGGATTAGATCACATTAGCCCCGCCGAATTGGCGTTTATGGCCCAAAAAATAGAACATGAGTTTATCGGCACGCAATGCGGAATTATGGATCAAATGGTGGTCTCAGTGGCTGACCAAGGCCAAGCCATGCTGCTGGATTGCCAAAGCCATAAAACTGAATTGGTGGAATTTTTCACCGCTGGCGTCTTTATGGTTCTCCATTCGGGGTCAGGGCGTAAACTTTCGGAAGGGCTTTACAACACAAGGCTTTCGGAATGTCAGAACGCGTCTAAAACATTGCAATTGGAAAGTTTGCGGCAAGCGACGCCAGATATGGTGGCAGTGATCAATGACCCCACAGAACAGAAACGGGCGCGTCATGTCATCACTGAAAATCAGCGGGTGCTTGATGCTGTCCAAGCCCTGAAGGCAGATGACCCAGATCGGTTTGGTGCGTTGATGAACCAAAGCCACGCATCTTTAGCTGATGATTATGAGGTCTCCAGCCCTGAATTGGATCATTTGGTTGCTGTTTGCCAAGGCAATAAGGCTTTGGGGGCACGGCTGACGGGGGCTGGCTTTGGTGGCTGTGTTGTGGTGTTGGTGCGTCCAGAAGATCAAGACCATCTTTTGGCCGCAGTAAAGCAGGAATGCCCCAAGGCTTATTTGGTGGATATCATCAAACGGTGATCAATCAGTAAGCGTCATCACCGCAACACCAGCAGGATCAATCTTGCGGTCTCCGATCAGAACCTCACCCTTGTAACTTTCAGGAATATCCACCTGAAGTGGGCCATAATTGGTGAAAATCGCCATCTTGCCGCGTTGCCTTACGCGCAAATAAGGCGGCAAATCATGAGGGGTTAAGCCTGCGTCTTCCAAGGCTGATTTTAAAACAGATTTAAGCGTTGTTTGATCCGCCCAGCCCAACAGATAGCGGGCTTTGTTTGACGTGGTCATCAATGGGTTTTCGCTATTATCACTTGTGGCAGAAAGCAATCGGGCTTCTTCACGCCAGACAGATACTTCGCAATCCTCGCCGTTCCATTTCATCTTAACAGGAAGATGCCGCGGCATGGCATCAACACGGGTGATGGTTGCGCCAATAAGACTGCTCAATGGCCCGGGGGCCAGATTTTCAGGCAGTTGAAAATCTTCGGTCTTAGCCCCGGTGCGCGGGCCTGCAAGAATAATCGCCGAGGATTGTTCCAGCCGTTCCGCCAGATCATCGGAGACATGCATCAGCGCCGGCAGCAGGATCAATTGATAGCCATCGAGATTATCATCAGGGCCAATCACATCAACTGTGGCGCCGTTTTCCCGCGCCGCCCCATAGATATCCAGCAATAACCGCAAATAATGAAAATCTTCGGTCTGGCCATCCAGCATGGTCATCCAATCGGCGGTGTAATCATGGATCAGCGCAACAGGGGCTTGGGTATTTTGCGGGATATCGAGGTTTTTGATCTCACGATTGAACTGCTTGATTTCCGCCAAGCCAGGGGCATCGCTATCATCGCGTAATTTCAGCCCTGCGTGCATTTGTTCTTGGGCAAAGGGGGATTGCCGCCAGCGAAAATAACTCACCACTTCCGCGCCATGGGCCACCGCCTCCCATGACCACATCCGCACAGCACCCGGGGCAGGGATCACGTTATGCCGCGCCCAATTGACAGGGCCGGGTTGCTGTTCCATCACCCACAGCCGCCCCATACCGCGATAAAGATCATGGTGAAAGGCTTGGAAGTCCGGATCACCTGTCCGCAAGCAATCGTGTTCTAATTTCGCGTCTTTGCGGGCGGCGGCTTGCATATTCTGCAACATCCCCAAGGGGTAACTATCCCACGCCGCGATATCAAGGTCTTGCGCCACAATACGGTGATCAAATTGATTGAACATCCCCATATAATTATGGCTGATGGGGCGTTCGGGGCTGGCGGCACGAATTATTTCAACCTGCTCAAGGTTAAAGGATTTGATTTCATCACTGCTGTAACGCATGAAATCTAGAGCATGGGCAGGGTTGGCTTCCGTCACGGTTAAATTGGGCAGATCAATGTCATCAAAATGACGGTAATTCATCGACCAGAACACATTGCCCCAGGCTTGGTTCAACGCGTCTATATGGCCATAGCGTTGCCCCAGCCAGCGCCGAAAGCCATTGAGGGCAGAGGCGCAATAAGACACCGCCGTATCATGACAGCCGTATTCGTTATCGGTTTGCCATGCCTGCACATAGGGGTTGTTGCCATATCGGTCAGCGATTAATTTCGTGATGCGTTGGCTTTCTTTTCGATAGCCTTGATGGGCAAAACTGTAATGACGGCGAGAGCCAAATTTTCGCGGGTTGCCATCGGCATCAATGGCGATCATATCAGGCATTTGATCAACCAACCATTTGGGCGGGGTTGCTGTTGGCGTGCACATCACCAGTTTAAGCCCGGCTTGCCCCAAGGTTTCAACCGCATCATCCAACCATTGCCAGTTAAATTCTTCTGGTGAAGGTTCAATCACCGCCCAAGAAAATTCAGCGATCCTTACCCATGAAATCCCCGCATCCACCATGGCTTTAGCATCTGATGCCCATTGGGATTGAGGCCAATGTTCAGGATAATAGCAAACGCCTGTTGCGGGAAAAGAAGCCATCTTATGAAGTTGATTTTTTCGAGAGGCTTAAGCCATCTGCATCAAAATAATGCCATTTGTCATCATCGGCATTCAGATGGATATCTTGCCCGATGGTAATATTGTCATCCTGGGGCAGTTTAGCCGTCAATTCCATGCCATCCCCAAATTGAATATAGGCCAGAATATATTCGCCTAAATGTTCCATATAGCGGATCGTGCCGCTGACCTTGGCTTTGGCTTTGGTGGAGATGGTAAGATGTTCAGGGCGAATGCCCAAAGAGGTTGTGCCTGCAGGCCCGTTATGCTTGAGCGCTGATGCGGGCAAAATATTCATCTTTGGGCTGCCAATAAACTCAGCAACGAATAAATTGATAGGGTTATTGTAAAGCTCAACCGGTGAGCCAACTTGTTCAATAATACCGCTGTTCAACACGACAATTTTATCGGCCAATGTCATGGCTTCCACTTGATCATGGGTCACATAGATCATGGTGGCGCTTAATTGTTCATGGAGTTTGGCGATCTCTAGCCGTGTTTGAACACGCAAAGCCGCGTCAAGATTGGATAAAGGTTCATCAAATAAAAATACTTTAGGATCACGGACAATGGCGCGGCCAATGGCAACACGCTGACGCTGACCGCCCGATAAATGCTTTGGCAACCGATCTAGATAAGGCGTGATTTGCAAAATTTCAGCCGCTTCATTCACCCTTGAGGTGATCTCATCCTTCGGGGTTTTGGCTTGCCGCAACCCAAAGGCCATATTGTCAAAAACAGTCATATGGGGGTAAAGCGCATAGGATTGGAACACCATGGCAACACCGCGTTCTGCCGCCACAACATCATTAACAATTTCATGATCAATGGCGATTGTGCCTGCAGAAATGTCTTCCAGCCCTGCGATCATCCGCAACAGCGTTGATTTCCCACAACCGGATGGCCCGACAAATACGATAAATTCCCCTGAATTGATATCAAGGTCAACGCCATGGATGACCTGAATTTTGCCATAGGACTTTTCGATTTGTTTGAGATTAACGTTCGCCATGCTTTTGATCCATAAAGACTTATTCTGAATAGACTAACTTTCATTGTGTTTAAATCAATATAAAACAGTGGTTTTTAAGAAAGAAACTAAGCCCTTTTGTTATCATCCGTAAATTTAAAAACAGTAAGGTTTTGATAAATCTCATTGGCGTTGACCACGATGGATGGAAAATGCGGATACCGCGGGGCGTCAGGCCATTTTTGCGCTTCAATACAAAGCGATGAAAAGGGTTTAAAACTATTGCCTTCAGGGTCTTTTAATTTGGGGGCTAAGGCTTGCGGGCAATAAATCTGCACCCCTGGCTGGTTGGTGGTAACCTCCATGCAGATGGATGATCGCGGGCTGGAGAGAATGACCATGGGGTGATCGTGATCATGGGTTTGATCCAAACAGAAATGATGGTCCAATTCGCTTTGGGTTTCACCGTTCAAAAACGATAGCGGCTTTGCAGGGTTAAACCCCCATTCATCAGACGATGAGGAAATGATCGTCCCTGTGGGGAGGTTGTGGTCATCTTTTTCCAAATAACCATCGGCATTGGTATAGAGATGGTGGGAAAGGATATCGCCGCTGTCATCAAGGCAGAAATAGGGGTGAAACGCCATATTACAGACCGTATCCACATCGCTGGTCATGGTCAGCTCAACGCTAAGGCAATCACCCCCATCCCCATGGCTAAGCCTGTATTGGCAATGAAATCGCCTATCTCCTGGGAAGCCAAGCGCCCCATCAGGTTGATCAAGGGTAAAGATGATGCGGTCTTTTTCGTGCAATGTGACTTGCCATACTTGCCGCCCTAATCCTTGATTGCCGCTATGAAGGCAGGTCTCGCCTTCGTTTTTCTCCAGCACAATATCCCTGCCGTTCAACGTTAATCTTGCATCGGCAATGCGGTTGGCAATTGGCCCTGCGATCGCGCCAAAATGCTCGTGATGATCGGGGTAGGCGTCAGGGTGTAATTCTTTGATCAGGGAAAAGTCATAAGGGGCATAGAATAACGCCGCCGCTGATGCGCCTAGGGACGTTGTTTTAAGACGCAACCGCCCTGAAGATATGGTGAAAAATTCAGGCGTCATTGCAATCAGGTCTTTGCCAGCATTTTAGGTTATCCATCCATGCTGATGTCATTTGTCTCCCCCAAAGATGCCGCCCAGCCGCGTAAAATACGATCAGCGATAATCGCGATAAAGGCCATGGAAAACCCAGCGGTTAACCCCAGCCCTGTATTGGCATCTCTAAGCCCGATATTAACCTGTTCCGCCAAGCCTCTAGCGCCTACAAGCACGGCGATAATCAACATAGCCAAGGCGAATAAAACAGTCTGGTTCAGCCCCAATAAAATGGTAGGCCGCGCCACGGGCAATTCGATATGGATCAGTTTTTGCCAGCGGGAGCAGCCTTGGGCGGTCGCGGCATCCAGTAATGTTTCTGGCACATGGCGAAGCCCATGTTCGGTGTATCGAATTAACGGGACAATGGCATAAAGAACAATCGCAACAAGGGCTGAAAATTCATTGATCTGAAACAACGCCACTGCTGGAATCAAGAAAATATATAGCGGGATCGATTGCAAAGTATCATTGATCGGCGCTAGAACACGCGACACGCGGTCCGATTTCGCCGCCCAAACCCCCAAGGGGCAACCCAAGGCCAAACAAACCAAAACTGATGCCGTGCAAAGATAAATCGAATAAAGCGCATCTTGCCAATGGCCAGCCCAAGTGATCAAGACCAACATGGCGATGGTGATCGCAGCGAATTTCAGATCAACACAGCGCCACGCGATATAACTGATTGACCCCACCACCATCCACCACGGCAAGAAGGTAAAGCCCTGGAACATCACCAAGCCAAACCCCAGAATTAAAAACCCAAGGGTAAAGCGGCCTTTGATGGCCATGAATAACGACAAACCCACAACAGCAAGCAGATAGATATTCTGCATCATTGGCGGGAAACTGACCCCCCATGTAAAGGGCAGAACCGCTTTGGCCAGCCCAATCCGCATGGGCAGAAGAATATAAACCAAAGCGTTGTTTTTGATTTGATCCAGCAGCAATCCATAATCACCAATGAAGTTGGTCAGGCCTTGGTTGATGCTGGCTTCGATGGAGCGGATGGTTGTTGCGGTTGCGGCGGTTAACCCATCCATTTGGTCGGTGAAAATAAACCCGATCACGCCAGCCGCAATCAAAACCCCCGCATCAAAATATAGCGGCAAATGAACAGACGTGGCGCGGGATTCAGACGCGGCACGGGTCAGCCGATCAATCACCACCGCCAGCAAGACAATGACAATCCCAGCCCCCAAGGCTTGGCCAAATCGCGCAGAGCCTTTATTGGTGGCAACCAGCACTTCACGGCCAATATCGTCAAACCCGCCGATCACAGCGGCGATAATCACCATCGAAAGGCTGGCCAGAACCGTTTGATTAACCCCCACCAGCATTTGATGTTTGGCATGGGGCAATTCAATTTCAATAAAGCGTTGCCATGATGATGCGCCAGAAATATTGGCGACTTCATAAAGATCATGAGGGACTTGCTTCAGGCCTAAAATGACATTTCGTGTGATTGGTGGGGCGGCATAGATCATCGATGCCAAGACGCCGGGCACAGGACCAAAACCAAACAACACTACCAATGGCGCCAGATACGCAAAGGTTGGGATGGTCTGCATCAAATCAAGGGTTGGCATTAAAACCTTATGCACAGATTTTGACTTTGCCCCCCATACCCCAAGGCCAAAGCCAAGGATCAAGGCCAAAGGCACAGAAAGCCCCACCATGGCCAAAGTGTTCATAGACCTGAACCAATGGCCTGAAATGGCCATATAAAGAACCGATAATGCGCAAAAAATGGCCAGCGTCATGGATTTAAACCGCCAGCCCAAAAGCCCGACAAGCGCGACGATCATCAGCCATGGGATGGTGTGAAGCGTGACCTGCAAGCCTCTGACGCCAGCATCAATCCCGCCAGCGATAAAGCGCAAGGCTGGTTTAAACGACGCCACAAAAGATTTAATGCCAAGATTGATGGTATCTGAAAGAACGGTTGCGCCCGATAAAGGCGCATTATTGACCCAAGCAAATTGTTGCGGCCAGATGATAACCGATGCCAGACCAAGCATCACCGCCATGATGATCATTGTTTTTGATTTTTGCGCCAGTGCCATCATGTCTCTGCAATCTGAACCGCATTGAAAATATCAGAATGTTTAACCTCACCAACAGGCTTGCCCTGATCGGTGACGATAATGTTTTTAACGCCGCCCGCCATGGCCAGCATGGCTTTTTCCAAAGATGTCGATTGATCAAGGGTTAAGGCCTTTGATGCGGCTTTGATATTTGTCTTTGGCGTCATGATATTGGCCAGGGTCAAAACCTGAAGCCTAGGGACGTCCTCAACAAAGGCGCGAACATAATCATCAACCGGATGCAGCAATAGATCAGACGCGCTGCCTTGCTGAATGATCTTACCATCCCGCATAATCGCAATCCGATCCGCCAGTTTGACGGCTTCGGCAAAATCATGGGTGATGAACACAATGGATTTCTTCAAGGTGGATTGCAAAGCCAGCAATTCATCCTGCAATTGCCGGCGAATAAGCGGGTCAAGAGCGCTGAACGGCTCATCGAGCAACCAGACTTCAGGGTCAACCGCCAAAGACCGGGCGATCCCTACACGCTGTTGCTGGCCGCCCGATAACTCATGGGGGTAGGATTGGCCGCGCCCTTCAAGCCCAACCAATTGCAGCATTTCTTCTGCTTTTTGGCGGCGAGTGGCGGCGTTCTCCCCCCGCATCTTAAGCGGGAAAGCGATATTCTCAAGCGCGGTGAAATGGGGCACAAGGCCGAAATTCTGAAACACCATGCCCATTTTGCGGCGGCGAATTTCCATCAAGTCTTTTTCAGACATGGCGGCAAGGTCTTCACCATCCAGAAAGACCTGACCGATGCTGGGGCGGTGCAATTGGGCAATGGATCGCAATACTGTTGACTTGCCAGAACCTGACAGGCCCATGATGACAAATAACTCACCCGGGGCGACAGAAAAATTCACATCGCTCGCGCCAATGATACAGCCGTGATCAATCGCGGCTTTTGTGATGGCATCGTTATTGTCATGATTTTGCTGGCAAACCTTATCGCTGGCTTGCCCGAATATCTTCCACAGGGATCGACATTCAAGTTTTGGAATACTACTCATGATGACAGAAAAAGGGGCAACACAAGGTTGCCCCCATTCGATTACATGGATTTTGCTTTTGAAATCATAGCGTCGATAGCACTGGCGTTGCTGTCGATATATTTCGCAACAACCTCTTTGATATCTTCACCACGACCATCAACAGCGGCCATCATGTTTTGCTGATCGCCCGCATCTAGCGTGTACATTTTCAGCAATTGATCAGCCACTGGCCATTTGTCGCCCATACCGGCCCATGTGGTTTTGAAAATCCGTGTTGGGCTGAAGTCACAGTCGCCTGTTGCGTTTTTATTCACGCCCCATGATGGATCACTGTAACATTCGTCTGTCCCTGCTGGCAGGGCAACCCATTCGGTTTCATATTCAGCCAAAGCCCAATGCGGCTGCCAGAATGTCATCAGCAATGGTGACTTCTTGGCAATTGATGCTTCAAGTTCAGTGATCAAAGCACCTTCAGACCCTGCTGGAACAGAGGTGAAATTCATGCCCATGGCTTCAAAACGGTCTTTGCCCGGTGAGCCCCAATCGGCCGGGTAATCCAGAAGACGGCCATTTGGCAGGGTTTCAACCGATGCAAATTTATCAGCACAAGCATTAAGCGCTTCCCAGCTTGGTAGGCCCGGGCACATTTCTTTCATATGGACAGGGTAAAGCACACCTTCACGGGCTTCCAATTCCAGCCCGCCAATGTCGATGACTTTACCAGCAGCAGCAGCTTCAGTGAACTGACCAGGGGCGTTTGATGTCCAGATCTCAAGACTGGCGTGCAAGTCGCCTTCTGCCATGGCGATAAACTGTGGGCCATAACCAGCGGTCACCAAATCAACAGAATAGCCCGCGCGTTCAAGAATTGCGCCTGCAATATGTGTTGTCAGATGCTGACCTGTCCATTCATTAACAGCCAGTTTGATCGGATAACTGGACCCCATTTCCAGTGCAGATGCAGACGATACCGTCATCACACCGCCGATCAGGCCAGCGGCTAAAACTGAAGATAATTTACGTAAATCTTTCATTTGTTCCTCCCTTTTTAATATTATTAATCTTATCGTTTCCTAAAACTCAGTCATCATCAAGAGAAATTTGCCCCAAACTTTAATTTTGATTATTCGCCAATTAAGGGATGAATAATCATGGACAGCAAATAATTTTTCAGTTTTAGTTTTTGAAGATACTTAAACGCTGATGATGGAATTATAAAAGCGATGCGACCCAATATTTTAATTGTTATGGCGGATCAACTTTCGCCTCAATTCACAGGGGCTTATGGCCATCCTGTTGTGAAAACTCCTCATATTGATGCTTTGGCTGAACGCGGGATTAGGTTTGATGCCGCTTATTGCAATTCGCCGCTTTGTGCGCCGTCACGGTTCAGTTTTATGGCGGGGCAATTGATCACCAATATCGCGGCCTATGACAATGCCGCTGAATTTCCCGCCACCATCCCGACTTTTGCCCATTATTTAAGAACGGTGGGGTATCGCACCTGTCTTTCAGGCAAGATGCATTTTGTTGGCCCTGACCAGATGCATGGTTTTGAAGAACGCATCACCACTGATATTTACCCATCTGACCATGCT
>WTHX01000020.1:7117-14019 GCA_011522975.1 Alphaproteobacteria bacterium | reverse complement strand
ACACGCAGCACCCGCGCTAATCGCAATTCCTGCCAGATCAAAATTCATCATTTGGGTTTCAGCCTTCTGATTAGGCATGGCAATGGCGGTGGTATTGGGCAAGCGTTCCGCCCCCTCCCCCAACACCAGCGCATCAGGGGCTTCTGCTTTGATGCGGGCTTCAAAATCATCGTGGCATTGCCGCAATTCTTGGGCGGTGAGGTGGGTTTGATTAACAACCGCCGCCGCCGCACCAAAACTGACTATCCCGCTTAGGTTTTCAGTCCCAGGGCGTCTGTTTTTTTCTTGGCCGCCGCCGCTCATGCGGGGGAAAGACGCTAGCCCTTGACGCTGAATCAACGCCCCTGTGCCTGTCGCTGCACCAATTTTATGGCCAGAGAGCGCCATCATATCAACGCCCAAATCAGCAAAATTGATCGGCATTTTCCCCAAAGCCTGCACCGCATCACAATGCACAAGATGGCCGTGGCGATGGGCGATATCCACCACCTCTTTAATCGGCTGGATCACCCCTGTTTCGTTATTCGCCATCATTACCGCTATAATACTGCCTGATGGGGCATTGGCAGCGGCATTTTCTAAGGCGTTAAGATCAATCACACCATTGCCATCCACCGCCACCCGCAAGCCATCCGGTGCGTTATCCAAAACAGCGACATGCTCAATGCTGGAGGTGATAATGGCGGGGGCATCCCGCAACAGCGCCATGGCATTGGCTTCTGTCCCGCCAGAGGTAAAGATGACTTCTTCAGGCATAGCGCCACAAAGGCTGGCCAATTGGCGGCGGGCGGTTTCGATCTGGTGACGTGCCGCTTGACCATAGCCATGAACAGACGACGCATTGGCGGGCGGCCCCAAGACATCAATCATGGCGGCGCGCGCTTCATCTCTTAGCGGGGCGGTGGCGTTATAATCGAAATAAATCGTCACATTTCTGTCCGTGAAGGCGGTTGATCATCTTGATCGTCTTCAAGGTCATGACCTGTATTATTGGCATCCGCGGTATTGGCATCAGGCTGGCCTTCGAGGGCATTGAGGCGAGACCGCAGGGATTGCACTTCATCCAGAAGACCCGTGATGGCACGGTCCCGCGCATCAGAGGTTTGATCTGTCGGCGTGCCATACGCGTTAAACACCGGCGCGGCATGGGGCTTTTTCGCCGCCACCGCGCGGGCGGGGATACCCGTGACGGTAATCCCCACCGCCACGTCTTTGACGACCACCGAATTGGCACCAACCCGGGCACATTTATTGACTGTGATCGGCCCTAATATTTGCGCCCCAGCACCGACAATCACATCATCACCAATCGTCGGATGGCGTTTCACCTGACGCTGGCTGTCACTGTCAACAGACGGCAGAAGGCCGCCCAATGTCACGCTATGATAGAAGGTCACATCATCGCCAATTTCGGCGGTTTCACCAATCACCACACCCATGCCATGGTCGATAAAAAACCGCCGGCCAATCTTGGCACCTGGGTGGATTTCAATGCCGGTAAACCAGCGCGCCAATTGCATGATAAAACGGGCCGGAAATTTAATCCCCATTCGCCAGAGACGATGCGACAGGCGATACGCCAGCATGACATGAACCGATGGGTATAAAAACAGCACACCGATACGCCCGCCAGCCGCAGGGTCACGGGCGATGACTGAATCAATATCTTCAAGAAAGCGCTTAATCATTTAAGGCCTTTCGACTGCATTATTGAAGGTGCAAAGTTTTATGGCTCAACTGATAGCATTAATTTGGGGTTTTGTGCATGATTTTTCAAGTTTTTCTGGATCACCCTGAACGGCTTTTTCTTGGATTTTGGGTCACTTTAGGCTATAAGCCCAGATGCCTTTTTGAAATCTGGAGATATCCCACCATGCCTGAAGTGATCATCAATGGCCCTGAAGGACGCTTGGAAGCGCGTTACATGCCTGCGGCTGACCCGACTGCACCGCTTGCATTGATCCTGCATCCTGAACCTAATCGCGGCGGCAATATGAACAACCGCGTGTCCTTGGCCATGTATAAAAACTTCCAAGATCGTGGTTTCCATGTCATGCGGTTTAACTTCCGCGGGGTTGGGCGGTCAAAAGGCGTTTATAACAATGGTGAAGGTGAATTGTCGGATGCGGCCACCGCCTTGGATTGGATTGAGGCGCAGTGCCCCAATGCACGATCATGCTGGATTGCAGGGTTTTCCTTTGGCGCGTGGATTGGCATGCAATTGATGATGCGCCGCCCTGAAGTTAAAGGTTTTGTGGCGGTCACCCCGCCTGCCGCCGATAAAGATTTTACTTTTTTGGCGCCGTGCCCATCTTCAGGCGTTATCCTGCATGGTGAAGCAGATACCGTGGTGCCACCAGAGGCCGTCAGCCGCCTTGTTGAACGTATCCAGACCCAGCGCGGCGTTAAAATTGACCTGCGCTTTATCGATGATGCCAATCATTTCTTCACTAGCCATCTTGATGACCTGATGGAAGAAATGGGCAATTATCTGGATGAAGCCATGCCAGATATTGGGATGCCTCTGTAAACCCTTTTAAACATATCGGTTAAAGATTTTGCCTTTTGGCTGGACAGAATATCATGAACCCACAATCAGAATTTTTACGCATTATCACCGAACGCGGCTATATGCATCAAGCGACCAATTTTGAAGGCCTTGATGAAGCGGCAACCGAAAAATGCTTGCCAGTCTATATCGGTTTTGATTGCACCGCCGACAGTTTGCATGTCGGGTCTTTGGTGCAAATCATGATGTTGCGCATCCTGCAACAAACAGGGCATAAGCCGATTGTGTTGATGGGCGGCGGCACCACTAAAGTTGGTGATCCGTCCGGTAAAGACAGCCAACGCCCCTTGCTTTCAGACCATGAGATCGAAAAAAACAAAGATGGTATTCGTCAAGTTTTTGAAAAATACCTGAGTTTTGGTGATGGGCTGACCGATGCCATTATGGTGGATAACGCCGAATGGCTGGACGAATTGGAATATATTGCTTTCCTGCGCAATTACGGCATGCATTTTTCCATCAACCGTATGCTGTCAATGGATAGCGTGAAATTGCGGCTTGATCGTGAACAGCCGATGAGTTTCTTGGAATTTAACTATTCGATCTTGCAAGCCTATGACTTTATGGAATTGCGCCGCCGGTATGGCTGTGTGTTGCAGATGGGCGGCTCTGACCAATGGGGCAATATTGTCACCGGTGTTGATCTGACCCGCCGTGTTGATGGCCAAGAAGTCTTTGGCTTGACCTCACCTTTGATCACCACCGCGTCTGGCGCGAAAATGGGCAAATCAGCCCAAGGCGCGATCTGGCTGAATAAAGACAAATTGCCTGTTTGGGATTTCTGGCAATTCTGGCGCAACACCGAAGATGGTGATGTCGGACGGTTCTTGCGACTCTTCACCGAACTGCCACTGGATGAAATTGCCCGTCTTGAAGCGCTTGAAGGCAATGAGATTAACGACGCCAAGATCATTCTGGCCAATGAAGCCACATCGCTTTGCCATTCCAAAGAAGAAGCCCTAGAAGCTGCCGCAACCGCCGCCCAAGCCTTTGGGGGTGGCGGTTCAGCCGAAGGCCTGCCTGAAGTATCTGTTTCATCCCCTGAGATGAGTTTTATTGATGCGCTCAACACCGCTGGCTTGGTGGCATCCAATGGTGAAGCCCGCCGCCTGATCCGTGGTGGTGGTGCCCGTCTTAATGATGCCCAAGTCAAAGATGAAGCCTTGATGCTGACCGCGGCTGATTTTAATGACCAAGGCAAAGCCAAATTATCATCAGGCAAAAAACGCCACGTTCTGCTTAATTTGGAATAAATCAGACCTAGCCATAATCCTGATTACTGGCTGATGGCGGTGGCGTTATCAGCAGTTTCTATGGTGATCCGGTCAACAATGACTTTCGCGGCGGCTTTTTCTTCGGCATTTTCATCTGGGATCAGGCGTTCCCGTTCACGATTGATCCAATCGGGGCTGAACACATCACGAAAAACACCAGGGGCGATGCTGGAAACATTAACTGAGGTTTCAGGGTCATCAATTGTGCCGCTTAAACTGAATTGGGTGGCGAAAAATCCTGCGTTATCAATGCCTGTTAAAATTTGCCCCACCAGCGGCACTTTGCCGATCAATTTGGTGATGCCATACAGCGGCAAAAGCATCCCGCTGACTTCAATCTGGCGGGTTTCAGGTTCAAGATACCCCACCAGATCAACCGCTAGCGCATCACCGGATGCTCGCGCCTGATGGATGATCACCCGGCCATCTTTGCCTTCAACCCGCGCATGGCCAAGGTTGAAATGCGTGCCATCGCCTTCGACCAGAGAATACATCCCCGCAAGGCTGAGGACAGACATCATCCGCACCGCAGTCGGGGCTTCGATGACGCGGAAATCTTCCAATTCAAAATTGGTTTCAAAGACACTGGAATCGTCTTTATCAAATTCGGTGACCATGTTTAGTTTACCGCTTCTGATCCCATCGAGGATATTCAGCGTTTTCAGCACCTGACCGGCGTTATTCGACCTGACCACCATCAACGTGCCGCCGCGTTCAGATGGGCTGAGGGATATAGACGCTTCAGCCCCGCCAATCAACCCCCGGCCTTCCATCAAATCCCCACCTGAACCAAATAGAGCGGTCATACTGCTTTCGGTCATGAACGGTTTACCAGAAAGGTAAAGCGTGCCCAAAAAGGCAGCATTGCCCATGCCATCTTTTTCTGTCTTCAGGCTAACATTTCCAGAAAGCGAAACTTTTTCATCCAAGACAATGCGATTGGCGGTCAGGTCAATATCCAAGGACATACCTTCGCCAGGGCTGTCTTCGCGGCGCAAAGGCGTCAAGTCAATGATTTTGGCATCAGCGCTGATCCTCAGCACATCGTCGGCATTACGATCAATGGTGATCTTGCTGATGTCATTGCCCGGCCATGACACCGTATCAAAGAACGCCCCTAAAAAACCGCCGCTTTCATCAAAATGAGCATCGCCCTTAATCGACAGAAAATCACTGTCCAAATCAATATCAGTCAATGATTTGATCTGGCCATCTTCTAGGGTTAATTTGCTTGAGAAAAATGCATCTTCACCGGGAAGTTTGATCAAGCCAAAGCGATCCATATTCAGTGCTGCCGCGCTGAAATCCAAATCAAGCCCAATGTTTACTTCTGAAGATTGCGCTGATTTATACGCCTGAACAAAGCCTGATGTTTCCCCCGTCAAAGACAAGCCTGATTTAGCATTGATGATGGCGGTGGTTTCGGCTGTTTTTTCAAGCGCGATATTAAGCGCTAGATCCGCTTTGCGTTGATAACTTAACGTCATGACCGAAGGCGCATCATTAATCCAGCCCCGCCCTGTGATGCTCAAATCATCATCCGATAAAATGACTTCCATATCACTATCGGTCAATTCAAACCCGCCGGGTAATCCTGCAAGATTGGCCTCAGCTATACTGGCGGTCATGTTGATCGCCATCCCGCCCATATCGTCAATGGATTTACCGCGCGGCGGCATATGCCATTTCATTGACATACTGGCATCCATCAAGCCGGAGGCTTGGGTTATGGAAAGCCCAGTAGGTTTTAACAAATTAAGCCGTGGGCTATCAATCAACCGTAAAGCCCCGGCAAAATCACCATTGGCCAAAACCGCAACATCAACCATGGGGCCAACTTCATCTTTGCGGATAATGACGCGGCTGCCGCTAACATTAATGCCATCAACAACACCTTTTTCCAGATCAGCCCTCAACAAGCCTTCTTGGAATCGGATTGGCACAAAGGCTGACTTGATCGGCGGCAAGCCTTGAAGGAAAGTGACTTCTGTATTGGCAAGATTGGCTTTGCCATCAAGGTAAATCACTTGCGTCTGAACTTCGTCTTGTTCGGCGTCATCACCGGCTGATGCGCTGTTCAGATCATTACTCAGGTCAATCCCCATATTAATCGCCAACCCATTGATAACACCGCCATTGATGCGATCATCGATCCATGCCCGTGACTGAGGACGGATTGTTTTAGGCCATAATTGGGTAAATAATTCTTTGTCGATTTGTTCAGCCTTGATCGACAGATCAAACCGGTGAGGCGTTAAATTGGGTAAGAGATCAATCTTGGCCACAAGTGCCATTTGCCCCAAACTGCGCGCATCAATCGCGCCTCTTGAGATGGTTAAAGTATTGCCATCCAATTGCGTTCTTAATTCAATGCCTTCAAGGTCAATTTCCCGATCGGATGATGACGTCACCAACTTCGCATCACGCAGCAGAAAATCAGCCTTGGCATGGTTGATCAACCCACCCTGACCCAATGAAAACTCAAGCCTTGCGCCAAGCGTGCCTTCTAGGCGGTCAACGGTTGCCATCCCTGCTTTAAACTGAATGGCTCTTAAATCTGTCACCAGATCAAGGCCTGTTATTTCAAAAAAATTATCATCACGCCGCATAACGCCTGACAAATCGACCCCTAGCGCATCAATCCGCCCACCTTGCAATAAATTGCCAAATTGTTGGCGCAATCCTTGGTTGGGCAATAGCGTCATCAACCGGTCAAAGCCCAAGCGCGTCCCCCGCAGGCGAGCGGTGACCATCGGCGCATTACTGTTTACCCCGCGCAATTCTCCTGCAAAATTAATCTGGCCTGATAAATCCTGACCTGTTGTTAGGCCAATATTAACGCCTGTAGTGGCGTTTGTATTTTGGCCTGTCTTTTTGGTGGTCATGTCAAAATTGGTTACGGTCAGGCGATCCACCACCGCGTCATAATCGAATAAAATCGAAGCGTTGCTAAACTCAACCGCGCCCAAGGCAGGAAGCCTCGTTTGCCCAGCATCTGTTGTTAAATCCCCTGAAAGCGCGATGATTTTTCGGTCTTCCACCTGCATGGCAACACGGCC
>WTHX01000020.1:5853-7017 GCA_011522975.1 Alphaproteobacteria bacterium | reverse complement strand
GCATCATTAAGCGCGGTTTGCAGAACAGATTTAAGCCCCCCCGCATCATTAACCCGCGCATAGACCGAATAGCCAATAACCGCCAATGCCAAAAGTGACACGGTGATTATTGCGGAAAGTCCAATCAGAAAATTTTTTCTTTTCTGCTGCAAATTATTGTCCTATTTGGGCATATTCTTGTCTTCAAGGTCTGGTGCTTACCTGAAGTCATACTATATGAAAAATATGGCTTAAATGTATAAATTATCGTTTTAATCAAGTGATTGTTATTTCCAATTTTAACTGAAACACCGCCGCAATGCCATGACCTTGGCAGGCGCATGAACACGAAAGAAAGGATGATCAATGAGCATCATTATCAACGAAGGCGATCAGGCGCCTCAATTCAGCATTACCACCGACACAGGCACATTTTCCATGGCGGAGGCCAAGGGCCCTGTTGTGGTGTTTTTCTTCCCAAAAGCAGACACCCCCGGCTGCACCAAAGAAGCCATCGCCTTCTCCCAATTAAAGGCTGAATTTGATGCGCTCAACACAACGGTGATCGGGATTTCAAAAGATAAAGCCGCCAAGCAAGGCAAGTTCCGCGAAAAGCATGACCTGACCTGCGCGTTAGGGGCTGATGATGACAGCGATATCTGTGAACAGTTTGGCGTTTGGGCTGAAAAATCAATGTATGGCCGCACCTATATGGGTGTTTTGCGCGCCACATTCCTGATCGACAGCAGTGGCAAAGTTGCCCGCGTCTGGCCAAAAGTCAAAGTCCCCGGCCATGCTGATGACGTCCTAGAAGCGGTGAAAGCCCTCTAAACCCAATTGCGAACAGGGTTAAGAATTATTCTTCTGTTGGCCAATTTTATGGGCAAGCCCGGCTTCGATGAAGGCGTCAATATCGCCATCAAGAACGCCTTGGGCATTGCCCTTTTCAACTTGGGTTCTTAAATCTTTGACCATCTGATAAGGATGCAGGACATAAGACCTGATCTGATTGCCCCATCCGATATCGGTTTTACCCGCGGCGGATGCGCTGGCTTCTTCTTCACGGCGCTGTAATTCCAATTCATAGAGCCGTGCTTTCAGCATATTAAACGCGGTGGCGCGGTTGCGATGCTGGGACCGATCATTCTGGCATTGCACCACAATATTGGTCGGCAGGTGGGTGAT
>WTHX01000020.1:0-5753 GCA_011522975.1 Alphaproteobacteria bacterium | reverse complement strand
TTATCGCCATTAAACCGCATGGTGACGGATTTAATCCCTGCTTCTTCGCCTGCGCTTTCTTCGATATACTCGATCTTATAGCCTTTTTGCTCCCCCCAGCGGGCGTACATGCGCTGCATCATTTCAGCCCAATCTTGGGCTTCGGTGCCGCCAGCACCTGCGTTAATTTCAACAAAACAGTCATTGCCATCTGCTTCACCTGAAAGCAGGCTTTCCAATTGCCGGCGGGCGGCTTCGGCTTCTAGGGCGGTTAGGCTGGCCTCGGCTTCGGTGACAATATCATCATCACCTTCTTCAATCCCCATGGCGATCAATTCAATGGCTTCTTCCAATTCAGATTCCATGTCTTTGACGCCGCCGATCAAACGATCAAGGCGGTTTTTCTCACGCATGACCGTTTGGGCTTTTTCCTGATCATTCCAAAGCGATTGGTCTTCGGCGGCTTCGGTCAATTCCGCAAGCCGCGCCGTTGCCGCATCCCATCCGATGTGCTGGCGCAACAGATCAAGGCTGGCACGGATGGCGTTAACTTTATGTTCGGTTTCGGCTTGCATGAAATATCCCCAAAAGAAATCCCAGAAGAAATCAAGTTGATGATGTGTTCTACAATCCCTGACGGTCTTCTGCAACATTCTTAGGGGGCTTAAGAGGTTCAGGCGGGTGGGATGCGGTGAAACTGACTTGCCTTATTGCAGATACCAAATTCATGCTTATGTAAAGATCATGCCCTTAAGGAACAATGGAGGCGGTGATGATGCGGATAATTTTGCTTGCCGTGATGATGGTCATGGCATCGCCCATGATGTTGTCATCTGTGGTGATGGCGAAACCTCTTATTGGCACAGAGGGCAACAGCCTTAACCCGCAAGTTATCACCCGCTTAAAAAGCCCTTGGGCTTTGCGGTTTCTTGATGCGGGTCATATGCTGATCACCACAAAATCTGGATCTATGTTTTTGGTCACCACCCAAGGGCAGACCACTGAAATCCAGGACCTGCCTCCTGTTTTTGAAGGCGGACAAGGCGGGTTGGGGGATGTTATGCCGCATCCCGATTTTACCCAAAACAGATTGGTTTATTTTTCTTTTGTCGCCTCCAACGACAACGGCAAGACACGATTTGCCCGGGTCATGCGCGGGCAATTGACGACAGGTTCTGATGCGCGGCTGACCAACCTTGAGGTGATTTGGGATCAAACCCCTGCCCGTCCCGGCCGTGGGCATTTCTCCCATCGCTTGGCCTTTGGGCCTAAGGGCACAACAGAAGCAGGTGATCTTTTCATTACATCCGGCGACCGCCAAGAACAAACCCCCGCCCAAGATTGGCAAAGCAGTTTGGGCAAAATTATCCGCCTTCATGATGATGGCAGCATCCCCAAAGACAATCCGTTTCAAAACAAAGGTGATCTGGCCAAAACGTTCTGGACATTGGGTCACCGCAATGCTCTTGGGATGAGTTTTGATGGCAAAGGCCAGTTATGGGCGCATGAAATGGGCCCTCGCCATGGCGATGAATTGAACCTGATCACCAAAGGTGAAAATTATGGCTGGCCATTGGTTTCTGAAGGCCGCCAATATAGCGGGGCGCAAATCCCATCCCATGACACCAGACCTGAATTCACCCCGCCAAAAGCCTTTTGGGTGCCAACAATCGCACCATCTGGTTTGATCTTTTATGATGGCGATGAATTCCCAGCATGGCGAGGGCATGCATTTATTGGCGGGCTGAAAAGCCGGGCGTTGATCCGTGTTGCGATTGACGGCAACCATGCGGTGGAAGCCGAACGATTTGAATGGGCGAAACGTGTGCGCGATGTCGCCATGGCCCCTGATGGCAGCATTTGGGTGATTGAAGATGGCAATAATGGACGGCTGATCCGCTTCACCAATCCTGAATAATCACGTTTATAGTCGCGATTAATAAATCCCTTGCAGGCTTTCAGCCGCTGTTGCAGTAGCGGCACCTGGCACATCAATGACGCGGCTGCGTTCGCCTTTGCCCAGCGGACGCTGGCCAGGTTTAAAGGCTTCTAAAATCACATCTTTTTGTCCGGTTTGGCTGCGCTCACCACTCAGCGCGTTGATCGGGAAAAGGTTAATCCCTTCCGGGCGGCGGAATGGAATAGCTGGTTTATCCGCCATGGCATCACGAATAAATTGCCCGAAAATCGGCACAGCAGCGGTTGAGCCTGTCTCTCTTTTCCCCAATGGGCGCGGCGTGTCATAGCCAACATAAACCCCCACCACCAAATCAGGGGTAAAGCCAATAAACCATGCGTTGGTGTTGTCATTGGTCGTGCCTGTTTTGCCGGCGGTGGCAAAGCCCAATTTGCCCATGCGCCGTCCAGTGCCGCGTGTAATGACGCCTTCCATCATGGTGACCATTTGATAGGCTGATTGCGGGTCAGTGACTTGATCGCGATTATCGGCAATCGGTGGCGGCAGTAAATCCTCAGGCAAATCCGAAAGGTTGCAACCTTTGCATTGCCGCTGGTCTAATTTGATCACGGTTTCACCAAAGCGGTCTTGGACACGGTCGATAATCGACGGTTCAATATAATGCCCACCATTAACCACCATGCCATAGGCGGCGGTGAGTTTGATCAATGTTGTCTCACCTGCCCCCAAGGACATCGACAGCAATGGCGGCATATCTTCTGAAATGCCAAATTTTTGGGCGTAATCTTGGACTTTGGGCATGCCAATGGCCATGGCCAGACGTGCCGTCATCAGGTTGCGGGATTGTTCAATGCCTTGGCGCATGATGCTGGGGCCATAGAATTTTTTGGTGTAATTTGACGGCTTCCATTTCGGTTGGCCCGGCCCTTGATCGACCACCAGCGGGGCATCGTTAATCCGTGTTGTCGGCGAATAATCCCCATCCAAAGCCGCCAGATAAACAAATGGTTTAAAAGCTGATCCGGGCTGACGCTGGGCTTGGGTGGCGCGGTTAAATTCACTTTCCTTGGCGTTATACCCCCCGACCATGGCCAGAACACGGCCAGTATGGGGGTCAAGCACCACCATCGCCCCTTCCACATCGGGCCGCTGACCAAGCGCCCAAATATCTTCTTCAAATTTAATATCGCCGTCCAAACGCGCCAGACGATCAGGCACATGACGGGGGCGTTGCACCATAATGACATCACCTTTCGATAGCGCTTCGGTTAAAGATTTAATCTGGGGCGGGCGCACCCCATCTGGCCTTCGCGGCGGATAAGCCCAATCGGCCAGAACAAAGGGAATACGGCCATTTTCAAGCCGCATTCCACCGTTTTCATCATGGCGGATGATAATCTTAGCCTCTTTTGGCGTGACGCTGGTGACTACCGCGGCATAGCGATTGTCCAGCATGACCGCGCCAAATTCAGCCAGCGCATCTTCGATCAACGCATCGCCCTTGATGCGGGCGATCGGCCCCCGCCAGCCTTGGCGTTTATCCAACGCCTCAAGCCCCTCGACAATGGCGCGATCAGCCTTGCTTTGCAGCACAGGATCAAGGGTGGTGCGGATCGACAAGCCGCCGGTGTAAAACCCATCATCACCAAAATGCTTGACCATCTGGCGGCGCACTTCTTCCGCAAAATAAGGCGCATCGGCGCCATCAACACCTGACCTGGGACGAACGGTAATCGCTTCGGCTTGGGCGGCAGATTTTTCATCCTTGGTGATATAACCGTTTTCATACATCTGCCCCAGCACCCAATTGCGCCGTGCCATCGCGGCTTTGTATTTCCGCTTGGGGTGATAATTATTGGGCGCTTTTGGCAATGCCGCCAAATACGCCATTTCAGCCAGCGATAAGGTATCGAGCGATTTATCAAAATAATTCAACGCCGCCGCCGCCACGCCATAACTGCCCATGCCCAAGTAAATTTCGTTCAAATAAAGCGCCAGCAACTCATCCTTTGAAAACGCCCGTTCCATCCGGATGGCCAAAATCGCTTCTTTGATTTTGCGGGTATAAGAGACTTCATTGGTCAACAGGAAGTTTTTGGCCACCTGCTGGGTGATGGTGGATGCCCCTATCAGACGCCGCCCCGACCCGTAATTGGCGATATTGGTCAGCACCGCCCGTGTGAGGGCTTTGACATCAACACCAGGATGGTTGAAAAAATCTTTATCTTCAGCCGAAAGAAAAGCAGAAATCAACGGTTCTGGCATTTCAGCAACAGGCACAAAAACCCGCTTTTCAGTCGCATATTCAGCCAATAACGCGCCATTGCCAGCGTGAACCCTTGTCATGACAGGCGGGTCATATTTGGCCAATTGCCTGTAATCAGGAAGATCACGGCCATATTCCCAGAACGCCCAAAGCACCCCGCCGACACCAATCCCCACGCCTAAAAAAGCAAGCGAGAACAGCACAACAATAAACCGGAATATAAAAGACCGTTTTTTCGCTGGCTTTTCTTTCTTTGTTTTTTGTGTTGAGCGCCGTGTCATGGTGATGGTTTTTGTGCAATCGTTTTAATTAACTTGATCTAATGTACAGAAAAAACATGGCATTTCTATGAAAGGATGATTTTTTATGGTGTTCTTATATTACCCATCGATCTGACCACGCGGCAAATCATCCAAATAACGGGTCACGGCGCTGGTGATGCGGGTCATCAAATCTTTGCGATAACGCGATGATTTCAGGTTTTTTTCATCGGTTTTATTGGTCAAAAATCCCATTTCAATCAGGACAGACGGAATATCAGGGGATTTCAAAACAGCAAATCCAGCAAAGCGGTGGCCACGTTTTGGTGTCGGCAGGCCAGTGAATTCATCGGTGATATATTTCGCCAGAACAGACGATTGGTTCATGGATTCACGCTGAAACATGCTTAAAAGTGCGGTGGTCACCAATGGGTCCGTGGTGCCCAAATCAGGCCCGCCGATCAAATCTGCTTTGTTTTCTCGCGACGCCAAAAGCGCGGCTTCTTTATCAGAGGCGGTTTCAGACAAAGTGAACACAGAAACCCCACGGGCTTTTTTATTATGCGCCGCATCGGCATGAAGCGAGATGAAAATATCAGCCTTCTGGTTGCGGGCCAGCGCGATGCGTTTGCGGAGTTTATGGAAAACATCACCCTCACGCGACAGTACCGCCTTAATCCGTCCTGTGGCGTTCAATTGCCGCGCCAATTCTTTGGCCGCCGCCAGCGTCACATCTTTTTCATAAAGCCCGCTATGGCCAATAGCCCCCGGGTCTTTGCCGCCGTGACCGGCATCAATAAAGACAATCCATTGATCTTGTTTTGGCCATTTGTCACTTTTGGCCAAGTTTGAGGAACTCTTTGATGTCTTTTTGGGGGCGTTGTAAACCTGAAGCGAAGGCGACGTGTTCTTCTGTTGCGGGCGGGGCCATGGCAGCAGCAACCCATTGGCATCACGTTCAGGCCATGTTTTTTGAGCCGCTATGACAGGACGTTTAACCGGCATCAACATGGTTGTTGCGGTTTGGGTTTGCGGTTTCACCTGCAATTCCAGAGGTTTGTCTTTATTGTTCAACAAAGCCTTACCCGCCAGCCTGAAGGCGGTTTCACCGCGGTCTAAAACATCGACAACCAAGCGGTGACCTTTTTCGTTTGGCGGCAAGCGAAATACCCTGACAGGCGCGGCAGGGGCAGACAATTCCACCACCAAGCGTGACACATCAGGTTTCGGCGCGCCATAGCGGAATGATTGCATCGGCGGGGTTTGCAACGCCCCAGAAAGACCACGGCCATCCACCCGCCATTTCAATGTCGGAAAATCAATCACCAAC
>WTHX01000170.1:4521-14036 GCA_011522975.1 Alphaproteobacteria bacterium | reverse complement strand
GGTCAGAATATATTTTTCAAGACAGAATGTTTTTTTTTAACGCGTTTTAAAAGCAACGCTGTTGGGGTTTAATTTATGTCTAATAATGCTCAAGCAACCGCAGATACCCTGACGGCTGAAACCATCCGCGGCATGGTCTTGATGGCCATCGCCATGTTAATCATCCCTGGGATTGATGTTTTTGCCAAATTGCTGACCCCCACCATGTCGGCAGGGCAAATCGTCTGGTTTCGATTCTTTGTCCAGACCCTTCTGATCACGCCGATGATTATTTATTTAAGATTATGGCATTTGCCGAAAGGCACGTTCTGGCTGCAAGTATCCCGCGGCGGCTTACTGGCGGCGGCAACCGTGTTTTTCTTTGCCGCCCTACGGGATTTGTCCATTGCCCAAGCCATTGCCATTTTCTTTGTTGAACCTTTGATTCTGACCTTATTATCAGCGGTGTTTTTAGGTGAGGTGATTCGCATCCGCCGCATCATGGCGATCATCATTGGGTTTATTGGGGCGGTGATTATTATTCGCCCGACATTTTTTAATGTCGGGATGCCTGCGCTTTATCCCTTGGGCACAGCCGTTTGTTTTGCGCTTTATTTGATGGTGACGCGGAAAATTTCAGCCCAAGTTCACGCCCTTCAAATGCAATGGATGGTGGGGATTTCCGCCACGGTCTTTTTAAGCCTGTTGTTGCTTTTAGGGGAGGCCACCGACTTGCGCGTGTTCCAAGCATCGACCCCCAATGGCATTGAAATTCTTTGGGTGATTTGCTTGGGTCTGGTTGCAACCATCGGGCATTTGACCCTTGTCCATGCGTTGAAAAAAGCCCCTGCTTCTGTCCTGGCGCCGTTTCAATATGTCGAAATTATCGGCGCCACGGTCTTTGGCTATCTTGTTTTTGGAGACGGGCTGGATATGCCAACCATTATCGGGGTAAGCATTATCATCGCATCAGGGCTATATTTGTTTTATCGCGAAAATCAATTGCGAAAAACCCGATAAGATTAACCCCAATAATACCAACCCCGATAATACAAACAATGACTAGCATTTGTATGATGCAAAGGATAAAGTCCTACTCGTAAATAAGCCGCTGAAAATTCTTCGGGTGAAAAATAATGACAACGCCTCTTTTGGATGCCCGCACCATCAGTAAACATTTTGGTGATTTTACCGCCAATGATGCGGTCAATTTTTCCATTGAAAAAGGCACGATTCACGCGTTGCTGGGTGAAAACGGCGCGGGCAAATCAACCTTCGTTAAAATGCTTTACGGCGTTCTTTCGCCTGACCAAGGTCAGTTTTACTGGAATGGGGCGCCTGTTCAGATCGCCTCACCGAAAGCGGCTCGTGCCATGGGCATTGCCATGGTGTTTCAGCATTTTTCATTATTCCCTGCCCTGACGGTTGCTGAAAATATCGCGCTTGCATTGGATGATGCGCCATCATTGGCGGATTTAAGCCTGCGCATTAATGATGCGTCGGAACGTTGGGGGCTGGCGATTGACCCTCAGCGTCCTGTAGGGGATCTTTCTGTCGGGGAACAGCAGCGGGTTGAAATTCTGCGCTGTCTTTTGCAAGACCCGAAATTGCTGATTATGGATGAGCCAACCTCTGTTTTAACCCCCCAGGAAAGCGACCGTCTTTTTGATGTTTTGCGGCGGCTGGCGGATGATGGATGCGCCGTCCTTTATATCAGCCACAAATTAGATGAAATCATGGCGCTGACCAGCAAAGCCACGATCTTGCGTGGCGGTAAAAATGTTGGTGATGTGATCCCGGCTCAAAGCAGCACCCGCAAAATGGCGGAAATGATGGTGGGGGATAAAGTCGATTGGATTGAACGCCGCACCACCGCATCTGATAACACGGCTGAAACCATCTTTGCCATATCAGGGCTGAGCCGCCCTGCTGAAACAGCATTCGCAACCTCGCTTCAGGATATTGCTTTTGATGTTCACGCCGGTGAGATTTTGGGTATCGCGGGTATTTCGGGCAATGGCCAAGAAGAATTGGTGGAAGTTCTGACAGGGGAATGGCTTTGCCCTGATCGCCAGCAAATCAGTTTCAAAGGTCAGGCTATTGGCAAAGCCTCGCCTGAAGCCCGCCGCCGTTTGGGCATCGAAATGGTCCCCGAAGAACGCAATGGCCATGCCGCTATTCCCGAAATGAGTCTGATCGAAAATACGTTTTTAACCCATTATAACCGCCAAGACATTAGCGGTGATGTCACGGCGCCGCCTCAACAATTCATGCGCCATCCGCAATTATGCGCTGAAACCACAGAGCAGATTATCCGCGATCATGATGTCCGCACGCCCCATAGCAACCCCATGGCGCGGCAACTTTCTGGCGGTAATCTGCAAAAGTTCATCATGGGGCGAAGTCTAATTACCGCCCCTGAGTTGATGATCATCGCCCAGCCGACTTGGGGGGTGGATGTTGGGGCGGCCACCATGATTCGCCATAATATTCTCGCGCTTGCCGCCAAAGGATGCGGCATTGTCCTGATCAGTCAGGATTTGGAAGAAATCTTCAGCCTTTCAACCCGCATAGCCGTGCTTAACGAAGGCCGATTGAGCGCGGTTCATGATGCGATTGATCTTAGCGCGGAGGATGTCGGTTTGTTGATGGGCGGCAAAACCAAAACCGCCAATCCAGACAAAGCCATTCAGGCTAAAGGAGGCGTGGCATGATCAAATTAACGCCGCGGACAAACCCCTCACCTTGGCTTTCAATTTTAAGCCCTGTAGTGGCGATCATTGCGACATTGCTTATCGGCGCTTTGATTTTCACTATCCTTGGCTATGATGCCGGCGCATCGCTTTATCAATTTTTTGTCTCACCCCTAAGCCGCATTGATCGCATCAGTGATCTGGTCGTCAAAGCCTGTCCATTGATCATCATCGCTTTGGGGCTGGTGTTTTGTTACCGCGCTAATATCTGGAACATCGGCGCTGAAGGCCAGTTTATTTTAGGCGCTTTGGCGGCAGGAGCATTTGCCTTGCAATTCCCTGACAGCACGTCGGTTTTTCTTTTCCCAGGCATGCTATTGGTGGCGATATTAGCGGGGGCGGCTTGGGCCGCGATTGCCGCGCTTTGCAAAACCTATTTCAATGCCAATGAGATTTTGGTCACCTTGATGCTGACCTATGTTGCCGCTTTATTTATTGATGTCATGGTGCGCGGGCCTTTACGGGACCCGATGGCATTCGGCTTCCCCTTAACGCCCATGTATCCTGATGCAGGCCTGATCAGCAAAATGCCCATCCCCGGGCTGGGCTATGTTGGGCAATTGCATTACGGCGTGATCATTGCCTTTGTCTTAGCACCTGTGGCGTGGTGGTTGATGCACCGCACCTTGCCTGGCTATCAGGTTCGCGTCATTGGCACCGCCCCAAGGGCTGGCCGATTTGCCGGGTTCAGCACCCATAAAACCACCATTGGCGTCTTGCTGTTTTCTGGCGGCATGGCAGGGCTGGCTGGCATGATCGAAGTTTCTGCCAATATTGGGCAATTGCAACCGAATGTGTCTTTTGGATATGGCTTCACCGCGATTATCGTCGCCTTCCTTGCGCGGCTTAATCCTTTGGGTGTTGTGATCGCAGGCCTGTTGATCGCCATGGCGGAATTGGGCGGCGACAATGCGCAAATGGCCTTGAGCATCCCGAAAGTGGTGACAGGATTGTTTAAAGGTATTTTGCTGTTCTTCCTTTTGGCTGGCGCAACGCTGCAGCATTATAAAGTTGAATGGACATCAAGAAAGGCTTCATCATGAGCGCGTTATTGCTGACCATATTAGCGACATCAATTCCATTGCTTCTGGCCGCAACAGGCGAATTAATCGCTGAGCGATCAGGCGTGCTAAACCTTGGGGTTGAAGGCATGATGTTAATGGGGGCGGTGGCGGCGCTGGCGGCGGTGCTTTACACGGGCAATCCCTATTCAGGCATTTTATTCGGGGCATTAGCCGGGGTTGCGGTGTCATTAATTTTTGCCTTTTTCGCCGTTACGCTGATGACCAACCAAGTGGCGACAGGATTGGCGCTGACGATTTTTGCAACAGGGTTTTCTGGGCTTGCTGGTGCGCCGCTTGTGGGCAAAACAGCGGAAAGCCTGCCGCCTCTTGATATTCCAGTGTTGGCGCATATCCCTTTGATTGGGGAGTTGTTTTTCCAGCAGGACATCTTGTTCTATCTGGCCTTTGCTTTGATCATTGCGACTTCGCTATTTCTAAAAAGAAGCCGTGGTGGGATGATTCTCAGAGCGGTTGGTGATAACCACGATTCTGCCCATGCGCTGGGGTATAGTGTGCAAAAAGTCCGTTGGATGGCAGTGGCTTTTGGCGGCGCTTGCGCTGGTTTAGGCGGAGCGTATATCCCGCTGGTCCTGACCCCACATTGGTCAGAGGGTATGACGGCAGGTCGCGGCTGGATTGCGTTAGCGCTGGTTGTATTTGCGTCATGGATCCCTTATCGCATTGTCATTGGCGCGTTGATTTTTGGTGGAATCACCATCTTGCAATTGGCTGGGCAAGCCCGCGGCTGGCCTGTGCCATCTCAAGTCTTGTCAATGCTGCCTTATCTTGCCACAATATTGGCGTTGGTTTTGATGTCGATGCGAAAATCATCCCATCATATCACCGTACCGTTTTGTTTGGGGAAACCGTTTCATCCGGGGAATTAAGCCCCATCGGGGTTATCATCGCGCATATCAATCAATACATATGTGCAAATATCATGGAGAGCGATCATGTTAAAAAAATTAGTAACAGGCTTGGGCACAATGGCAGTTGCGACTGCAATGAGTGTCTCAATGGCGGCTGCCGAAGCCACCAAAGTTGGATTTGTTTATCTGACGACACCAGGCGATCATGGCTGGACCTATGCCCATGAACTGGGGCGTCAGATGGTTGAAAACCATTTCGGCGATAATGTTGAAACAACGTATATTGAAAATGTTCCAGAAGGCCCTGATGCGACCCGCGTTATCCGCGAATTGGCACAGCAGGGTAATGAAATTATTTTCACCACCTCTTTTGGTTACATGGATCCAACACTGAAGGTCTCAAAAGAATTTCCTAATGTGAAATTCGAACATATGACAGGCTATAAGCGCACCCCTAACATGGCGACAGGGAACATCCGCTTCTATGAAGGCCGTTATGTTCAGGGTGTTGTTGCTGGCCTGATGACCAAATCAAACAAGATTGGTTATGTTGGCGCTTATCCGATCTCTGAAGTGATCATGGGCATCAACGCATTTGCTCAAGGCATGCGTTCAGTCAACAGCGACGCGTCCATTTCAGTGATCTGGGCCAACACATGGTATGATCCGGTAAAAGAAGCCGATGCCGCTAAGGTGCATATCGCTGAAGGTGCAGACATTCTGGCACAGCACACAGATTCGCCAGCCATGCTGCAAATCGCTGAAAAGAATGGTGTCCATGGTTTTGGTCAGTCCACGAATATGGAAGCCTTCGCGCCTAGCGCCCAATTGTTTGCATCAGAAAACAACTGGGGTCCTTATTACGTCAGCCGCATTGAAGCCCTGCGCAACGGCACATGGTCAACTGGTGAAGGCCCTGACCATTGGGCTGGCAACACATGGGGCGGCATCGCACAAGACATGCTGGTCCTGTCTGAGTTCAAAAACATGCCTGATGATGTCAAAGCCAAAGCGCAAGAAGCCCTTGATGGCATCCGTTCTGGTAAGATTAAAATCTTCGCAGGTCCTCTGACAGACAACACTGGCAAGGCCATTATCCCTGCTGGTGAAGAACTGGATGATGGCGCGCTTTGGGGGATGAACTATTACCTCGAAGGTGTGAATGGCCAGATCCCAGGCTAAAGCCAATACTTTTCCGAAAACAGCCCCTCATGGGGCTGTTTTTTTTGGGGATAAATTTAATTTTCCTGAAAGGCTTTATTTTTAAACTTAGGTTCTTATATGATCCTTATCAAAGGAGTTTTTCATGATTAAAGGGTTACACCACAAAGCCTATCGTTGCCGCAACAGCCACGATACCCGCGAGTTTTATGAGGGCTTTCTCGGCCTTTCACTGGCAGGCGCATTAGAAATTACAGAAACAAAAACAGGCCGGCAAACCAAAGTCCTGCACAGTTTTTATCAAATGGAAGATGGTTCATTCATTGCTTTCTTTGAAGCCCCTGAACGTGAGTTTGAGTTTAAAGAACAGCATGATTATGACCTGCATTTGGCGCTGGAAGTCACACCAGAACATTTGCAAGAAATGTTTGAAAAAGGCAAAGCCGCAGGGATTGAAACCCGCGGCATTTCTGACCACGGATTTATCGATTCCATCTATTTCAGAGACCCCAATGGTTATGTGGTGGAATTAACCGCGAAAAAAGAAAACCATGACGAAATTGTTTTTGCCAACAACCCGAAAGCACGGGAAATTTTGGACAACTGGCAATCTGAATAGTCTGCCCGAATAATTTTGCAGAATAGTCAGCGTTAAAAGATCATTAAACCAGATTGGTCAATAAAGATGGGGCGATTATTCGTCCCATTCTTTTTCTGAAAACAGGGTTAATCCACCATGACCATCGGCGTGATCTGATTCTGGCCAAGGGCCTAATTCATTGTCTTGAGCCGAAAAAAACGCTGTTTCAGTGGCGGAATCAACAAAACCCCATTTTTCAACCAAAAGTGTTTCATCATCTTGCGATGTATAGACTCTAAGGCTGATGTGATCGTTGTTTTGGTTTCCTTCGCTCCATTGCGTCAATTTCTCAACACGGGAAAGCACCGCCGACCTTCCTTCAAGCCTTTGAACTATAACTCTTTTTTTCATTTCACACTCAATTATTCAAAGGGCGTCCATCAATCGAGATATGGTCATCATCATGAATGGTATAGGGATAACCCAAAAAACCTATAGATATAATTTATCATCAAAACCTAATGAATAAACCATTCATCTTCATAAAATTAAATTACATAATGAATTTTTTAAAAATTAGAGTATGTTATTTCAGATTAATTATTTAAACTGATTGAATTAAGTTTAAGTGAATGAGTGATAAAAGGGATTAAGATGCATAAAATGGTCCGTTTTTGCACGCTTGCGGTAGCGTCATTAATGGCTTCGACAGCACTGGCTGGGGGCCTTACAAATTCAAATGAATCTACTGCGACAAGCACTGCTTCCGCAGCAACAACTTCAACTGTGGACACACAAACCACGTCTAATTCCGCATCGGAGCAATCGTCTCAAACGGCGACAGAAACGGCCCAAGATACCGGCGGTTTTGTGGCCATCGAAGATGATCCGCTGATCGTAGATGCCAGCGCCATCATGGATGATGACGGCATGGGTGAAGTTTCCGTGCAATGGCAAATCACAGGGGCCAATCAAGATTGGATGAATATCTCTGGCGCCACGCAACAGTCCTTCACCCCGCGTGAACTTCATGTTGGCAAGCAACTGCGTGTTGTCATCACCTATGTTGATGGCCAAGGCAATCTGGAAACATTGATTAGCCCTGCATCCAACCCTGTTCAAAACGTCAATGATAAGCCAACAGGCGCGCCCATCCTGACAGGCAACGCCCAGGAAGAAGATGCATTGGTTGTTGATACCAGCACCATTGCTGATGAAGATGGCATCGGGTCTTATGATGTGATCTGGCAGCGGTCTTCCACCAAAACTGAATGGCAGGCCTATCCAGAAGCCACGACAGAAGTCTTGCGTTTGGGTCAAGAACATGTCGGGTTCTCTTACCGCGCCATCATCACTTACATTGATAGCCACAACACCCGTGAAGTGTTGATCTCGAACCCATCTGAAACCGTCACCAATGTTGATGACCCTGTTGAAGGTGAAGTCATCTTGACAGGTGAAGCCCTTGAAGGCGCTAAGATGGTTGTCAAAACCAATGGCGTTTCTGATGAAGACGGCATCGCGAGCCTTTCTGTTTCTTGGGAATTTTCAAAAGATGGCCGCAATTGGCGTGCTGTTGATACATCATCCACTTCAGTCCTGACATTGACGCAGAGTCTGGTGGGGATGCAGGTGCGGGCAAAGGCCAGCGTTGTTGATACTTTCGGCGTTGAAACCCTGATCTATAGCCAGCCGACCAACACGGTTAAGAATGTTAACAATGTCCCTGTTGGCAAGATTAACGTTCGCCGGGTTGGGTCATAACCCTTTCGAACATTTCGCTTATAAATGACACGCCCTTCGGGGCGTGTTTTTTTATGCCACCCCATCCGGCCATCCAACTGTTCTTATGAATTGGCGAATTCACGAAAATGTAAGTTGACAAGAATCGTCCTGTCCCTTGTAATAATACTGCATGTTGTATTCGAGCTTTAAACAACAACTATGTTTAGTAGCCACCTCCCAAGTGGCTGAAGCCTTGTTTACGCCTGTATCCACACCATCACCCCATCATCATATGGAGATCGTCAATGCCACAGACTGATGCTGGCATCCGTGAAGGATGCGTAATTTTGCCATTTGTTTCACCAACAGATGGTCATGAAACACTGCAAACAACCAGCCTTGCTGCCCTTGTTGCTGTGACCATTCTTCATGATGCTGAGACCTGCCCCGAACAAAGATTGATCGAAATTCTTGAACAATCCGGCGAAGTTGAGGTTTTGGATAGTGAAGAAGCTTTTGCTGATCTCGGTTTGGAAGAGATGGACACGCCGACAGGGTATCAATTGAAAACCCCGTCTAATGACAATCAATTGGTCACCAGTGTTTAAAAAGCGGTTGATTGAATAGGGCGTTTAACCGCGCGCAATAATCAATAAAAATTCATCGCATCATTGCGATCATACCCTTTGATCGCCTTGCTGAAACAGCATGTCTCTACTATTCTTAAAAACATATATTCTAAATAAGTTTTGTATAAAAGGATTGCCCCCCTTAATTAAGTTTGGTGTTTCGTTTTTGGGAGTTGAGGTTTTTTGTCGTTAATTCAAAAATTATTTTCTTTCCTGATCATTGCCATCATCCTGCCGCTGATGATGATTGTGTATTTGATCAGCGACGACAGCAAACAACTTTCAGAAGATGTCACCACCGCCATCCATGGTCTTGAGGCTGAATTCACTTCAGATATCACCATGGCGGCTGAAAACCTGATCAAATCATCGTCCAACGAAATGGATCGCCTGACGCAAATCAATTGGGAGCGGCTTACGGTTGAAATTGCAGGGCAATTGGCGGCATTTCTCTATGATCGTGATGCTGATTTGCTGGGGCTTGCCGCGCATATCGCAAGCGTCCCTGAACCGAATGCTGTTCTGGACGCCTATCGCCAAGAAAAAACACGGCATGTTACTATCCCTGCTGAATTTCAATATGACAGCGCAACCGATGAATGGCAGAGAATAAACCAGCCAACACAAACCAATAAGAGCCAAAATGCTCTTAACAAAGAAAACCAAAGCAAGTTTCGCTACACCAGCCAAAACTATATTCAAAAACACCCCCGGCCTTTGTATCGAGAAATCTCAATCTTGGATTTAAACGGTCA
>WTHX01000170.1:0-4421 GCA_011522975.1 Alphaproteobacteria bacterium | reverse complement strand
CATGTCATGGAATTCACCGATTATATTGTGCCGGAAAATGATGAAACCAGCGCAAGAGATCAACATTATCATTTCAGAAGCGATATTAAAAACGCGGGTAAAGGCAATTACGCCTTCATGTGGGACCACGAGGGGCGAAGCATTGCCCACCCCCGTGAATATTTTATCGCAGGGTTTGACAGCACAACAGGTGATCGTATCCCACCATGGATCAGCCGTGATCAGGCGGACGCCTTCAAAGCATCTGGGGCAGAAAATTTGAACGATTGGTTGGCGGAACAGCCGCCTTATCAGAATCAATCCCGGGATTTAAAACCTAATCTTGAGCAAGCCAAATCAGGGCTTATCCCATTGGATTGCCGCTATCTTAATTTTGCACCGCAATGTGACGGATGGCACCAAATCAATTCATCAGGCGGCTATGGGTCATTTTTGATTTATTGGTCAAATATCTGGAAATTAACAACCGCCGCCACCATCCCTTATTATACGGGGCAATATGGCAAAAGTTTAAAAGGCTTTGGGGTCATCACCATTGGCGCCAATATAGGTGAGTTCACCCGCAGCAGCATTGCTGCAAGAAACGACCTAAATAATACTTTGGGTGAAGTGAATTATAATTTTGGTCAGAACATTCGCAATATTGGCTATGAAACCGCTGATGTGCTGAAAAAATTCCAAAATCAAATGATTTTATTCGGGGCCTTGATGATCATTGCGGTGGTGGCGGTCAGCGGCTTTGCCAGTTTAAAATTCCGCGCTCGTGTTGCTAAACTTCTGCAAAAGACCACTGAATTCGGCCAAGGTGAGTTATCAGCCAGAATTGATGACACTGGCCGTGACGAAATTGGCCGTATCGCCAAAGCCTTTAATGATATGGCGGAGACCATCACCAAATCACAAAACGACCTGTCGGATGTGAATAAAAACCTGGAAGCAATTGTCAGCCAGCGTACTGATGAATTGTTCCAATCGAATCAGCAAATTTCTGATTCTATCGATTACGCCAGCCGCATTCAGCGCAGCCTGCTGCCGCCTAAAGATGCTATCTCATCCCAATTCGGTGAACACGCTATTATTTGGCAGCCCAAAGATGTGGTGGGGGGTGATTTCTATTGGCAGAAAACCATTGGGGATACCGATTATCTGGTGGTGATGGATTGCACAGGCCATGGCGTTCCAGGGGCGTTCATGACATTGATCGCAACCTCTGCACTGGAACAGATTACCTCAGCATCCATGGCCAGCCTTGGGCGGTGGGTGCTGTCCCCCGCGATTGACGATCTGATGCAACAATTGCATGAAAATGTTTGCGCCCAATTAAACCAAGTAGGTGATGGCGGCCTTTCCAATGATGGGCTTGATGCCACAATTATCGCCTTGCCTCATGATGGCGGGGCTTTGCAATTCTGTGGCGCCCAGATGGATTTATTCACGATTTCTGCCCAAGGTGAAGCCAAACGGTATCGCGGCAACCGCACGTCATTAGGCTATGCCAATGATGGAGAGCCGCTTGACCTGACGGTTCATGAGATTAATCAAGAAGACGGCATGAGTTTTGTCATCACCACCGATGGCATCACCACCCAAATCGGTGAAGAAAAACGCCGTTCTTATGGCTTCCGCCGTCTGATGGAAGCGCTGGAAGGCCTGACCGATAACAGCCCGAAACAAATTAATCGCGCCATTATGCGTGATTTCAGAACGTGGCAAGGGACAGAAGAACGCCGTGATGATGTGACCTTGGTCAGTTTCCGCCCCAACCCCTTAAAGCATGACGGCTAAAACAAACGCTATTTTTTAGGGCTTGGCGTTTTTGATTTGATCTGCCGCGTCTAATAAGGCGGCAACCGCGGCATCTTTATCTTGCAGAGCAGATTTATCCACCACCAAATTAAACCCGTCACCAGCAACAGAAATCACTTGATTTAAGGCTTGGTCACGGCGGGATGTGACACGGAACAACTCAACAGGATGATCACGGCCTTTCAACATGGCTGGGCCAATGCTCTCGGTGCCAATGGCATCGACAACCAAGGCGTTGGTATCGGCTGAAATGATAATCGTGTCAGGATCAGCCATCGCCTCCAATCGAGCGGCTTCATTAACAGCATTACCAATGGCGGTGTAATGCAACCGTGTCATAGAGCCAAAATTGCCGACATGGCAATAGCCTGTGCTGATGCCCATCCGAACATGGATATTCGCAGCGATTCCTTCGGCTTTCCATTTTGCGCGCAAGCCTGTGAGCGTATCCTGCATATCCAAAGCCATTTCAACGGCTGAAATCGCATCTTGCCGTGTGCCATTGGTTTTCGGATCGCCAAAAAAGATCACCATGGCATCACCGATAAATTGATCAAGCGTACCGCCATATTTGGTGCAAATTTCGCTCATGCTGGTGAAATAATCCATCAACAACCGCGCCATTGTTTCAGGTTCGTGGCGGCTGGCAATGGTGGAGAAGCCTTTGATATCAGAAAAGAATACCGTCAGGTTGCGGCGCCTGATCTCAGCCACTTGTTCAACATCCGCCCCGCCTTTCATCAACACATCAACAACGGTTTGCGGGACAAAGCGCATCAAGGATTTGGTGATCGTCTCCAGCGTCTTATTGGTTTTAAAGAGGTTTTCTTCGGTGGCATCGGCTCGTTTGATCAGACGATCAAGCCGTTTTTGGCTTTGCTGGGCTTCAGCCATCATCGTCTTCAATGTAATCGCCATCGGGTCTTGATCATCAAGATCAGCCAAAAGCAATTCAGCCTGAGCAACAGCCTTCACCAGTTTTGCGGAGGCGCCAGACATTTTAATTGATCATATCTTCGATAATGGTGAAATTGAGATGCGATAGGTCTTCACAAATATCTTCGGCGAATTCCTTGGTAATCTCATCATCAGGGTCACAATACCATTTCACATCAACAGCAAGACCTGTTTCGGCTTTTTCATCCATCTGATCCATAATCTCCATCAACACCCGGGCTGATGATGAATTAAAATACACCAATTTAATTTCAACATTAAACTGGCCATCTGCTTTTTCCATAGCTTCATTTAAAGCAACACGGATCGGGCCAAAAAACCCTGTAATATCTTCAGGGTATGATTCCCCTGACAATGAAAACAACCTTGCTTTGTCATCCAAAACAACAGCAGGCGTTCTTGACGTGGCGGCGATATTTAACCCTGGCATTTTACACTCACTTGGCAGATGCTTTGATGATAAAAAATGACGTCCCGTCTGGACCGTCAGAGACTTGATATTCAGGGGGCGTGGCCGAACGGCGAGCAATCTCAATCAATCCCAAACTGGCGCCTTTTGATGTTTCTTCGGTGGGTTGGCGCAGTTTTTCTTTATAAACTTTACGCAATTCTTCAGACGAATAATTGCGCAACTCGTCAATCCTGCTGCACATTTTCTGGGCATCTTCTTGGGCGATATAATTACCGCTCATCACCACCAATTCCTCGCCATTTTTTGAAACGGTGAGCATGCCATAACTTGGCTTAGGATCTGTCTTGACTTGCGATTGCGGGCCATCATCACCATAGCGAATAACATTTTGCATCAGTTCAACAAAAATGGAAAAAACCTGACGGATTTGTTGCGGGCTGCTTTTCATATCCACCAGCCGATCGCGCAAAGTTTTACCAACGGCTTCAAGAATATCTTCTGACACAAAGCCGCTGTAGGACAGAAAAAATTCTTCTTCCATCACCAATGATTTCATGCTGTTGAAACTTTTGAAATCCATAAATCCCTCATAAGTTATTACTATATTAGGGAATTTGAATGTATTGGGCTAGTTTTTTAATGATCTTAAAGATTATTTTATAAAGTGCTTAAGGTTAGTCCTGCGACCACGGCAACCCGCTGGCACACCAGCCTGATATTGATTTTCTATGGCCATGGTCATCCAAAGCGCCATCAAAACCGTCTTCGATATTAAACACTTCGGCATAACCCAATTGTTCGGCGGCTTGGCAAGCGGCATGGGATCTGACCCCTGCGCGGCAAATCACCATTAATTTTTTGTCTTTCGGGACAGACGCTTCCAATTGCTTGCCGAAAGCGGCATTAGGCTGACCCGTCATTTTTGACCATTCAATTGTGACGACATCTTTATTGATCGATGCCAGATCAGGGATGCCAACATAGGCCCATTCCACCATAGAACGAACGTCTAATAAGACGGTGTCAGGATCATCTTTCAGTAAAGACCATGCTTGTTGTGATGTAATGTTAATCATTTGCCCCCCAATCATGATCAAATGATCAGACCATCATTCCGCCCCATTTTTGTTGTCACATCGCCGTTAATATTATTTAGATCAATTCAGCGGCAATTATGCTACAAGGTGATGAATGATCGGTCTCTTGAATGACCAATTTGAATATTTTATCATATTTTAAATAACAT
>WTHX01000172.1 GCA_011522975.1 Alphaproteobacteria bacterium | reverse complement strand
CATAACCACCAATGCCGCCGCCCCCAATAGGGCAAATCCTGTTACCAAAGGATAAACCGTACCATCATAGCGGTCGCTGATCACCCAACCAAACGGCAGGGAAATAGCGGTGGATACAGCCCCAATAAAGGCTGAGCCTAAACCTGCAAATTTCCCCAAAGGTTCCATGGCCAAAGCCATGACATTACCAAACATAATACCGATGAAGAAAAACGACACCAACAGCCACAGCATGAAGGCGAAAAATGGCGGCACCCCGCCCAGCGAAAGCCACATCAAGGCCAGAAAACCAGTTGAGGTGATCGTGAATAGCGTCACCGCCCCATGGCTAAGCCTGCGCATCCCCATCATCATCACCATGCGGGAATTTAAAAAAGACGCGCTGCCAATGGAAAGCGCCGCCATGCCAAAATAGAGCGCGAACCAATCGCCTTTATTGAAACTGGTCTGAAAGATTTGTTGCGCGGTGCTGAGGTAGCCTAGGAACAGCCCGAAAATCAACCCACCTGCGATGGTATATCCCATGGTGACTCTTGTTTTAAAAATCACCCCCAACCCATGGGCAATTGTTGCTGCTGAAAAAGGCAAGCGGCGGTCTGGGGGCAAGGTTTCAGGCATCCGCACCATAAACCAAATTGCCGTCGGCAATGCCACCAAGACCAAGCCAACAAAAGCCATGCGCCAGCCGCCGATATAGATTAAGCCTTGCCCCAATGCAGGTGCCAAAGCAGGCACGATAATAAACACCGCCATGACCACCGACATGATCTTGGCCATCATGCGGCCTTTATATTCATCCCGCACCATGGCGGTGGTGACGATGCGAGGTGCCGCCGCCCCCAGCCCTTGTAAAAACCGCCCAAGAAGCATCACCGACCATGTGCTTGCAAAAATCGACAAAGCGCATCCCACCAAGAACAGCCCATAGCCCCATAGCACCAATGGTCGCCGCCCAAGCGTGTCCGATAACGGCCCCACCACCAATTGCCCTAAGGCAAAACCAATAAAGAAAACAGAGACGACATATTGCGTATCATTGATATTGCTGAGGGCAAATGCCGCCCCCACCATGCCGAGGGCAGGCAGCATCACATCTGTTGCCAAAGCAACGGTTGAGATGGTCAGCGCCACCAGAATGACGTAATCAAGCGGCGGATTGCTTTGGTTTGTATTGAGGTCTTGTTGTGAGGACATCTCATCAACTTCAATGGTTATAATGGGATTTATACCATGCAACGAAGGCTGCCACCCCATCTTGAACCGGTGTTGATGGGGTAAACCCTGTCAGGGCTTTGAGCAGATCATTAGACGCCAATGTCGCCGGCACATCGCCTTGCTGTATTTCCATCATGTTCTTTTTGGCTTCAATGCCCAAGGCAGCCTCAAGGGCTTTGATATAATCCATCAACTCAACCGTATCACCATTGCCGATATTAACCGCCCGCCATGGCGCCACAGGAGACAGGCTGTCGCCTTCAATCGGCTCATGCCGTGCTTCAGGGGATGGCGGCACAGCATTAATCAGCCGGGCAATGCCTTCCACCAAATCCGTGACAAAAGTAAAGTCCCGTTGCATTTTGCCATGGTTATAAACATCAATCGGCTCACCAGCCAGCATCGCGCGGGTGAATTTAAATAGCGCCATATCAGGCCGCCCCCAAGGCCCATAAACGGTAAAAAACCTGAACATAGTGGTGGGGATGCCATGGATATGGGCATAGGAATGGGCCATGGCTTCATTGGCTTTTTTCGTCGCGGCATAGAAAGACATTTGATGTTTGGTCGGTTGGTTTTCATCAAACGGCATATCGGTATTAGCGCCATAAACCGATGAGGTGGAGGCCATCAGCAAATGCGCCACCTGAAATTGCTTGGCCATTTCCATAATATTGAAACTGCCAATCAAGTTTGAATCCACATAAGACCGAGGGTGGTCAATGGAATACCGCACCCCGGCTTGCGCCGCCAGATGAACGATCACGTCAGGCTTGTGTTGGTTAAAAACTTGTTCCAGCAGATCAAAATCTTCAAGCCTGCCTTCAATGGCTGTAAAGCGGGGGTTTTCCTTCAAAATCTGATGGCGGCGCTGTTTTAACGACACGTCATAATAATCGGTTATGCCATCAAAACCGATCACGTCATGGCCACGGTCAAGAAGGTTCTGCGCCAGATGAAAACCAATAAACCCTGCGGTGCCTGTAATAAAAATCTTTTGCATGACGGTTTTAATACCTGAGACAATGTCTATTTGTTATCGCTGATAAGACAGTTTAAAACAAGCAATCTTGCACCACCGTTGGCAGGAGGCTGACCCGCCCACGAATGGATTTAAGCACTTGTTTTTCAGTTGCGTTCAACCCGGCTATGTCCACTTTGGTGGTGGGCAATTCGCCCGATGCGATGTCACTGATCTGTTGGCGCAAGACCAATTTTAAGCAGAAATGAATATCTTCAGCCAATTGCGGGACTTCGGATGGCACTGTTCCTGATTGGTGTAGGGCTGATGCGCGGCCGCCACTGCTGCGGGCGGAAATGCCGCGGGAAATAGCCAAAATCCGCAAGGTTTCCACCAAAGGCAGCAGCAAATATTTCTTGATGTTAAAGCGCCCTGCTTCTGTTTTAATCCCGCCAAAAAAGGTTGAACCACTGCCATGACTGCCCAAATTGCTGGCCAATTGTTTAAGAAAATCTGGCCGCCTTGTGGCTTTGCTATGCATGGCACGTTGCAAATCCCGCGCCAGAGCCATATCGCCATAAACCGCTTCGCCATCAAAGAAAATATCAACGCTCAACAAATCTTCGGGCCGGCCTTTTTTGACCCAAGATGATATCGCCAGTCGCCAGCCAGAAAGCGACCGGCACCATTTTGCTTCACTCGACATGACTTTGCCCAAGCAATAGGGGATCCCCGCTTCATCCAAATAATCTGAAATCTTTGCGCCAAGCCGTTGGAAATAATCGCTAGCGGCGGCATCATCCCCGCCATCATCACGATCAGCAAAGATAATCGCATGGTCTTGATCAGCCGCCAAAAGGCTTTCACCCCTTCCTGCTGAGCCTAAGACCAAAACCGCATAAGCGCGCGGCGGGGCTTCGCCTTCGGCCAATAAATCCTGTTCGGCCAATTGCGCGGCTTTGCTTAGGGCGGAGCGATATTGACCACTGATCACCGCGGCAATGTCATGGCCGCTGACACCATCGGTCAGCAAGGAATTGGCCAGCATCGGCAAAGCGTTAAGCGCATCGGCCATATCTTGGCCTGATTGCGCATGCCCCAATTGATCGCCAATCACCATGGCGGAAGTCGCACGCTGGCGGATCAACTCTCGGGTTGAAATCCACCCTGAAAACAACCCTTGGTCATCGGTTACCCCCAGATGACGAATATCAAGATGGCTGATCCGCCCCAGCGCGACATGCATAAAGTCACGTTCAGAAACGGTGATAACAGGCGTAGACATAATATCGCCAAGGGGCAAATCACGGGTGCGGGCAACTTCTTCGAATGTGTGCGACAGCGCATGAACAAAGTCACGTTCAGAGACAATCCCCTCCACCGAGGCCGCATCATCCCCGACAAAAACACAATCGCGCTTTTCGTCTTTCATGCGGCGGGCGGCTTGGCTAATCGTGGTTTGACGCGGCATGATCAAGGGCGATTTTAACATCAACTCACCAATACGGTGGCGATAGGGGTAAGGGTCAATCCGTTCAATAGCGCGGTTTAACATCGGCTGGCCAAGGCTGGCGGCAATATCAATCCAGCCCGCGCGGGCGGTGGCCATTCGCGCGTCATCCAACCCGCTCAACCCCCGCAAAGCATCGGCCAATGTGACGATCCCTTTTTTCTTCAGGTCAGGTAACATGGCGCGGTAAATCCGCCCCGTGATCAGCGCATCCCCCAAAGCCGTATGGCGGTCTTCCACCGCAATGCCGTAATGGCCTGCCATGGCATCGAGATCACCCATCACCAACATGGCTTCTGCACCAAGGGCAATGCTGCCCAATTGCCGCAAACAAAGGGCGGCGGACCAATCCCATTCCAGACCATGACGTTCGGCTTCATGCGCCAGCACCGCCAGATCAAAACCAATGTTAAAGCCAATGATCACCTTGGCACCGATGATGGCTTTTAACTTCGGCAACGCCAAAGGCAAGGTTTCTGCGCCTTCAACCATGGCGTCATCAATATTATGGATTGAGGTGCTGATGCTGGGGATCGCTATGCCTGGATGAACAAGGCCATCCAAAACTGTCGTTTCATCCCATGGGTCACAAGCCCCGATTTGGACAATACGGTCATGGGCAGGCCTAAGCCCCGTGGTCTCCAGATCAACAGAGATGACAGGTAGTTTTTCAAGCGGTACTGTTGCCAGAGACGCCATATCCCCCTCCTCGTATTCTCTAAGTTTAGAATGAGGTCTTAACCTATTCTATCGCGGCATTAGGCGTTTGACTATCTTGAAAAATTGGGGCTGATCCGGTCTTTTAACCAAGCCGCATTAAGGCAATCCCCGCCACCACCGCGATACAAGCCAGCAATTTGGGCCGAGTCAATTTTTCTTTTAAGAACACCACCCCAAAGATCATGACAATCAAGACCGATGTTTCGCGCAAAGATGACACCACCGCCACCGGCAAAGTCAAGCACGCCCACAGCACCATGACATAGGCCAGATAAGACGCCCCGCCGCCAATCACAAACATCTTTTTGCCTTCAGAGGGCAAGCGTTTTAACGCATCGCGGTGAAAGCATAGATAATACCCTGTGAACAAGGTGATATTCACCAGCGACATAGCGCCATAAAATACAAACGCGCTGCCTGTCACGCGTGTTCCCAAAGCATCGGTCAAGGAATAGGACGCGATAAAACAGCCCGTGACGATCGCCAGCACCATGCCCAAAGGCCCATCTTTATTAAAGCGATATTGCGCCAGCCCAAAGATGATTAACGAACCAGCCACCAAACCAATGCCCAGCAATTCAACACGGCTCAATTGGTCTTGGGCAAAACCCATGGTCACCAGCGCCAGCAACAATGGCGATAACCCCCTTGCGATGGGGTAGATATTGGACAACGCCCCAAAGCGATAGGCGTTCATCAAAAATATTTGATAACCCGTGTGCAAAAATCCGCTGAGGATAATGTAAGGCAGCGCATCACGGGGGGGCAGACCAACATAGGCCATGCCGATCAACGCCAATGGCATATGCCCAATGGTCACGGCATACATGCTTAAGGCTTTGTCGTTATTTTCCTTCAGCAAAAAGTTCCAAAACGCGTGGAGGAATGCCGCGGCCAATACCGCTAAAATGACAATATTTTCCATCGTTTTATCGCCTGAACTTTATGCGCGCTTGGCCCTGTTTTGATTTAGGACCGCATCTTACCGCCATCTGGATCATAAAGCGGCGCGCCTTGAACTTCAATCGGGTAAAGATCCCCCAGAATTTCAACCTCTAGCGTGCTGCCTGGTTTGGCGTGTTCTGTGCTGACATAGGCCATGGCCATGGATTGACCGACATGATGGGCATAACCGCCGGAGGTGATATAGCCAATCGCTTGGCCATTGACCATCACCGCTTCATCCAAAGTCACATCAATCGGGCTGTCAACGGTGACCGTGACCAGTTTTCGGGCAACGCCTTCGTCTTTAAATTTTTGGGTCGCTTCTTTGCCCACAAAATCTTTGTTCCAATTGATGAAGACATCCATGCCCGATTCAATGGCGTTAAAGTCAGGACGGAATTCAAGCGACCACGCGCCCCAGCCTTTTTCAAGACGCATCGACATCAAAGCCCGATTGCCATACCAGCGATAGCCTAAATCCGCACCTGCCGCTTCAATCGCTTCAGCCAGTTTGATCAGATACTGAGGGCGGCAATAAATCTCATAGCCCAATTCACCTGAAAAACTGATGCGGTTTAAAATAACCGGCACCCCGCCGACAAATGTCATGCGGCAATCACGGAATTTCATCCCTTCCGCTGAAACATCATCGCGGGTGATACGCGCCAGCAATTCGCGCGACTTTGGCCCCGCAAGACCAATGCCATGCCAATCGCCTGTTTGATTTGAATGGCTAACGCCTTCAGGCAGGGTTTTGGCAAAGAAGCGGGAATGGGCATCCTGCATCGCGCCAGACCCAAACAGCATGAAGTGATCATCCGCCAAACAGGCCACGGTCAAATCGCCATAAAGCCGGCCTTTTTCCGTCAGCATCGGTGTTAAAGTGATCCGCCCTGGCTTGGGGATATAACCCGCCATGGTTTTATTGAGCCAGTCCCGCGCGCCTTCACCTTTGATCTCATGCTTGGCAAAATTGGCCAGTTCAATCCCGCCGACACCAGACCGGACAGCGGCGACTTCTTTGGCGACATAATCATGGCTGCGGTTGCGCTCAAACGTTGGGTCTTCCCATGCGTCATCAGGGCTATCGGCAAACCACAAGACATGTTCCAGACCAAAGGCTTGGCCCATACGCGCGCCTTTCGCCACCAGCCTGTCATAAAGAGCCGTGGTCTGTTGCATCCGCCCTTTTGGCAAGGTTTCATTGGGGAAGGTCATGACAAAACGGCGTTCATAGTTTTCGGTTGATTTGACCGTGCCCCAATCAGGCGACGCCCAATCCCCAAACCGCGCGACATCCATCGCCCAAACGTCAATGGATGGCTCACCATCAATCATCCATTCCGCCATGGTTAGGCCAACGCCGCCGCCTTGACAGAACCCCGCCATAACGCCAACTGCGCACCAATAGTTTTTCATCCCCGGGACAGGGCCGATCATGGGGTTGCCGTCAGGGCCAAAAGTAAACGGACCATTGATGGCATCTTTAATCCCAGCATTGGCCAAAGCAGGCATGCGTTCAAAGCCTAATTCAAGACGGTCTGCGATATGCTCCAAATTCGGCGGCAGCAATTCATGGCCGAAATCCCATGGCGTGCCTTCGACTTTCCATGGTACACCCACTGGCTCATACGTCCCCAAAAGCAGGCCTTCGCGTTCTTGGCGGAAATAGATATTGGCTTGATAGTCGATCCCGCAGGGCAAGCGTGAGCCAAAATTGGCAATCTCATCAATCCGTTCGGTGATCAAATAATGGTGTTCCATCGGCTGAACAGGGACATTCAAGCCAGTCATATGGCCGACTTCACGAGCCCATAACCCGCCGCAATTAACGATATGTTCGGCATTAATCACGCCTTTTGGTGTTGTTACATCCCAAGTGCCATCAGGCCGCTGGGTGGTGGCGGTGGCCGGCGTATGGGTGAAATATTGCGCCCCATAATGACGCGCCGCCTTGGCAAAGGCATAGGTGGTGCCAGAGGGGTCCAAGTCGCCATCTTGGTCATCCCAAAGGGCGGCCAGATAATGTTTCGGGTCAATCAGAGGGTGACGTTCAGCAACTTCTTCAGGGGAGATAAATTCCTGTTCCAGCCCCATATAACGCGCCTTTGACCGCTCGCGTTTCAGGTAATCATACCACGTCTTGTTTGATGCCAGATAAAACCCGCCTGTCAGATGCAAGCCTGTGGATTGGCCAGAAAGTTCTTCGATCTCTTTATAAAGATTGATCGTATAACTTTGCAGACGGCTGATATTGGGGTCAGATGAGATCGTATGGATTTGCCCCGCCGCGTGCCAACTTGACCCAGACGTCAATTCATCGCGTTCAACCAAAACAACATCTTTCCAGCCAAATTTAGCCAGATGGAAAAGGATGGAACATCCCACAACACCGCCACCAATGATCACCACTTTGGCATGGGTTGGAAATTTTTTTGATCCTGTTGTTTCGTCTTTGATAATCGTTGGCATCACAACCTCCCCTTTATCCCTTAACTGATTTTACCGCTTTTTTGATCAATACCAAGCATCAGGCAATTCTGATTTGCGGCGCGCCAGAAAATCATCCAGCGCTTCTTTTTTATCGGCATCAATCGGCGGGGCTTGGTATTGGCCCAGCATATCATTCCAGCGGTCATAAGCCCGCATCCGCATATCTTTCGCGCCGTTTTCTTCCCAACTTTCAACATTTTCGCTGTCGCTTAATTTGGGTTCGTAAAACGCCGTTTGATAATTGCGCATCGTATGACCTGAGCCTAAGAAATGCCCGCCTGCCTCGACTTCTTCATAGGCATCACGGGCAAAGGCATTGTCATCAGTCTCAAGCCCAAGGCTGAGCACCTTTTGATAGGACCCAAGGCGGTCAGCATCCATGATGAGTTTTTCAAACCCTGTGGCCAAACCGCCTTCAAGCCAACCTGCCGCATGAAGCGTAAAATTAGACCCTGCCAGCATGGTGGAATGCATCGAATCCGCGCTTTCATAGGCGGCCTGCCCATCTTCAATTTTGGATGCGGTTAATGACCCGCCGCAACGCAAAGGCAATCCCAATCGCCGTGCCATCTGGCCAATGACATAATTCGACACAACAGGTTCAGGCATGCCAAAGGTGGGCGCGCCTGACTTTAAACTCATGGTCGATAAGAAATTGCCCATGACAAATGGCGCGCCGGGGCGGATCAATTGCGCAAAAGCACAACACATCATCGATTCCGTCATGGCTTGGGCCACCGAGGCGGCTGTGCTGACAGGCCCCATGGCGCCGGTCAAAATAAACGGCGTGACGACCATCGCCTGCCCCCGCCCTGAATAGACTTGGATGGCTTCGGTCACCACCCGATCCACCAATAATGGGGAGTTGGTGTTCACATTCGCCATGATGCAAATGTTATTATCCATCACCTCTTTGCCGAATAAAACCTCAACCATATCAACGCTATCTTGGGCGCGGCTTTTTTCAGTGATCGCGCCAAGATGCGGTTTATCGTTCAGCGTCAAATGCGCATGCACCATATCAAGATGACGCTTTGAGACCGGAATATCCGTCGGCTCACAAATCACCAGCCCCGTGTGATGCAGGTTCGGGTGCATATAAGATAGTTTCAGCAGTTTTTCAAAATCATCAAAAGTCGCGTACCGCCGCCCGCCTTTCAGGTCACGGACAAAAGGCGCGCCATAAATCGGGGCAAAGACTTGGTTCTGGCCACCGATCACAACATTGCGGTCAGGATTGCGCGAAATTTGCGTGAATTGCGATGGTGCTTGGGCACAAAGGGAGCGGATCCATTTCGCATCCGCCTTGATCAGGTCACCATGTTCGCCTGTTGGGGTTACCCCTGCATTTTGCCAAATATCAAGGGCAACAGGATCATCCCGAAAAGCAACACCGACATTTTCGATCATCCAATCAACTTGGGCGTCGATCTTATCCAATTCGTCTTCAGTCAGAACATCAAAGAAAGGGATTTTGCGGGCAATAAAAGGGGATGCAGGTGAGATGACATTCTCAGCTGCCCCACGGCGCGATTGGCGGACACGTTTAGCCATGTTCCTCCCCCAAGGAAATCAAATTACACAAAAATCGTAATTCAATTAAGCGTCCCTATCTGCTTAAACCCGCCAAAATACTGTCGGATACAGGGCATTATATGCAGTTGTTCATCCTTCTATCTGCAATTTTTAAATTTTGAACAGATCAATTGAATGATGGTCTATTAAATCTATTTTAAAAAATAAGACTAAATACTTTGGAGACTCCAATGAAGACCCTTAAAACACTCACCTTCGGCATCACGACTTTGATGCTGTCACTGACCTACCCTGTTTTGGCGGATGGTCATGGCAATCATGTTGATTACAGTGTTTCTGGCAAAAGTTTTTCTGGCCATATCGAAAAATCATCAACCTCCCCGAGAGGGACAGTTTTTATTGTTCATGACTGGAATGGGCTTGATGATTATGAAAAATCCCGCGCTAAAATGTTAGCCGACCAAGGCTATGACGCCATCGCTATTGATCTTTTTGGTGTTGATGCGGTTCTGGAAGGGCGCGATGATTATCGGCGGGAAACCGGCGCGCTCTATCGTGACCGCAATGAATTTCGCGCCCGCTTGAAAGCCGCCATTGACGCTGGCCAAGCCATGGGGCGTGGCGGCAAATCGTTTATCATCGGTTATTGTTTTGGGGGTGCGGCTGTTTTAGAAACCGCGCGTGCCGGCATGGGGCTTGATGGTTACGTCAGTTTTCATGGCGGCCTATCAACCCCTGACGGTCAAGATTATACCATGACCAAAGCCCCTGTGTTATTACTTCATGGCTCCGCTGATCCTGTATCTGGTATGGATGATTTGGCCAGTCTTTTAAACCAATTGAAAGACGCAGGCGTTGACCATGATGCGGAAGTCTTTGGTGGCGCACGCCATTCTTTCACCGTGGCCGGCTCGCGTGATTATGACGCCGATGCCGATGCAAGGTCATGGGATGCGCTGATGCGGTTTTTAACGCGCAATCAATAACCACTTGGTTCGATGATTAATCAAAGCGGCAAGGTCTTCCTTGCCGTTTTTTTGTGATGCCTATTCAGTTGAGGTTTCCACCCAATCCAGCAATTGCTGCAGGTAATCGTTAACCCCGCGGTAATCACGCTCAGCAGGCGTCATCGCCGCGATTAGAGCCGCCAGATCATCCAGCGCGGGTTGATCATCTTGCCAGATTCCGATCGGCGCAATCGCCGTTTGAATGGTAAAGATAATCCAGCCTGTTACCGGCAGTTTCCGCAAGGTCTGGCGTTCCACCCGCACAAACAGGCGTGATGCAATTTCATCGGTCGTGATCGGCGCGTGGTCAAAACGGCTCGGCGTAAAAAGCCCATCATCAATTTGCAAAGCCCAATTGCGCCGCTGGCTGATCGGGCCTTTCAGCATAGCGGTAAAAAACCGATCAACAGGCCCCGCCAGCACATCCCCATAGCCCGGCACAGGGGTATGGATCGCCGCCATCGGCAGGTTCATTTTTTCGGCCAAAACCCAATGGGATGGAAAAGCCAATGATGCTGCTTTTAAAATCCAGACCGTGCCATTATCCATTTCTTGGGGGGCCAATAACAAGACATCTTCTGGGATCTGTAGCGCCGCCGCATCCAAAGGATGGCGACTAGCATCAGGCTTTAATTCAATCCCATGATGCGCGGAAAGATTATTTTGGATCAGATTAACCGTCTCAAGACTGGCATCAATGCTATCCGGCGTCGCGTCAAAAATTGCGGCATGATGGGTCTGGCTTAACTCTTGCTTTAAGGCCAATTGACGGCGGTGCATATCGGCATCACCAAAATGGTCAGGCGTCAGAAGCCAATCTTCTTCGGCGCAAGCCCGCAACCCCATTTGCAGTTTTTTGCCTAAACGTTGCCAAGGGGCAGTCATGGTAGGGGATTTGATCGTCATGGCAGGCTTAGTTTTGTCATGCGGCCGCCATCCACCGTATAGACCTGGCCTGTGATAAAACTGGCATCTGATGACGCCAAAAATGCGATAAGGCTGGCAACTTCTTGGGGCGTGCCTGTCCGCCCCAGCGGGTGAATCTTACCAATATCACGGCGGAAGGCCGCGGGGTCTTCCATGCTTTCGATAAAATCAATATTGAGGTCAGTATCAATCCAGCCTGGCGCCACAGCATTGCACCTTATCCCTTCATCGCCATAGTCAACCGCCACCGCTTTGGTCAGGCCATGCAGCCCTGCTTTGGACGCGCCATAAGCGGCGTGCATGGGATTTGACCCCAGCCCTTCGATTGACCCTGTGTTGACGATCGCCCCTTTGGTTTGGCGCAAATAGGGTAAGGCTGCTTTAATCATCAAGAACGGCGCGGTCAGGTTGATGTTGATGGTTTGCATCCAGTCTTCAAGCGGCATGTCTTCTATGGCGGCTTCTTGCATGATGCCGGCGTTATTGACCAGCACATCAAGTCGGCCAGATTGACGGGTCACTTGGTCAATCACGGCTTGAGGCGCGGCAGGATCAGCCAAATCAGCAATAATGCTTTCAAATTGATCATCCTCGCCCCGTTGGGCGATGAAAACACGCGCGCCTTCATCGGCAAAACGTTCTGCTGTCGCCCGCCCAATGCCGGAACGTCCACCCGTGATCAAGACTGTTTTACCCTCAAACCGCATCATGATACAGGCTTCCCGCCGTTGACTTCAACCAATGTGCCGGTCATATATCGCGACGCATCAGAGGCCAGAAACATCACCACATCAGCAATATCTTCAGGTTCAGCGATACGCCCTAGAGGGACGGTCTTGCCCAATTCAGCAATGGCGGTATCCGGATCAAACCCCCGCCTTTCAAAGCCAGAACGCAACATTGGCGTGTTGACTTCATTGGGACACACCGCGTTGATGCGGATGTTTTGATGGGCATGGTCCATCCCCATACATTGGGTCAAAGACGCAATAGCGGCTTTGGTCATGCAATAAAGCGCATGGTTTGGCCCCGGGGCTTTGCCGCCCCAACAGGAGGCTGTATTGACAATCACCCCGCCGCCAGCCGCCGCCATGATGGGGATGGCGGCCCGGCAAATCCGGAACGGCGCTTCGACATTTACCCCCAGAGACAGCGCCCAATCAGCATCGCTGCTTTCGGTCACCGCCCCGCGGGTGATAACGCCAGCGTTATTGATGACAAGATCAAGTCCGCCCATGGCATCACAGGCGGCTTGGGCCAATCCATCGGCATATTGTGGGTTGAGCAAATCCCCTGACAAGTGATGATCGGCGTCAACGGTGGATACGTCACGATCAGCCGCCACCACCACAGCGCCTTGGGCCTTAAGCGCGGCAACAATGGCCTGCCCAATCCCGCCAGCCGCGCCGGTTACGAGTGCTTTTTGAGGTGGGGTTATGCCTGAACTCTTCATGGTCCAACCTTATGACTTTTATCAATAAAATCTATGGCCGTTTCAGTAAAAGGGCAATGGCAAAACATCAGCCTAGATTTTGCTTACCGCCTGCCATTATGAGCGATCTCAGAGAGTATTGTGACCAATTCTTGTTCAACTGATGGGGACAAAAAGGGCGTCAACAAATCATGCCAATCCGAAGTATCTTGATCAATCATAGAGGCTGTTTTTGTTTGGATAGCATCGGGATAATCATTCAGCGCTACAGCGGGGCATTGAAAACGTTCGGCCAAAATATCACAGCCTGGAACAGAAGTGGTCAGGAATGGAACGCGATGCCAAATCGCTTCTTGCAGGGCAATACAACCCCCTTCCCGAACCGTGGGGCATAAAAAACAATCAATATTATTGAAAAAATCGCTGACTGCGCTTCGCCCATCCAAACGGCCAAGGAACGTCACGTTATCTTTGGTTGATGCCACCTGCCTATACGCATCTTCAAATTTTGCGCCTCCAATATCCCATCCAGCAATAATAATTTCATGACTATCTGGAAGTGTTTTTATACTTTCCAATATTTCTTCACTGCCCTTGCTGGGGTGAAACCTGCTCAGGTATCCAAGCCTGATCCGCCCTGCTCGCGGTATTTTGGCGATATGAAAACCACTTGCATCAAGCCCGCTGCCGTGGGTCTTGTAAACGGGTATTGGCGTCAGTTTTTGAATAATGCGGCGGTCTGTTTCATGCTCAACAATAAAGGCAAGAGCAGGCCAAGCAGAATAAAGCCAGATAAAACAATTGAAGATCAATCGACCTATCCAACCATAGTCCGAATAAAGACGCCCAAGGCCTATCAAATTAACTACACAACTGCGCTTCCGAAAAAGCATCATGGGCAAGCACTTGATCATATTTTTTGTGCTAACAATGATCACAATGTCTTTATGTGGCGGCAATGTGCTGTTCACCTTTTCCACAGCATTCAACAAGGCTTTGCGGTGAAAACTATGCGTGTTTTCAAAATTGAAAATGGAAAAACTCATAATAGTGTTGTCATCCCCAAGAGCCATTTTAGCATAGGCTTCAGCACGTCAATCCTTAGTCAAATTTCGAGCCAGAATGGCACTGTCTCCATTTGTTGCACTCGCAAAAATGGCCTGAAATAAACCTTTAATACCACCAACAAAGAGCCCCAAATGACGTGGGCTGAACATCAGACCTTTGATGAAATGCCCCAAAAGCACCCCGAATGTCATCCAAATATACGCCCATGTTTTTAAGTCATCATGTTGACAGATAAAATGATAGCGCATAATCGCACTCGATCTGCCATAGAAAATGGCTTTTTTAAAACTCATGCTGGCATAGGTTTCATTGTGAAAGCATTTAACGTCATGGGCTGCCAAAAGGCGATAAT
>WTHX01000155.1 GCA_011522975.1 Alphaproteobacteria bacterium | reverse complement strand
ATTCCCACTCGATCGTCCCAGGGGGTTTTGACGTCACGTCATAGACAACGCGGTTGATGCCTTTGACTTCATTGACAATGCGGGTGGATACACGCGTTAAAAACTCATGGCTGAAGGCGTAACTATCGGCGGTCATGCCATCGGTTGAGGTCACCGCCCGCAAGGCACAGACATAGTCATAAGATCGCGCGTCCCCCATCACGCCAACGGTACGGACCGGCAAGAGCACGGCAAAAGCCTGCCAAATCTCATCATAAAGCCCGGCTTTTCTGATCTCATCGAGATAGACCGCATCAGCTTTGCGGAGAATATCGCATTTTTCGCGGGTGATCTCCCCGGGGATGCGGATGGCAAGGCCGGGACCGGGGAACGGATGCCGCCCGATCAGGTTTTCTGGCATGCCCAATTCACGCCCCAGCGCGCGGACTTCATCTTTAAATAATTCGCGCAAGGGTTCGACCAATTCCATCGCCATATCATCGGGCAAGCCGCCAACATTATGATGCGATTTAATCGTCACGCTGGGCCCGCCTGATGCGGAAACGCTCTCGATCACATCGGGATAAAGCGTGCCTTGCGCCAAGAAGCCAGCGCCATTGATTGAGGCTGCTGCTTGATCAAACACATCAATAAAGGTTGCGCCAATAATCTTGCGCTTTTCTTCGGGGTCACTGACCCCATCCAGCCGCCCTAAAAACAAATCAGACGCGTCTTCATGAATAAGCGGAATGTTATATTGCCCGCCGAATAACGCGACCACTTCTTCCGCCTCACCTTGGCGCATCAACCCATGATCAACAAACACACAGGTCAGCCTGTCGCCAATCGCTTCATGGATCAACACCGCGGTCACTGAACTGTCAACACCGCCTGAAAGACCGCAAATTACACGACCTTCTTCACCGACTTGTTTGCGGATGGCGTCAATGGCGCGGGCTTTATAGGCCTGCATCGACCAATCGCCAGCAACACCGCAAATGCCTTTGGCAAATCGGCTGAGCAATGCCGCCCCATCAGGGGTATGGACGACTTCAGGGTGGAACTGAACACCGTAATAATGCCGTGTTTCATCAGCAATCGCGGCATAAGGCGCGCCAGGACTGGTGGCAATCACCTGAAACCCTTCAGGCAAAGCCATGACACGGTCACCATGGCTCATCCATACGGGGTGGCTTTCCCCTTGAGTCCAGATGCCATCAAAAAGCGGGGATGCGGCTTCGACAGTGATATCAGCACGACCAAATTCACGATCATCACCTGGTTCAACCCTGCCGCCCAATTGCTGACATATGGTTTGCTGGCCATAACAAATCCCCAAGACAGGGATGTTGAGATCAAACACCAGTTGCGGGGCGCGCGGCGTATCCGCCAAGGCCACCGAATTCGGCCCGCCTGACAGAATAATTCCCTTTGGTGACAGAGCGCTGATCCGGTCAGCATCTGCCGTGCAGGGCAGGATTTCGGTATATACCCCATCTTCACGCAGACGGCGGGCAATCAATTGCGTTACTTGCGAGCCAAAATCAAGAATCAAAATCGTATCGGTCATGGATGAACCCTACATATCAGGACGGTAATTTGGGGCTTCGCGGGTGATGGTCACATCATGAACATGGCTTTCTTTCAGCCCTGCCCCCGTGATGCGGACAAAGTCACATTTTGATTTCATATCATCAATCGTGGCATTGCCGGTATAACCCATGGCCGCTTTCAGCCCGCCCAGCATTTGGTGGATCACTGCACTGGCGGGGCCTTTATACGGCACTTGGCCTTCGATGCCTTCCGGCACCAATTTTAAAGGTTGTGAGACTTCAGCCTGAAAATAACGATCGGCAGAGCCTGTCGCCATCGCCCCCAAGGACCCCATGCCGCGGTAGGCTTTATACGACCGCCCCTGATAGAGAAAGACTTCCCCCGGGGTTTCATCCGTCCCAGCAAGCATTGAGCCGATCATGGCGACATCAGCCCCAGCGGCAATGGCTTTCGCCAGATCACCTGAATATTTAATCCCGCCATCAGCAATACACGGCACCCCTGCTTTACGGCAAGCCTCTGAGGCATCCATAATCGCGGTTAATTGCGGCACGCCAACACCAGCCACCATACGGGTGGTGCAAATTGACCCCGGGCCAATACCAATTTTCACGGCATCCGCGCCGGCTTTGATCAAGGCTTCTGCGCCTTCTTTGGTGGCGATATTGCCGGCGATGATTTGCAAATCATTGCTCATCTCACGAATACGGCTGACCGCTTTCAGCACACCTTCGGAATGGCCATGGGCCGTATCAACCACCACCACATCAACCCCTGCATCGGCAAGAGCTTCAGCACGAATGACGCCATCTTCACCCGCACCAATGGCAGCGCCAACCAGCAAGCGACCAGACGAATCTTTCGCCGCATCTGGATAGGTTTGGGCTTTTTCCATATCCTTGACTGTGACCAAGCCAATACAGTGATGATTGTCATCAACAATCACCAGTTTTTCAATCCGGTGGGCATGAAGCAATTTGCGGGCATCATCATGGCTGATATGTTCATCCGCTGTCACCACATCGCGGGTCATCAAAGCGCTGACGCTTTCCAAAGGGTCTTCAGCAAACCGCACATCACGGTTGGTCAGGATACCGACCAATTTAGGGCTGTCGGGTTCAGTCACAGGAATACCACTGATGCCATGTTGCTGCATCAAAGCCAGCGCATCACCCAAGGTTTTATTGGCGGCAATCGTCAGGGGATTCACCACCATCCCTGCTTCAAATCGTTTGACCGCCGCGACTTGTTTGGCGTGGTCATCGACGCTCATGTTTTTGTGGATAATCCCAAGCCCGCCCAATTGCGCCATGGTGATGGCCAAGGGGCTTTCGGTAATGGTATCCATCGCCGCTGAAAGCAAAGGCATCTTCAGGTTGATATGGCGGGTCAGACGTGTTGAAACATCAGCGTCACTTGGCAAAATAGCCGAGGCGGCAGGCTTTAATAAAACGTCATCGAAGGTTAATGCATCAGTGATGGGCAAGGGTCACTCCCTCAGTTTGCTCCATGAATTAGATGCGATCAGAATATATCGAAACTCCCTTGTAAAAGATAGCCCGATAATGTCGCATCCACAAAAATATGCCGGTCGATCAGATCAGCCGTTCGCCATCAGAATTTTCACCGCGAAAGCCTGTGGCCAGCACATAACTTTCAACCGATTCAGCACGGCTGGCGGCAGGTTTGACATGGCGCACCACCGCAAAGTCACGGCGCATCAAATCCAGTGCGTCTTTTTCAGCCCCACCACGGAAACATTTGGCCAGAAACACACCACCGGGCGTCAAAACGCGGCACGCCATATCCAATGCAATATCCAGCAAGGCTGTGGTCCGCAAATGATCCGTAGGGCGGTGGCCCGTTGTATCCGCCGCCATATCTGATAGCACAACATCGGCTTTGCCCCCCAAAAGCCGGATCAATTCATGCATCATGGCATCGTCATTGATATCGCCTTTCAGGATATCGGCCCCCGCAACAGGATCAGTATCCAGAAGGTCAATTCCCACCAGACGGCCATGACCAGCGGTCAGACCGATCTTTTGGCTGGCGTATTGCAACCAGCCGCCGGGGGCGCATCCCAGATCAAGCACCGCCGCGTTATGGGTCAGAATATTATGTTTCTGATCCATCTGTTCCAGTTTTAACGCGGCTCTAGACCTGAAGCCCCGCGATTTGGCTTCAGCCACAAACGGATCATTCAATTGCCGCTGAATCCAGCGGCGGGATGACTCCGTCCGCCCCCGTGATTTTTTGGGGGTTTTTGTTACCCCCGCGTCACTGCGGTATGATCGGCCAGAATTGCCTTTGGGTTTAGGTGGTTTCGCCATAATCAGCCCTGATCATCTGCCGTCATGGGGATAAAAAAACAAGATCGCCGCCCTGTATGGCAAGCCGCGCCTGTTTGATTGATTTTTAACAATATCGTATCACCATCACAATCAAGATGGGCAGAGATTAATTCTTGAGTATGACCTGACGTCAGGCCCTTTTCCCATAACTCTTGACGCGACCGCGAATAATAGGTCACCCGCCCGGTGTTGAGGGTTTGAGTCAATGACGCTTGGTTCATCCATGCCATCATCAAGACATCACCAGTTTCAGCACATTGAGCAATCGCCGGCACCAAACCATCAGCGTTAAATTTAACCGATGTCATATCAAAACTTATCGCTTGGTTATCCGTCATACCAATCTCTACTGCTTATCACGTATTTAAGCCCTATTCTGCGGCTTGTGGTGATTTAAATACCCGCATTACTGATTTAACGCCACGTTTAATATCATCACCAATCGCCAAAGCAGAGGGCACAACAAACAACACCAGCATCGTGGTGATGCCCAAGCCAAAGACGATTGTTGTCGCCATAGGAATCAAGAACTGGGCTTGCAGTGATTTTTCAAACATCAATGTCGACAAGCCACAAATCGTTGTGAATGACGTCAAAATGACTGGCCGCAAGCGATCTGTTGTCCCTGAAAGAATGGCCGCCATGCGGTCGCCACCTGTGTCTTCTAGGCGGCGTTCAATTGTTGCCACCAGAATAATGGAATTATTCACCACAATCCCCGCCAGCGCGATCAACGCAAACATCGACAGAATCGTCATGGTCAGCCCCATAACATAATGCCCGATAACAGCCCCAATCAACGCAAAGGGGATCATGATCATCACCGCAAACGGCAACAGCCATGATGAAAACACCCAAGCCAGAATGATATAGATACAGACCAATGCCATGATCGCACCAACCTGCATATCGCCAAAGGCTTCCGCCCGCTCACTATCCCGACCATCATAACGATACCTGAGGTCATATTTCTGGACAATTTCATCAAGCCCGCCTTCCCTGACTTTTTCCAAGGCTTCAGGCGTCGTGATCAGATTGGTATCAATATCGGCGGTGATTGACACTTCACGGAAGCCATCCTGACGGCGCACCACAGAAAACCCTAGGCGATTTTCAACCGTGGCAATTTCCGCCAATTGCACAAACTGACCTTGGGGGCCAATCAGCCTGAGATTGCCAATATTATCATTTTTGGTTTCCGTTTCAGGCAAGGCGACACGCACTGTGACTTCTTCATCACCGCGGGCAAAGCGGGTGACAATCGCGCCATCAAGGGCGGCACGCAATTGCTGACCCACAGACGACACGGTAAAGCCCAAGGCTTTGCCCAATGGCGTCAGACGAATAATCCGTTCTTCGGCACCATAAGACAGGTTTTCATCCACCGCATTGGCGGTTGGTACGGTTCGGATCACCGCCATGACTTCAATGGCGGCTTGTTTGAGTGTATCGAGATCATCGCCCATCAAGCGGATATCAATATCACGTCCAGGCGGCCCACCCGCAGGCGCACGGATCGACATCCGGTCAAGCCCTGGCAAAGGTTTGGCTTCCTTTTTCCAAGCGGCGACAAAGTCACGCATACGAACATCGCGTTTGTCAGCGGTCAGCAGTTCAACCACAATGCCTGCACGGTTATCAGACGTGCCGCGCGCCCCGCCGCCATTTCCGCCACGTTTGGTTGTCCCAAGATTGGCCACCGACATCTGCACCAAGCCGCCTTCACCATTCGTGAGTTTATCTTCTGCAACATTTAATGCCCGCTCCAATTCAATCAGCATTTCATTGGTCTGCTGGCGAGACGTCCCCGGCGCCATGATGATATTGCCGTAAGCGATATCAGCCTCAGGGGAGGAGAAGAAGACAAAATTGACCCTGCCCCCTGCCATCATCCCCACCGATGCGATCAACAGCGCCATGGCCAAAGACAATGTCGCCATACGCCATTTAACAGCGAAAGCCACCAGCCGTCTAAACGGCCCATCACGAAAGGCATTGAACTTGGAATCAAACCAAGCCCTGAACCCTGTTGCTTTGGGTTTTGCAGACCGCCCAAAATGCGCCAAATGCGCTGGCAGGATAAAGAACACTTCAATCAGGCTGGCGATCAGCACCGCCACCACCACCAGCGGGATGGCGGATATAATCTCACCAATAATGCCTTTGACGGTAAATAGCGGCAAGAAAGCCGCAACAGTGGTGAGCATCGCGCTAATCACAGGGGGACCCATTCTTGTGGCGGCAATGCCAGCGGCCTGATCAATCGGCAACCCACGTTTTTCTTTGAGATATTCGGTATGTTCACCAATCACAATGGCATCATCAACCACAATCCCCAAAGCCATGATCAAGCCAAATAATGAGATCATATTGATGGTCTGCCCCATGGCCAGCATAACGCCAAATGTCGCCAGAAACGCCACTGGAATTCCCATGGCAACCCAGAAGGCAACACGTCCCGACAGGAATATAAACAAAACAATAATCACCAGCACCAAACCGCCCGCGCCATTTTTTACCAATAATGAAATCCGTTCTTGGATCAGATTGGCGCGAATATCATATTGTTCGATCGTCAGGTTTTCAGGCGCGGTCAGACGGTAATCGGCCAACCAATCTTGGATGACTTGATTGATTTCAAGGGAGTCATTGGTCTTGCCCCGGCGGAATTCCAATTCAATGGCATTTTCACCCATGCGCGATACAGAAACATAAGTCGCATTGATTGTCGCATCGGTGATACGGGCAATATCACCCAACAGAACCCGACTGCCATCAGGGCGGATGATAATTTCAATATCTTCATATTCTTCAGGTGTTTTGAGCAAACCAAGCGAACGCACCCGAAGCGCGCCATCGGCCAGCCGACCCGCTGGCACATCAAGTGAGGTTTGGCCAACAGAACGGGCGATATCATTCAATGAAAGACCCAGTCGTGCCAGTTCAGTTTCACTGACTTCAATCCTAATGGTTTCATTCGGCAAACCGTTGATGATGACCTTATCAACACCCAGACGTTGCAAATCTTCTTCGACATTTTTGCCAAAACGTCTTAAGTCAACGATACTGTAAGGCCCTGACAGCACCATTTTTGAAATCGGGTCGAAAAACTCCCCTTTAATGACTTTAGGCAATTCGGCTTCTTCAGGAAAATCAATCTGTCCAACAGCGGCTTCAACATCAGCCAGCCCTTGCTTCATATCCGCGCCAAACTCAAATTCAATTTCAATCGAGGCACTGCCCTCATAAGAATTGGCCGATACTTTTTTGACATTGGAAATGGTCCGCAATTCAGGTTCAAGCGGTTGCACAATATTGGCATCAACATCTTCGGCTGTCGCGCCTGTCCAAGTGACAGATACCGCAACAACTTCAACATCAAAACTGGGGAAGAACTGACGGTTAAGGCGATCAAGCGAGACAACCCCCAAGACCAACATCAAAATCATCAACAGGTTGGCGGCGGTTTTATGCCGAATAAAAAAATCAAGAAATGGGGATGCTGTCATGATTAATTCTCTTGAGCATCCAGAACTTCAACTAATGTGCCTTGCGCCAAGCCGGGGATGCGGGTGGAGATGATTTGATCACCATTCTGCAAATCACCACGAACATAAATCTGACCTTCAGATTTGCTCAAAATTTCAACCTGTCGGCGATCAGCCCTGCCATCAACAACAACAAACACATTATCACGGTCAAAAACCGCGGCTTCCGGCAGGATTACAACATCATCCAGCATCAGGGTTGGATAGGTAATCTCAACAAAAGCCCCCGCGGGGATTGGCGGCATTACACCGGCGGTTGATTGCGGCAGATTGGCATAGATACGCCCGCCACCTTCATTGGCATTTACATTGCCTTCGGTGCGGTCAATCTGGCCTTTGACCGAAACAACATCACGCCCACCTGCCGTCCAGGTGATCGAAACATCTTGGCCGATCAACTGACCACTGATTGCATAGGTTTCTGCCGGGACGATGAAAGAGACTTCTAAACTATTCAAATCAGTAATCCTGCCCAATGCTGTATTGCTGGACAAGACTTGCCCCCGTCCAATCACCACATCAGCAAGAACACCATCAAACGGGGCTTTTAAGACCGCATCCTTCAAATTGCGTTCGGCTCTTTTCTTGGCGATTTTCAACTGTTCAATCCGCGAATTGGATTGCAATAGGCTATTTTTTGCAATGGATAGCGCCAATTGCGCATCATCAAGACGTTTTTCCGATGCCACCGATGCCGCGGTCATCTGGCTGACACGATCATATTGCCGTTGGCGCAAGGTCAATTGGGTTTGCAATTCAACCTGATTGGCATTTTCGGCGAGCAATTGAACCGCAATATCATTGACCGATAACGTCAGCAATTCAGTATCAAGTTTGGCCAGCACCTGCCCTTTACGCACCAGCGCGCCATTTCGCATGATGGCATCAACCGATGCAACCTCACCGCCGATAGCAAAGCGTAAATCAGCACTGCGGGCGGCGGATACCGTCCCAAAGGCTTGCTGCATCGGGGCGGCACTGACGCGATCTGCGATTGTCACCGCGACTTTCCGCATTTCTTCTGAACGTGGGCGCGATGGCACTTCAGGCTTGCTGGACACCAAATACATGAAGCCACCAACCCCAAGGCCAAGAATAACAAGCGCCGCCACAACACGGGACAGCCCTGATAATATCGATTTCATTGCGGGAAATTTCATTCTGTCTTCCAATTCTAAGATGCCGCATCACAATATCGGATGAATATTGTTTTAAGCCAAAACAAATCACGATAAATCATGGGTAACAACACACGCTAAGGCATCGTACACTTTATACCCATAAAGATAGAGTTAAGCAATTATCATTCAATTGCTGATAGTGGGTTTTCTGCTTTCCATCTTTGGCATTCAATGCGACTATTATAACAAACACCAATATGTTGAATTTGCCGTCGCGGCATCTTCCATTATTTCGGAAACGCAATGGAACGGCAAAGCCTGATCAATTTTCTATATTCTTGGATAAGCCATGCATGGCCCACCATCCGGCTGTCTATGCCTTTAGTCGTTGGGCAAGTGGCAATGATCGGGATTTGGACGGCTGATATCATCATGATGGGCTGGATTAATGCCGATGCGCTGGCGGCAGGTACGTTGGCCAATCGCCTCTATCAGCCGATGTATTTTATCGCCATTGGCCTGACTTTAGCGGTCAGTCCTCTAACATCCCAAGCCTTAGGGGCTGGCAGCCGCCGTCAAGCCCGGCGGGTAATGCGGCAAGGCATCTGGGTTGCGATCGCCTATGGCGGTTTGACCATCATTCCCATGTGGCATGGCGAAACCTTGCTTTTGGTCTTGGGCCAAGACCCTTTATTAGCGGCTGAGGCTGATTTATTCCTGAAATTATTAGCCCCGGGGATGATCCCCACCTATATCTATTTTGTTCTGCGCCATTATGTTTCTGCCCATAAATTGCCAATGCCGCCTGTTGTCATTACTTGCATTGGGGTGGTCGTGAATATCATCCTCAATGCGGTGCTTTCAAATGGGTATCTTGGCTTGCCAGCATTGGGGTTTGCCGGCATAGGACTGGCCACATCGCTGACCTTTACGTTGATGGCTGTGATGCTGGCAGGGTATGTCCATACCCAAAAACCCTTCCGTTTTACCCGCCCCTTTGCCCGCATGTTCAGATTTGATTTCAGCATCATGAAACAATTGCTGGTGGTGGGGTTGCCCATTGGCGTGACACTGTTCGCGGAAACAGGGATGTTTATTGTAGCAGGGTTTTATATCGGGCTTTATGGCAAGATTGCCGTTGCCGCATCGGGCATTGCCAATCAGATTGCGGCGGTGGCCTATATGGTGCCTTTGGCCATCAGCCAAGCCGCCACCATCAGGGTTGGTCATGAAGCCGGCGCTGGCCGAACCCATGAAGCGATCAACGCTGCGCTGGCAGGGATTATGGTCACCATTGGCATCACCTTGGTCTTAACCGTGATCTTACTGATCTGGACAGAAGGTTTCATTGCTCTCTTTTTAAACCCGGATGATATTCAGTTCAGTGCCGTTATGACGGTTGCTATCCCCATGGTGGTGGTCGTGGCTATTTTCCAATTGGTCGATGGGCTGCAATGTATTTTCACCTCTGTTTTGCGGGGCATTAATGACACGCGCTGGCCAGCGGTGATTTCGATTTTCAGTTATTGGTGCGTAGGTGTTGCCAGCGGTATTTACATCGCCAGCCAATGGGGCTGGGGGCCGATTGGCGTCTGGTGGGGGCTGTTCTTGGGCTTAACAGCGGCCAGCGTATTTTTGCTGATCCGTTGCATCAGCCAAGCGCAAAAAATCATCCGTGTTGGTCGAATTATGCTAAACTGATGCCATGAAAGAAACTCACTTAACACCTGTTGTCTTTCCTTCAAGACCTGTTGATGACATCGATACGGTGTTATCCGAAACAGCCGCGATTGCCCCGCATCTTGGGGCGTTATTCCGCCGTCATGGTGATGATCTTGCCGCCATCAAGCAAGGTCAATTCAACACCATCATTGAATCTGCTGAAGAAAATCTCCGTCAAATTTTGGATAAGACTCGCGATGAAAACCAAGTCATGGCGGCCATCCGCTTTTATCGCGGGCGGATCAATCATTTGGTGGCGATGACCGATCTTTTGTCCTTGGCCTCTGTGACTGATCATCTGACATGGTTGAGTGATGCCGCTGAGACCGCCCTTGATCGCGTGGCGGCTTGGTTGACCCATGATGAAGACCAAGACCAAAACTGGATTATCCTTGGGTTGGGCAAATTGGGTGCGGGGGAATTGAACTATTCATCTGATGTTGATCTGATCATCATCACCCAGAATGACCCTGATGATCATGACACCGCCCAGCGTTATATTCGCCATACCAAGCGCTTGACGAAATTATTATCCAGTCCCACTGCCGATGGTATTGGCTGGCGGGTGGATTTAAGGTTGCGACCAGACCCTGGCGCAACCCCTGTGGCGATCAATAAAATGGCCGCCATGGTTTATTATGAAAGTCTTGCCCGAACATGGGAACGGGCGGCTTTTATTCGCGCCCGCCCCGTGGCGGGTGATCGCGCCGCCGGAGATGCGTTCTTAAAAGACCTGACCCCTTTTATCTGGCGGCGGTATTTTGATTATTCGGTTCTGGATGACCTGAAAATCATGTTGCGGCGAGAAAAACGCCCTCAAGATTTATTGGGCTATAACGTCAAAAATGGCCTTGGGGGAATCAGATCCATTGAATTTTATGTCCATGCCCAGCAATTGATCGCCGGGGGGCGTGAAACAGGGTTGAGAAAACGGTCAACCTTAGACGCCTTGCAGGCCCTTTCCGACCATAATTGGATCACCCCAGATGCCCGCGATAAACTTTCAACAGCATATTTGGTCTGGCGGCGGCTTGAACATCGGCTGCAAATGATCGGGGATGCCCAGACCCATCATCTGCCCAAATCTGATGAACAATTTTCCAATATCGCTGGTTTTTGCGGGCATGATAACGCGCACCCCTTTAAAGACAGCATTATTGCCCTTGGTGATCTTGTCACGGAAAATACCGCTGATCTGATCGCACGGCTTAATCCTGAAAGCAGCAGTGACGATGACGCCATCAGCATTGATGATGACAGTATTGAAACTCAATTGCTGGATTGGGGATATCAACAGCCCCAGACCATCACCACCACTATTCAAGGCTGGCTGGCGGGGCGTATTCCTGCCACAAGATCCACCCGATCGCGGGAGTTAATGCGCAAATTGCTGCCGCGATTATTGCAACAATGCGCCGAAACCGAAACCCCTGACCAAAGTTTTGCAGGTTTTGCCCGATTGGTGGAAAGCCTGCCTGCTGGATTGCAATTATTCTCTTTGATCGACAGCCATGATGATATCGCCGCCATGATCATGTCGATCACCCTTTCTGCGCCTGATCTGGCGGAAGAAATCAGCAAGCATCCCATGATGGCAGATGCGCTTCTGTATCGGGATTTTTGGACGCCTGTCACCGATTGGTCTGACCGTGAGGCGCGATTACAAAACGCTATTGCAGAGGTGGAATTTTACGAAGATGGATTGAGCCTGTTGCGGCGGCAATGCCGTGAATGGAAATTTCAGATCAGCGCGCAATTGCTGCAAGGCGTGATTGATGGCGCCCGTGCAGGGCGGGATTATGCCGCCATTGCCGATGCTATTATGCGTTCCGCCCTGCCGCTTGTGATGCAAGAGATCAGCCGACGTTTTGGTCAGATTGAACAAACCAGCCTTGCCATCATGGCCATGGGGCGGCTTGGCGCAGAAGAAATGACCCTGACCTCTGATCTTGATTTGGTGTTTATCTATGATTGCAAAAAAGATGCGGTATCGGATGGCGGCAAACAACTTGATGGTCATCAGTATTTCTCACGCTTTAGCCAAGAATTGATCAACGGCTTGTCATCATTAACCGCAGAAGGCCGGTGCTATGAAGTTGATATGCGGCTCAGGCCATCGGGCAATTCTGGCCCTGTGGCGGTGCATATCGACAGTTTCACCCAATATCATCACAAAGAAGCCTGGTTATGGGAACACTTGGCCTTGGTCAAAAGCCGTATTATCGGGGGGATTAATCATGAACAATTGATGCCAGCGATTGACGCCATTACCAGCGACTGGATCAAATCTGCCCATGATGGTGACATTCTTCAAATTGAGACGGATAAGATGCGGGGGAAACTTTTATCGGCTCAGCCCGCTTCCTCCGCCAGAGATGTCCGCCGCATCGAAGGTGGCATCATGGATATTGATTTGCTGACCGCCATGTTGCAATTGCACCCCGACGCCAAAACCATCCCTCGGCAATTGCGCAGCCGTGACGCGGCATTGGATTTAGCCCAATCAGGGCTGATGACGCCAGATGAAGCCAAAACCATTTGTGAAGTGGTCAGCCTATATAGCGATCTGATTCAGTGGATCCGGTTAACAAAACTGCCAATAGGCCCGATTGAGGACCTCAAAACAGCCCTGCCAAGCGCCATGGCAAAACATTTTAAAATCCAAGACTTTCAATCGCTTGACCAAAAAATCATGACCACGGCTGAAACTATTTCAACCATCGTGAAAAAATATGTTTGCAAGACTTAAAAAAGAGAGTAATGAGCGAAGTACGGAGCGTTTCAAAACGCGTTTTAACCACCTTATTTTGTAACGCTTAACCGACAGGAGCACCAATCATGCGGGCTGCATTGCTTTCGTCTTGGACGCTGTTTTTTGGTATTTTCTTGTTTATGGCGGGCAACGGTCTGCAAGGCGCGTTGCTGGGTAACCGTGCTGAGGTTTTATCCTTTGGCGATTTGATTACAGGCATCATCATGTCTGGCTATTTTGCTGGATTTGTTCTGGGGTCAACATTGGTGCCTAAATTGGTGAGCAATGTTGGTCACGTCCGCGTTTTTGGCGCGCTTGCTGGCCTAGCGTCATCATCTATTCTGGTTCATGCTATTTTTGAAAACTCTGCGCTATGGGTTGTGATGCGGCTGGTCACAGGCTTTGCCTATTCAGGGATGTATATTATCGCTGAAAGTTGGATTAACGATAAAGCCAGTAATGAAACCCGCGGCTCTTTACTTTCTGTTTATATGATTGTCACCATGTCCGGCCTGATCCTGGGCTTGATGTTATTATCATCAGGCGATCCATCAGAAACAGACCTTTTCATTCTGGTTTCTGTTTTGGTGTCGATTGCTGTTGTGCCGATCTTGATGACAGCGGCGAAAGTTCCCGATATCCAAGAACCTGAAACTGTTTCTGTTTTTCGGGTGTTCCATGTCTCGCCATTGGCGGCGGTGGGGATGGCGATGCAGGGCCTGACTTCAGCCATGATTTTTGGCATGGGGGCGGTTTACACCACCAAATTGGGATTAAGCCTGACGGAAATTTCCTTCTATATGTCTGCGGTCATGCTGGGGGCATTGTTGTTGCAATATCCCATCGGGAAATTATCGGATGTTTTTGACCGCCGTACTGTGATTGTGATCGTCCAAACATTAGCGATTGTTGTCTCGGCTTTGGCCTATTTCACGGAATCGATGCATTTTTATGTTCTGCTCGTCACAGCCGCGATCTATGGCGGCATCCACACCCCGCTTTATTCTTTATATATCGCCCATGCCAATGACTTCCTAACCCCAAGACAGATTGTGGCGACGTCTTCTCGTCTTGTTTTGATCAATGGCGTTGGTGCTGTCTTTGGCGCGCCGATTGTGGGTTATGCCATGGGAGTTTTCGGGCCATCGGCGTTTTATCCCACCATGGGGTTCTTTCATCTGTTGATGGCAGCATTTGCGATTTACCG
>WTHX01000015.1:1232-14444 GCA_011522975.1 Alphaproteobacteria bacterium | reverse complement strand
GATAATTAGGATGGATGGCGGGATAATCTTCCATGCTGGCTGACTTCAATTCAATATGACCCGTACTTTCAGGGCGCAATTGCAAGACAGATGCGGTGAATGCAGAAAACCGATGCGGACCATCAGCAGGGTTATCCGCACTGAACGGCTGAATATGGAACTGCAAATCAGGACGGTCGAGGGCGGGATCAGATTTAATAAAACCAGTACCAAGGGATGCGGCCATCGCCATAGGCCCTTGGCGAGTCATCGCATATTGCAATGCCATCCCCACCAATTTAATCGGGTTGCGGCTGTCGGTATTAATCGACCCGCTGACACATTTATAAACAGGCCGGGCTTGCAAATGATCCTGCAGATTCTTTCCAACACCGGGCAATTCATGGCGAATTTCAATACCATGAGGTTTCAAATCTTCTGCAGCGCCAATGCCAGAAGTCATCAAAATTTGTGGGGAGCCAATCGCCCCTGCTGATAAAATCACTTCCCGATGGGCAGTGATGGAAACAGGCTTACCTTTGATTTTCGCTGTAATGCCTGTGACTTTCTTGCCGTCAAACAACAACCCTGTTGTCATGCAATGGGTGATAATATCAAAATTAGAACGGTTGCGAGCAGGCTTCAAATACGCCACAGCAGAAGAACATCTCAACCCGTTTTTCATGGTCATTTGGAAAAACCCAACGCCATCTTGATCGCCCGAATTATAATCAGGGTTGCGTTTGAACCCAGCATTCACCGCCGCATCAACCCAAGCCGTGACGACATCTCTGTTCACTTGGTTTTCAGAAACATTCAAAGGCCCACCCTTACCACGGTCTTCATGGTCAGCGCCTTCCCAATTTTCGGCTTTCTTAAAGAACGGCAGGACATCTTCCCAGCCCCAGCCTTTATTGCCCAATTGTGACCAATGTTGAAAATCTTCAGCCTGACCACGGACATACAGAAGCCCATTGATTGATGATGAACCGCCTAAAACCTTACCGCGCGGCCATTTGATCGCCCGGCCGTTAATGCCGGGGTCTTGTTCGGTCATATAGCACCAATCGGTATTGGGGTTGCCCATGGTGCGGAAATAGCCAATGGGGATATGAATCCATGGGTAAAGATCACGGCCGCCAGCCTCAACCAAAGCCACGCGGAAGCGGCCGTTTTCGCTCAAACGGCTTGCCAATGCGCATCCAGCAGACCCTGCGCCGACAACGATAAAATCGTATTCCATGCTTCCCCAAACATTGTATTTTTAATCTCAAAAAACTAAAATTCTGCTTTATATTGACAAAATATTCATTTTTTGAGACTTTTAATCTCATATTTAATGCTTTCATGATTCGTGGACGATGACAAGAAAATAATTTAAATGACCAAAGATACGTTTAAAACACCACCTAATTTAAGGATGCTCACTATCCTCGATGTTATCGCCTCCTCTGGTCAGCATGTTAGCGTGCAAGATTTGGTTGATCATCTGGGCTGGCCGAAACAGTCTTTGCATCGGTTGGTTCAGTCTTTGGTTGAAACAGGCTATCTGGAACGTCAAGGCCGTCGTTACAAGCCAGCACGGCAATTGACGCAATTGGCCAGCGGCATTATGCAATTCGCGCCTGATTTAAACGCCCGCCGCCAAATTTTGACCCGCCTTTCGGCTGATAGTGGTGAAACCGTGAACTTCGTTATGCCCATGGAAGATGGCATGACCTATGTGGATCGTGTTGATACCAACTGGCCATTCAGAATCTTATTGCCTGTCGGAACGTCTGTGCCGTTTCATTGCACGGCCAGCGGCAAAACATTTTTGGCGCATTTGCGATCTGATCAGCGTCAAAAAATGCTCAAAAGCCTGACGTTAGACGAACACACACCCAATACCCACACAGATATAGAAGGCCTGTCCCATGAGTTGAACGAAATCCGCCGTCAGGGTTTTGCCATGGATGATGAAGAATTTTTTGACAATATGTTCGCGATCGCTGTGCCAGTCTTTGATCATCGCAAACGGTATTACGCGGCGCTGGCCACGCACGGGCCGAAACAGCGGTTTTCAAAGAAACAAGCCTTGGCGCTTGTGGACCAATTAAAAAATTATGCCGCGCAGATCACCGCCCTCACCTTTGGATCAGATGATCGCATCAACAATCGCAACAATGACCATGACCATGACGATTAAAACATTTGACCAAATCATTAATGATCGTGGGTCAAAATACGCGGTATCAGGATGCCCCATTACCACAAAGGCCGATGCTCAAGCGGCGGTTAAACTGCTCAAAAAAGATAAGCGTTTTGCCCGTGCCAGCCACAACACTTGGGGGGCAATCCTGACCCAAGGTGGGCCGATAAAAAATGATGATGGTGAGGCGGGCGCAGGCATGGTGATTATTTGGATGCTGGAACGTGAGGGTTTAAAAGACCATATGATTATCGTTACCCGCTGGTTTGGCGGCACACAATTGGGCGGTGACCGATTTCGCCGCGTCCAGGATTCTGTCCGTTATTACTTGGATCACGCAAATCTTGAGGAAGCAAAATGACAGAAAACATGCATGAAAATAACCTTCCTATTTTATGGTCCTTTCGGCGCTGCCCCTATGCTATGCGGGCCCGGCTTGCCATCCAAAGCAGCGGGTGCAAGGTCTTGTTGCGTGAAATTCTGCTGCGCGACAAACCTGAAGACTTCATCAAAGATAGCGCAAAAGCCACCGTGCCTGTTTTGCGCCTTCCTGATGGGCAAGTGATTGATGAAAGCCTCGATGTCATGCGTTGGGCTTTGGCGCAAAATGACCCTGAAGAGTGGTGCCATATTTTATCCACCGACCCTGAAGCCAGCCAAGCGTTTCTGGATGAGCTTGATGGTGGTTTTAAATCAGCCCTAGACCGCTATAAATACGCCAGCCGCTATGTCAAAACCCCCGGGGATGATGGCGCTGATGAGTCCTCTCTTGATACGGCATTACATCATCGCAGCATTGGCGTTGAATTTATTCAGCGCATTGACGCTAAATTAGCGGAACAACCTTATCTTTCAGGTCAAAAACAAGGGTTTTTAGACTTTGCTTGCTTGCCCTTTATCCGGCAGTTTCGCATCGCTGACCCTGAATGGTTTGATGGTCAAAATTGGCCGTACCTGCACCCATGGTTGCAAGACTTTCTGCAATCCGAACGCTTTGCCGCCGTCATGAAAAAATATGACCCATGGAAAGAGACCGGTGGTGAAGGCTTATGGCCTTGGTAAGGATGATTGGCTTACCGATCATGCCCCGAGTTGAGACAATTGATCTTGATAGGCAAAAAACGCCCCCAACCCGCCTGTATGAATATAGCATACCCGCGCCCCTTGAGGAATTTGGCCTGACTCTACCATCTCAGGGACAGCCGCGAATGATTTCGCCGTATAAACAGGGTCAATGATCAGGCCTTCATATTGTGCCATTAATGTCATAGCGGCTTCCGCCACTGGCCCCATCTTCCCATAGCCTGGGGCCAGCGCACCATCCCAAATATCGATATCGGTATCCGACAGGCCTAAATCCTCGCCTGTCATGTCTTGATACGCCGCCAGAAGCGCGGTGATGCGCGGGATTTGCAACGATTTCTCACGCCTGACGCATGACCCGATCACATGGGGGGCATAAGGCGCAAAACCTGCGATTAATCCGGTATGCGTCATGCCACTGCCTGACCCTGTGACAATAAAATCAAACCCTTGATCTTCGGCCATGATCTCTTTAGCCGCATCAACATAACCAAGCGCACCAATCGGGTTTTCGATCTTGCCTAGGGGGATAACATAGGGCTTACCGCCTTCGGCTTTGATCGCTTCCGCACGTTGATAAAGGGCTTTATCCGCGCCATTTTCATCTTCGCCAACAGGGAAATGCATGACCTCAGCGCCTAGAATACGGCTCAACAATACATTGCCTGAATTCAAATAAAGGTCAGATGGGGCGTCAACACGGCTTTCAAGTTGAACAATTGCCCGCATCCCAAAACGCGCGGCATTGGCCGCCGCCAAGCGGGTAAAATTGGATTGCACCGCCCCTGTGATCAGGATCGTATCCGCGCCTTCGGCCAGTGCCGCGCCAAAATAATAATCCAATTGCCTGGTTTTATTGCCGCCAAAACTAACCCCCGCCAAGTCATCACGCTTGACCCATAAATCAATACCCAAATGATCCGAAAGCCTGTTCAGGCGTTCCAAAGGCGTTGGTTTTGTGATCAATCCAGCACGCGAAAATTGAGCCATTTAAATTTCCGTATCTCGGGTGATATGGCGGCGCGTGCGGCGGATGACAGCAAAAACAAAAATACCCACAACAGGGACTGCCAGTGCTTTGATGACATCAAGATTAGCCCCCCATTCTTCGATGGGCAGGCCTTTGGCCAGATAATGCACAAGCCCAACACCATAATAAGTCAGGGCGGCAATAGACAGGCCTTCAACAGTTTGCTGCAACCGCAATTGCGCCAAGGCCCGCTTATCCATAGATTGCAGCAGGTCTCGGTTCTGTTCTTGGATTTGCATTTCCGTTTGAGTTTGCAGCAATTGCCCCGCCCGTTCAATCCGCAAAGCCACGCGATCGAGCCGATTGGAAAAAGCCTCACAGGTTTGCATCGCAGGCGTCATACGGCGTTCGATAAACCCTTCAATGCCTTGAAAATCTTTTAAATAATTCAGTTGCAACGCTGCCATCCGTGCTTCAAAAACCTCACGATAGGCTTTGGTTGCTGCCATGCGATAGAGCGTATCGGCATAAAGTTCTTCCACCTTGGCGGAAAGATTCGTCAAGGTTTTCACAAGATCGATTTGCGGGTTGTTATCATCATGACCCGTCTTGATGGTTTTCGACAGGCCGCGGGTTAAATTCGTCAAACTATTGGCCAATTTTGAAAGTTTACCGCTTGAGTCTTGGGCTTTGGCAAACCCCAACATGGCGAGAAAACGATACGTCTCCATTTCCACCACACGCTGCACCATCCGCCCCAAACGTGCCGCTGACATATGCTGATTAAAGATGACCGCCCGCGAAAACCCATTGCTATCGGCGTCAAAACTAATGACCAATTGCGCGGCACCATCATCAATCATATCCGAAGGCGCAGCACGGCTTTCTAGCATGGTTTTGGCTTTTTCCTGATTAAAACGAAGCGGTGGCTTGCCCCCAACCTCCAGCCAAATAGCATGAAAAAGATCGGCTGGCATTTGATCGATGAACTGAAACGGCAAATAAGACAATTGCGTTTTATCAAAAGCATTTTTAGCAAGGCCTGATTTCACGGTCTTGCCATCTTCAATCATACTGACCGATACAAATTCAGTATGGCGTTCAATCCGCAAACGAAATGTCCCAAAATCGCTTTGGCGAAACTTGCTGCTGGCGGAAATTTCATCTTGGCCTTGGGCGCTAAGATAGGTGTTCACATGATCAATAATGGCCTGATCATCACCACGTTCGGTCAAATAGACAAAACGGATAAAACGCCCCGCGCCATTGAAATCCGAAAATGTCCGGGCATGGACTTCATCAAGTAATTTCTGGCGGAGTGGATGTTCACGCATGATTAAATCCTGAAATAATATCTTATCTTACAGGAAATGAAGGGGAATTAAACCCCTTGGTCATGCGGCATATTCACCAAGCGTTTAGAGATCAACATCCAACAATAACGCTTAAGAATTGCGCCCTTCAAGATGAGCAATCACGGCGTCTGTCACCTCTTTTGTGGTGGCGGTGCCGCCCACATCAGGGGTAGTGACCCCTGCCCCGCAAACAGCCTCAACCGCAGTCATTAAGCGGTTGGCGGCGTCCCCTCTGCCCAAATGGTCAAGCATCTGGGCTGCTGTCCAGAATGTCGCCACAGGATTGGCAATGCCTTGACCTGTGATATCAAAGGCTGACCCATGGATAGGTTCAAACATGGAGGGGAAACGGCCTTCTGGGTCAATATTGGCGGTGGGGGCAACCCCAATACTGCCTGCCAAAGCCCCTGCAAGATCAGAAAGAATATCCGCATGCAGATTGGTGGCGACAATCGTATCCAGGCTTTGCGGGTCTAATGTCATGCGCACGGTCATGGCATCAACCAAGATTTTATCCCAAGTGACGTCAGGGAATTCAGCCGCCACTTCAGCGGCAATTTCATCCCACATGACCATGCCATGACGTTGCGCGTTTGATTTGGTCACGACCGTCAATAATTTGCGGGGTCGGGATTGCGCGATTTTAAACGCATAACGCATGATCCTGGTCACGCCTGCGCGGGTGAAGATGGCCACTTCCGTCCCTACTTCTTCGGGCATGCCGCGATGCGCCCGCCCGCCACTGCCAGCATATTCACCTTCTGAATTTTCGCGAATAATCACCCAATCCAGATCACCTGTTTCAACGTGACGTAGCGGGGATTGTATCCCTGGAATAATACGGGTGGGGCGGACATTGGCGTATTGATCAAAGCCTTGGCAAATTGGCAAACGCAAGCCCCAAAGCGTGATATGATCAGGCACATCAGGCGCACCCACTGCCCCAAAGAAAATCGCATCAAATTTTTTCAACTCGTCCAACCCATCTTCGGGCATCATCACGCCATGGGTTTTGTAATAATCAGACCCCCAATCAAAATGGGTCACATCAAAGGACAAATCCCCCATTACTTTTCCTAATGCCTTTAGAACATCAAGGCCTGCTGAAATTACTTCAGGGCCAATACCATCGGCAGGGATTGCAGCAATTTTAAAATTTGACATGATTTCTCCTTGGGAAGACAAAAGAATGAAGGTAAGGATTTTTTGATGATGAAATCATCGTATGTGTTGCTCTTATTTTTTTCAATGCTAAAACAATGCTATGACAGATGACACCCAAAATTTAGAAGAATTGATCGCCCATCTTCAGCAAGAATTGGCCGCGCTAAATGATGAAATGTACACCCAACAACAAGAGATCAAACGCCTGAATGTGGAAATACGTTATCTCAATGAAAAAATGAAATCGCTGCAAAATGGTGATGAGATTTTAAACCCTGCGGATGATACACCGCCGCCACATTATTGAGACGCCTATGGCACGGCAACATCAAAGACGGTATCAGAAAAGCCGAAAATCCCGGCCTTCATTTAAAGGCGACCCAGTTGAAGTGACCATCACTGATATTGGCCAGCGGGGGGATGGCATAGCCAAAACCGAACAGGCTGATGGCAAGATCGAGAGTTACTTTATCCGCAATGCCATGGCCGGTGATGTGCTGACAGTGCGTCCCATCAGACAGCATCAATCCGGTTATGATGCTGAAATTATTGAGATTATCACCCCATCTCCTGATCGTATAACCCCTGATTGCCCATCAGCATCTGACTGCGGCGGTTGTCAATTTCAATATATGGCCAAAGACGCATATCAGGATTGGAAACTAAATACGGTGCAATCAATATTGGGGCATGCTGGTATCACGCCTCAAGAATGGCGGCCCCAATTTTCAGCCCAATATGGCAACAGACGCCGAACAAGACTGGCATGGCGACGCCTGAAAGATGGTGTGATTTGCGGGTTCAGAGAAGCCCGTAGCCATCGCATTATCCCGCCTGAAGGATGCCTAGTTTTGCATCCTGAATTGCGTAAAGCCATTGATGTTCTGCAAAACCATTTATTGCCCTCATTTGATCCATCTGCCCAGGGTGAGGTTGAAATCACGCTTTGTGAGAACAGCCAAATCGATAATGCCCCTGATGTTTATTGGGATATTGCTTTGCGCCCCCAAGACACATTTTCTGCAAAAACAACCACCGACATGGTGATTGCCGCCAGTGCCTTTCCCATCGCGCGATTGTCACAAATCCATTCTTCGGGTGCGGTTGAACTGCTCTTTGAAAAAACCCCGCCGCAGGTGACATGGTCTTTGGATGAAACCCATCAAAACGCCATCACGTTAACGCCAGCAGCAGGGTCTTTCATGCAGGCCGACGCCAATGCCGAACGCATGATGCAGCAGCAGATTGCTGAAGAATTGGCTGATTACCAGCATATTGCAGATTTATTTTGCGGCAGCGGCAGTTTAAGCCTTCCGTTGCTGACACGCCCCAAACCGCCCAAGAAAATCATTGGCATTGATAGCGCGCCCATGGCATTGGATGCTTTGATGACGGCGGCAAAATCTGCAGGGCATCACCACCGCATTTCTGTTGAAAACCGCAATTTATTCAAAGACCCGCTCAGCGTGGCAGAATTAGCGCCTTTTGATGCCGCGATTATTGACCCCCCAAGGGCTGGGGCTGCGGCGCAAATGCCAAATATTGCCGCCAGCACCCTTAAGAAAGTGATAATGGTGTCATGCAACCCTACAAGTTTTGCAAGAGATGCGCAAATTTTAAGTGAAGGCGGTTTCCATTGCCGCTGGGCGCAAGTGATTGATCAGTTTTATCTGACGTCTCACACTGAAATGATGGCTTGTTTTGAACGGTAAAACCTAAGCCATAAACATATAGGTTTGGCTGCGTGGGCTGTTGACACGCTGAACAATGTTTAAATTTTCAAAAGTCTTCATCGATTTATAAAACTGTGCTTTTGAAATTTTCTTGCCCAATATCGCGGCCTGTTCAAGAATGGCATCGCATTGGATTTCTTTTTCTGTTGCGCCATCCGCGTATTGTTCCCAAACAAGCAAAAGAACATCGCGATCTGCATTTGTTAGCCCTGACAAGCCAGCTTCATCGGCCGCGTCACTGGTCATTTTTAATAGACCAAGATAAAAACGAACATTGGTCATTTAGCACCTAAAGTATTTTAATCTTCATAAGAATGGGCCTAACCACACTTAAAAGAATAACAAAAACAACTAAACTGCCAAAAACATCTCCAGAAAAATAGAGATAAGGCAAAAGCAGATCATGGATACCAAAATACATAGCATTAAGCAAACTATTAAAAAACGATCCCATTACCGAAAGGCTAATGTAAGTCCATATGATGCTGATATTGATATCACGGTAAAAAACAGGGGCGGCCCAAATCGAACGTTTCAAACTGGCATTCAATAAAACCGCAGGAACCACAACAGCAAAAGTGCCGAAACCACTGGTAAAAAGCGAAGTCGTAAAATCACCAGAATAAATCAAGCCGCTGATAAGATGGGCCAAGTAAATCACAGGCCATACAATAGGCCCAATAAGCATGACCAAAATGATTTTAATGCCATGGGGAATAAACACCAAACTGGCAAAATTGACATAGTCATCAGGCCGCAACAGGCTTTCAACCGGATAGATCAAAAAAGTCTGAACCTGAAAACCTAAAAACAAAACCACGAAAGCGATGATATAAGATGAAATGTTATCACTCATTTTCATGTTGAATTAAAACCTGAACTCGTTGAAAAATATCCTAAACCGCATCAGCCAAAAGATGAATAAAATGACCAAATCAGATCATACTAACGCTACCGCATTTCAACATTTTGACAAGACAAAGTTGAATTTAGATCAAATTGACAATGCTGATGTTAAAATCTTAGTGCTTTATGGATCTTTACGGCCACAAAGTTATTCCCGCCGCTGTGCCGAAGAAGGCGCGCGTATTCTTGAAAGGCTTGGGGCTGAAGTCCGGTTTTACAACCCATCTGGCTTACCGCTTGTTGATGATCAGGCCGATGAAACCCACCCCAAAGTCCAAGAATTGCGCGAAATGGTAGCCTGGTGTGATGGCATGATTTGGTCTTCCCCTGAACGTCACGGCGCCATGACAGGGGTCATGAAAACACAGATTGATTGGATACCGCTATCGATTGGCTCGGTGCGCCCCACCCAAGGCAAGACCCTTGCTTTGATGCAAGTGTCTGGCGGGTCACAAAGTTTTAACGCGCTTAATCAAATGCGGATCTTGGGGCGGTGGATGCGGCTTTTGACCATCCCCAATCAATCGTCTGTTGCCAAGGCTTACCAAGAATTTGATGATGATGGCCGCATGAAACCATCATCCTTTTATGATCGCATCGTTGATGTCATGGAAGAATTGCATAAATTCACCGTCCTAACCCGCCATAATAAAGATTATATGACCGATCGTTATTCCGAACGGCTTGCCGCCATCAAGAAAGGTGAATAAGCGCACGGGATCGTTTATGACTTCACCACAGGGTCAAGTTTGTTGGGCTCTGATTTCGGGCGATAATGCTGGCGGGCATAGTGATAGGCTTCAATCCCCGCCATGGTCAGGGCATAGAAAAAGGCAAATTGGTCTTTCAGCTGATCAAAGAAAATCTCATCAATTTCTTGATCGTCACCATTATTTTTGCCGTTGGGTGTTGCCATAACCAGCCTCCACCATGGTTAGACCACAGCGTCAGCATCAAATCAACCTGATGGGTCTATGCATTAGGCTTTTGTAATAGCCTTTTTCGGATCATAAAAAGGCTTTTCCACCACCACTGCATTGCGGGTTTCCTGACGCATTTCAACCGTCATCTCAGTGCCCAGATCACTGGCGCCAAGATCAACCATCGCCAAAGCAATATTCTTTTCAAGCCGCGGCGAATAGACAGCAGAAGTGACTTTACCCACGGTCTTGCCAGCAATCTTCAATGGCCAGAACGTGGTGTTTGGCCCAGTCAATCTTGCGCCATCAATCACAATGCCGATTTGTTTGCGGGTGATGCCATTTTCTTTGATTTTCGTCAAAGCGGCCTTGCCGATAAAGTCATGATCAGCATCCAAGCCCACCAAGCGATCCATCCCCAATTCAAATGGATTGGTCAGCAAATCCATATCCGCATGGTAAGACAGCATGCCGCCTTCGATGCGGCGAATGGACGATGTATGGCCAGGCTTTAGGCCAAATGGCTCACCCGCCGCCATGATGCGATCCCAAAGCTCCGTGCCACGGCTGCCATCTTGCAGGTAAATTTCATAGCCCAACTCACTGGACCAGCCTGTCCGTGACACCACCAACTCCATGCCATCCAGCGTCAAATGCCGCAGCCAGTAATATTTCAATTCACGAATGTCTTCGCCAAACAAAGCGGCCATAATATCTTGCGAACGTGGGCCTTGAAGTTGCAAAGGTGAGGCATCAGGCTCATGCAAATGCACATCAAGCCCTGAATTGACCGCGACGCCTTGCGCCCAAAGCAAAACATCACTATCCGCCAGTGAAATCCAGAATTTGTTTTCTTCCAGCCTGAGCATAATCGGGTCATTAATCACCCCGCCTTCAGCATTGGTGATCAGCACATATTTACACTGCCCCACCGCCATTTTGCTGAGGTCACGTGGAGTCAGCATTTGCGCGAATTTCGCCGCATCAGGCCCGGTAATCTCAACCTGCCGTTCCACCGCCACGTCACACAGAATAGCGTCATTCACCAAGTTCCAGAAATTCTGTTCCGGGTCGCCGAAATCACGCGGGATATACATATGGTTGTAGACAGAAAAATCTTGCGCCCCCCATTTCACCGTCGCGTCAAAATAAGGCGATTTGCGAATCTGAGTGCCAAAACCAAAATCATCGGGGTTACGCATGGGATGCTCCTTTATGCTCTGCTTCGAGATATAAGCCGCAGGGCAAAAAAGCAATAGGGTTAAACACGATCTTTTTCATCATTAGGCGCGCTGCCGCCATAGCAATGAAGCCCATCATCCAAGGTCAGCCACGGCAATTTGGAATCGTGATGAACATGGAATTGCGGGCTGAAGGATTCAGGGTCAGCCAAGGTCGGCGCATAGAGGTGAATTTCACCGTCATAATGGTCGGCTTGAAACGCCATGGGCGTGCCGCATTGATCACAGAAAAACCGCTTTACCCCCGGGGATGAGGCATAGAATTTTGGCGACTGGCCATCAACCCCGCCGGTCTGCCATTGGAATTGATCCAGCCTTGTGCCGATAAATGCCACCACAGGGGCGGCGCAATTACGCCGGCAATCATGGCAATGGCAATAACACGCCCAGGTCTGTTCGCCTGAAAATTGAAACCGCACATGCCCACAAAGGCAATGGCCAGATGTTGCTGTTGCTGAAACTGTTTCCGATGCCATGGCTCACCCCCATCAAGACACACGACCAAATAAGATGAACACTCACCCTAGCCGCATCTGCCCAACACGCAAGCGAATATCACGTTAATGCTTGTTTTGCTGATAACTGGCGTTGATCTGATCGTGGATCGCTTGGGTTTCATCGGGCCATTGGCTTTTGATATAGGACAAGGCGGCGATAATTTCAGCATCGCTCAAGATATCTTTATAAACAGGCATATTATTGGGATAGGGTTTTGACAACATCGCATTAATGCCATTTTTGGTCAGTTGAAACAGCATCTCATCAGGGTGATGCCAAGTATGGCCCGTTTCATCATGGGGCGGGGCCAGCCGTTTGCCATCGATCAATTGATCGCGCCAGCCAACCTGCCCTTCGAGGTTATCACCATGGCATGACGCGCATTGCCCCTGATAGACCAGCCGCCCTTGGGCGACAACCGCGCGATCATCCGGCGTCAAGGTGATGCTTTCAGGCATGGCGTCTGACATGGTGTTGGCATGGTCTTGGGGCATCAGCAGAACAAACAAAACCCCGAATAAAACAAACGCCGCTAATGCCGAAAGGATTAACGTTTTCTTACGCATCAGTGACAGGCTTTCCCCAGTGCTTTTAAGCGCCAGTAGTTATAAGGCAAGGGCGTGATGAACCCCGCGAACAGCATGAAAGGGATGACCCACCACGTCAAAACAGCGCCACCCGTCAGCGCCACATCGGTGATATTCATCGCCGCTTCCATGCCGATCATGGAGATTAAAGACATGCCAATGGCGGTTTTAAACGCCAATTTTAAGGCCATCTGCCGCATCAGAATAATCGTCTCCAGCAAGATGGACGTCATCAAGCCGTTGAAAATCGCCAGCGCCATAATCCCCCAAACAGGCCACGGGATGCCGGTAATCTGAAAATACGCGATCGTCCCCAAATCGCCGATCGAACAGCCGATCAAACACCAAAGGGTATTGTAAGACGCCCGCCGCCATGTGTGCGTACACTGCCAGTTGATCGCCAAAGATGCGGTTAATGCTGCCAATTTGACCTCCAATTGACGCTACTATAAACTCTCCCCCAAGGGGAAGGTAAAGCAAAAAATCAACCGGCTACAATAGAGCCGAAAAAAGCGTGGCGAAAGGATGAAGCGATGAATATCGGCATGGCGGCAAAGCGATCAGGGCTGACGGTTAAAACCGTGC
>WTHX01000015.1:0-1132 GCA_011522975.1 Alphaproteobacteria bacterium | reverse complement strand
GCGATGAATATCGGCATGGCGGCAAAGCGATCAGGGCTGACGGTTAAAACCGTGCGGTATTATGCCAATATCGGCATGGTGGTGCCGGCCCAGGATGGGCGGACAGGGTATCGTGATTATAGTGAAGATGATGTGGCGCGGCTGCAATTTATTGGCAAGGCGCGGCGGTTTGATTTTAGCATTGATGAATGCCGTGAATTGCTCTCGCTTTATGATGATCAGGATCGGTCCAGCAGTGAGGTGAAGGCGCTGACCTTGGAGAAGATTAAGGCGATTGATGCGAAATTAGCGGAGCTGCAAAGCCTGCGCGATCAATTGAATTTTTTGGCGAAAACCTGCCATGGCGACAACCGCCCCGACTGCCCCATCCTCGATGCGTTAAAGGGCGGGTGATTTTTGCGGCCATACATCCCAAGTCAAAACATTCCGCAGTGATGAAGAAGGCTTGCCAAACTCTATTCTTGGCGCGGCATGGCAACCTCAAAAAGATCGCATGGATGCTGGGATATACCACGCGCTGTGGATTGTTCGCATGGATAAAAAACGCGTTGCCAAGAAGTCTGGCTGGCCACCAGTGAAGCGCAAGATACCGAAATGTTTGTTAAAAGAAAGCCCCTATCCAATACCGCAAAACGTGCGGGTTGGCAGGGCTACTTGATTAACACATTAAATTACCGTGACCGCTTCATTAAAATGAAGTGACGCCTACCCGTCATAGAACTCCATATCCTCAACCTCGTCATCGATCAGCGTGTCTTGGCCGGGGGTAGGTTTAGGGTGTTCATCTTCATACATATGGCTGGCCAGAAACGTCGCGCTGGCCAGCATTGGCAGGGTGTACATCATATTATCCGTAATAAACGTGATGCCAAAACTGGGCACCACAATCACCAGCAATTTAATCACCAATCGGCGATAATAAAGCGAAAGGATTCTTTTATTCGCCATGAATCTCACTCAACATGAAAAACACTCTCCATGCCCCCTATTCACCATGGACTTTGGGGGCTGCTGTCACCTGATTTCGGTGACGTGATGAAAAGATTGCTGATGTAAATCCCGCCTTCCAGCATTTGGCCAAGATTATCCGTAATGGCCGTGCCCGGCGGTCCAAACATATAAAACTCAACGC
>WTHX01000013.1 GCA_011522975.1 Alphaproteobacteria bacterium | reverse complement strand
GTTGATATCAGGGCAGGGACCATCACCGCGGTGGATGATTTTCCTGAAGCCCGCAAGCCTGCATGGAAATTGACAATCGATTTCGGTGATGAGATTGGTGTTAAAAAATCTTCGGCGCAAATTACCCATCATTATGGCAAGGATAATCTTTTGGGACGGCAGGTGATGGCGGTTGTGAATTTCCCGCCACGGCAAATTGGACCGTTCATGTCAGAGGTCTTAACCTTGGGTGCGGCAGATGATGATGGTCATGTCGTGTTGTTGGGGCTTGATCACCCGGTGCCCAATGGGGCGCGAATGCATTAAGCCACGGCTTTGATCAAGACCATAACCTTAAATAGGCAATTGCAACCGGACACGTAATCCACCCATGGGGGAATCCCCAAGCAATAAATTGCCGCCATGGCTGATCGCGGCGTCATGAGCAATGGAAAGCCCCAGCCCAGCGCCTTTGTTTTCAGGTGATTTTTCAATTTGAACAAAAGGCCTAATAACGGCAATGCGCTGATCTTTCGGGATGCCCGGGCCATCATCATCAATGATAATTTGGATTTGGTTTTCATCCATGATGGTGCTGATCTGGCAATGGTCAGCATGGCGGATGGCATTGCTGATCAAGTTATCTAGCGCACGTCGAATGCTTCTTTGGCGCAAGGGTATAGAGACAATTGGTGCATCTGGATTGGTGAATTGTAATCGCTTATCAGGCCGATCAAAACTGCTGACACTGTCATTAATCAAGTCGCGTAAATCAACTTCTACCATATCTTCCAGCACAGCATTGCTGGCGAAATTGATGTAATCGCTGATCATATTTTCCATTTCAACAATGTCTTCTTTGATGCCGTTTTTTTCAACACCATCGGGCATAAATTCCAATTGCAGTTTCATGCGGGTTAATGGTGTGCGCAAGTCATGGGAAACACCGGCTAGCATTTCCGTGCGTTCCACCAATTGCCGCTGAATGCGTTGCCGCATGGCTTGAAAGGCTTGCCCTGCTAGTCGAACTTCTTGCGCCCCTGCCAATTTATAATCTGGTGAGGGGCGGCCAAGGCCTAAAGCACGTGCAGCCTTAGCCAAGCGGATGATTGGCCGCACCTGTCCTCTGATGAACATGACAGCAATGCCGAACAGTAAGATTGATGTGCTGACCGACCATAGGATCACCAAAAGTGATGTTGAACTGAAAACACGTTTCCGGTCAGCGGTGATCAGCATAATCCCATCAGGAAATTGAATATGGATAGCGAGACGATCAGGGCTATGGTTTAAATCAATCCTATGGGGATAGGATAATTTTTGCGCAAGGCTTTGTTGCAACGCATTGCCAGCATAATTGCTAGGTTGCAGATTGGTTTCTTTTTCAAGGATTGCGCCTTGATTCCATTGCAGGTCAAAATAAAAATATCGCCAGCCATAAAGGCGGGTGTCTTCAAATTGTTCTGGAGTTTGATTGGCGGCGTATTGGTCAACAATGACTGCAACATCAGCCGATAAATTGGTTGCCATATAGCGGGTCACAGTATCCCAATGGCGTTCATAAAACACCAGTATTGTCACCACCTGCACAACGACCATGGGCACCATCACAATGACCATGAGGCGGGTGAATAATCGTTTGGGCATCAAGGATTTCATCTTTTATATCAACCCTAAGTGGTAACTCAACAATACATCCCTAAAGGATAAATTGCTGCGATGGCATTAATATGGCGTGTTGGTTTCCAGTGACCATCCGCGCCCTCTAACCGTCAATAAATAGATCGGTTTGCTGGGGCTTGGTTCAATCTTGCGGCGCAATCTTGCCACTGCCACATCAATGCTGCGACCTTCCATTTTACCGCCAAGCATATCAGAGAGTTCATCTCTTGATAATATATCCTGTGGTTTATCGCAAAAGCACCTGAGCAAATCTTTTTCAGCGGTGGTCAAATGTTGGCGCTGGCCACCTGTGGTGAGTTGCTGGCGGTTGCGATCAAAAACATGGGGGCCAAAATGCACCAATGATGCTGTTTCTGGTGATGGTGATAAAGACTCACTTGCGGCCGGCATTGCTTGCTGGCGTATTAAAATATTTTTGAGCCTTAATGCCAATTCCAAAGGCTCAAACGGTTTGGTCATGTAGTCATCAGCGCCGATTTCCAGCCCATGCAACCGATGGCCGGGCTCACCCATGGCGGTCAGCATCAAACATGGCATAAAGGGCATTCGGGATTTCAGATCCCGCACCAGATCAAGGCCTGATTCCCCGGGCATCATGATATCGACCACCAGGCAATCAAAAATCATGCCTTTCAGATGTTCGCGGGCTTCTTCTGCGCTGGCGGCTTGGGTGACACGGTGGCCCTGTTCCATCAAAAACCGGCTGATCAATTGGCGTAATTTATCATCATCATCAATGATCAGGATATGAGCCTTGGGGGGTGCGTCTTGATCCTTTATTAAATCATCATCAGATAGATCACGATCACTAGCCATCAGATTAACTTTCGGTTTTGGAGGCGCTGTCATCTGTCATATGGCTGAGAACACGCAAAAAACCATCAACGGAATCAACACCGGCTTGTTTATAAGCACGGCTGAACCGTGCCATTTGCACGCGGGTTAATTCACGTTCCAGCGCTTCGCCTTTATCGGTTAAGGAAAGCAGCCGCTGTCTTTTATCGACAGGCCCAGGGGTGGATTGAATATAGCCATCATCAACAAGCCGCGATAACACCCGCGACAGCGATTGTTTGGTGATGTTCAAAATCTGAAGAAGATCGCTCACCATAATATCAGGATTGCGCCCAACAAAATAAATCACCCGGTGATGCGCCCGCCCCATATCTTGATCCGCCAAGATCGCGTCTGCTTCACCGGTGAAGTCACGATAAGCAAAGAACATTTGCTCAATGCTCTTTCTTAATACATCCTCTCGCAAGATCAGAGGGTTTGGAGATAATTTTACGTCAGCCATGTTGACTTATCTTGAAGTATTGTGTTCAATTTGACAATAATTTTTCTAACACGGCTATTGATGAATACATATAGCCAATAAATTGAGGGCATAATGATGGATATTGTTCCTTTTGACGATCGCGACGGTACGATCTGGTTTAACGGTGAAATGGTGGATTGGCGCGATGCCAAGACTCATGTGTTGAACCATGGGCTTCATTATGCAAGTAGCGTTTTTGAGGGTGAGCGCGCCTATAATGGTGCAATCTTTGAATCAGAATGGCACACCAAGCGCTTCCGTGAATCAGCCCGCCTTCTTGATTTCAAATTGCCTTACAGTGATGAAGAAATTATTGAAGCCAAAAATGCTGTGCTGAAAGCCAATAATATTACTGATGGCTATATCCGTCCGGTGGCTTGGCGCGGCAGTGAAATGATGGCTGTTTCAGCGCAATATTCAAAAACCCATGTTTTGATCGCGGCATGGCAATGGGACAGTTATTTTGATCCTGAATTAAAAATGAAAGGGATCAGCCTTGGGATGGCCAGTTGGAAACGTCCAAGCCCTGAATCAGCCCCTGTTCATTCGAAAGCAGCAGGGCTTTATATGATCTGCACCATGTCTAAACATGAAGCGGAACGTCAGGGTTATACCGACGCGTTGATGCTGGATTACCGCGGCTATATCGCGGAGGCTACAGGCGCTAATATTTTCTTCCTGATGGAAGATGGCAAAGTCCATACACCCAAGCCAGATTGTTTCTTGAACGGCATCACCCGCCAGACCGTTGTTAAATTGGTTGAGGGCATGGGGTATGACGTTGTTGAACGCCATATCATGCCAGAAGAATTGGCCAATGTGACGGAATGTTTCCTGACTGGAACAGCCGCCGAAGTCACGCCTGTTTCAAGCGTTGGTGATCATCAGTTTAACCCTGGTGGGCTATGCCAGTCGGTGATGGACAAATACGCGAAATTGGTCCGCGGCGAAGCCTAAGCAGCCGTTCCTTTTTTGGGGTTTTAGGCTATTTCTGCCATTTTTTGAGCGCGGTTTTATCCGTATCGCGGGCATCCACCCATGTGATGCCTGCGTCGGTTTCTTCGGCTTTCCAGAAAGGCGCGTCTGTTTTCAGAAAATCCATAATGAAATGGCAGGCTTCAAACGCCGCCTCACGATGGGCTGAGGCGCAACCGACAAAAACAATCTGATCCCCTGCCAGCAGTCGACCCACCCTGTGAATAATGGTGGCTTT
>WTHX01000093.1:18879-38709 GCA_011522975.1 Alphaproteobacteria bacterium | reverse complement strand
AATATTAATTTTCCTTAAGTTCATCTTTCTTGTATTGGTAAATATAATCTAATGATAAGCATATTTAAGGTCAGATGTCCGATACGCAAAACAAACTTGTGGTAAAGATCAAACGTGGCTCAACGGAAAAGCAAGAAACAGCCTCTTTTGACGTCCCTTCGCATGACAATCAAACAGTCCTGGATTTGGTTTCATGGGTGCAACAGAATGAAGACCCTACCCTTTCATACAGATTTGCTTGCCGTGTGGGCATGTGTGGCAGTTGCGCAATGATGGTCAATGGTGTGCCTCGTTGGACTTGCCGCACGCATATATCGAAAGTCGTTAAAGAAGGTGAGATTACGATAGCACCCTTGCAAAATCTGCCTGTTATCAAAGACCTCGTGGTTGATATGGATCCTTTCTTTGACAAGTGGATTGCCGCAGAAGGCGTCCATCATGGCAGCCGGTCCCGTGATGATGACATTGAAAAAGTTGATGAGGCCAGCAGATCGCGGCTTGAGGCGAATTCAGGCATTGAATGTATCAATTGCTCCGTCTGCTATGCCGCTTGCGATACGGTGCGCAACAATCCTGACTTTCTTGGCCCTGCCGCATTACAGCGAGCATGGACATTGCTGAATGATGTTAAAGATGAAGGCCGGCAAAGCATTTTGGAGGCTGTCTCTGGTAAAGGTGGCTGCCATAATTGCCATTCTATCGGCTCCTGCACGGCCTTTTGCCCCAACGACCTAGACCCGATGTCAGCAATTGCTGGCTTGAAACGAGAAACCTCTAAGACCTTTTGGTGGGGGCGGAAATAATGCTGAATTTGCGTCTTTACATGCTTCAACGCATCACCGCCCTTCTTATGGCGCCGCTCGTGCTTGGGCATATCGCGGTCATGATCTATGCCATTCAGGGCGGTTTGACCGCGGCTGAAATTCTTGGCCGAACCAAAGGCTCTGTCGCGTGGTTTGCTTTTTATGGGTTATTTGTTGTTGCGGTTTCGGTCCATGGGGCTATTGGCATGCGTGTGGTGATGTATGAATGGGCAGGATTAAAAGGAAAATGGCTTGATGCTTTTATGTACTCATCAGGGTTTTTCCTCTTACTTATTGGCGCACGTGCCGTTTGGGCGGTGACATTCGCATGAAACATTTAAGCCCACCACAATCGTCAAAAAACCATCCACTATGGCTCTCGCATATCCTGCACCGGATATCCGGGATTGGGCTGTCGTTATTCCTGCCCTTTCATTTTTTAATACTGGCCTTGGCGATGACCGATCCTGATCAGCTTGACCAATTTCTTATGCTGACTGAAAGTCCAGCCGTTAAATTTGCTGAATTTGGCCTCGTCTTTTTGCTGGCTGTTCATATGTTTGGCGGCTTGCGCCTGATGGCATTGGAATGGCTGCCGTGGCGACCTCAGCAAAAAACACTGGCGGCACTTGCCCTTTCGACTTCCTTTTTTATTGCTGGTATATTCTTCTTGAAAGCGATCTGACATGACCTCATTGCCTATTGACCGACATGATACCGATATCCTCATCCTAGGGTCAGGCGGCGCTGGTCTTTTTGCTGCCCTTCATGCAAGGCAAAACGCGCCTGAAGGAACAAAAGTGACCATTGCTGTCAAAGGCCTGATTGGAAAATCAGGATGCACACGTATGGTGCAAGGCGGATACAATGTTGCTCTCGGGAATGGTGACAGTGTTGAACGCCATTTTATGGATACGATCAATGGCGGCAAATGGCTTCCTAACCAAGATATGGCATGGCGTTTATGCGAACAGGCTGTCGTCCGGATTAGAGAGCTTGAAAATGAAGTTGGATGCTTTTTTGACCGCAATGTTGATGGCACACTTCACCAAAAGGCTTTCGCCGGACAAACAGCAGACAGAACCGTTCATAAAGGCGACCTCACTGGCATTGAAATCATCAACAGACTCATGGAAAAAGCGCTTGCCAGTGATGTTGAAAAACTCCAAGAACATCGCGCCATCGGCCTGATCCCGACTAAAGATAAATCTGCACTGGCAGGGGTCTTGATGATTGATATGCGCAGCGGCAACTTCAAACTAGTGCGTGCTAAAACAGTATTAATGGCCACGGGCGGCGGCCCAACCATGTATAAATATCACACACCTTCCGGCGACAAGACTATGGACGGTCTTGGGATGGCTTTGCGTGCAGGACTGCCATTGCGTGATATGGAAATGGTGCAGTTTCATCCAACAGGGCTTCTAGCGGGTGACCATACACGAATGACCGGCACTGTTCTTGAAGAAGGGTTGCGCGGTGCGGGTGGCCAGCTGATCAATCATGCTGGGCAACGGTTTATGTTTGACTATGACGGCAAAGGCGAACGCGCCACCCGTGATGTTGTCAGCCGTGGTATCTATGCCGAAATGCGCAAAAATAATAACCCTGAACAAGAAGGTGTGTTCATCTCTATGTCGCATCTAGGCCCTGAAAATGTTGCCAAGAAATTCAAAGGGATGGTCAAAAGATGCGCTGATTGCGGGTTTGATCTTGCCGCGGGCAAGGTTGAGGTTGTGCCGACCGCGCATTATTTCATGGGCGGCGTTGTGGTTGATGTTGATACCCGCACCGCGCTCGAAGGTTTTTATGTTGCAGGTGAAGATGCTGGCGGTGCCCATGGCTCAAATCGGTTGGGCGGCAATGGCGTTGCCAATTCCACAGTCTTTGGTGGCATCGCTGGCGATGTTATGGCTGAGGACATCAAAACCATGTCTTTGCGCGAGCCTGATGAAAATATCCTTGCCATGGAATATGAACGGGCGGTCTATCCGTTGCAGAAAAAGCCTGGCCTTGTCCTACCTCTCAGGAAACAGCTTCAAGACCTGATGTGGGAAGATGTTGGCGTGATGCGCACAGCGGCGGGGATGACGCGCGCCCTTGGCAGAATTGATCAGGTTTACGACGCGTTGATGCAGGTCGGCGTTGATGATAGCAATCTTGCCTTTAACCTTACTTGGCACGATTGGCTTAATCTCCGCTCGTTATGTGAAATATCTGAAGTCATTACCAAGGCTGGCCTTGCCCGTGAAAATTCAAGAGGCGCACATTACCGCGAAGACTTCCCTGATGCCGGGTCATTAGAAGACAGTGAATTTACGATCGCCCGTCAGAATAATGAAATGGTGACCGTTGATCGTACTCCGGTAGACTTTAGCATTGTTCGCCCAGGAGAGACCATTCTTCCCGAAAATGAACCTGAAACATTGGTGGCTGTATCATGATCGCTATTGACCTTATCCAAAAAACGGCTGAAGACCTGATGGAAAAGGCGGCAATTGAAATCCCGCAAGATTACCTCGAAGGGCTTCAAGAAGCAGCAAAAAGCGAAGATGGTGACCTGTCATCTTTTGTCTTGCAAGCCATGCTTGACAATTATGAAGCCGCAAAACAAGACCGTTCAGCCATGTGTGGTGATACAGGTGTTCCGCGATGGTTTGTTAAAATGGGTAATGAAGCCCAACTTGAAGGTGGCATGGTCGCGCTTGAAACCGCGCTTAGAAAATCGACCGCAAATGCTACCCATAATATTCCTTTGCGGCCGAACAGAGTCCACCCGTTATGGCGTACCGATCATAATAATAATATCGGCATTGGGGCTCCTGAAATTGAATATGGGTTTGAACCTGAAGGAGACTGGATTGATCTGATCACGGTTCATAAAGGCGGGTTATTTGGCTCAGACTACAGAATGCTTTTTCCATCTGATGGAATACAAGGCATCAAACGCTTCTACCTTGACAGCCTATTGGCTTTCGGGAAAAGAGGTCTGGCCTGCCAGCCTGCGATCATCGGGATTGGCCTTGGTGGCTCAAAAGATATTTGCATGAATTTGGGCAAGCGCGCGTCCACGCTGCGCGTTGTTGGCAGTCAAAACCCAGACCCAAAGATCGCAGCCCTTGAAGAAGAATTTAAAGAATTAGGCAATTCTATTGGTATGGGTGCCATGGGCTTTGTCGGTAAAAACATGGTTATTGATTGCAATATTGAAGTGGGTTATTGCCACACTGGAGGGATGCCTGTTTCCGTTCATGCCTTCTGTTTGTCGTCCCGGCGGGCCGTTGCCCGCATCCATAGTGATGGCCGTGTCGAATATCGCACCGACCCAGAATGGTTCACCGCCTATCAACGTCGTGAGACGGTGGATTGGCATCAAGCCTTGGAAGCCGCACAATGAATAAGCCGCGCCAGATTATACTTTCAACCACCCCTTCGGCAGAAGACATCGCTCAACTGCAATTGGGTGATATCGTCTATCTTTCGGGCCTTATGTACACAGCACGTGAAGGCGTTTATATGCGTGCTCTTGAAGAAAATGCCAACATCCCCATGGAATTACCATCTCAATCGGCGGCAAATTTCCATTGCTCACCAGCAGCAAGAATTAACGCTGATGGCAGTTTTGACATGGGTGCTGTTACCGCAACCGCATCTTTTCGCTTTGCCAAATGGCTGCCTGAATGGATGGCCAAAACAGGCGCAAAACTGATTGTGGGTAAGGGTGGTATGACATCAAAAGATTATAAAGATTATTTTGTCCCCAATGGCGCTATCTATTTATCAACCGTTGGGTATGGCACTGGCGCGTTGCTTGGGCGCGGTGTTGAAAATGTTGACGCTGTCCATTGGCATGAAGAGCTTGGTTTAGCGCAAGCGATGTGGGTGATCAAATGTCAAAAAATGGGGCCCTTTATTGTCGCTTCTGACCTGCAAGGCAATTGCCTCTTTGAACGTGAAAACGCAAAAATTGCTGAAAATATTGAACGTGTTTATGAAGGTACAAAACCTGCTGTGCTCAAACGATATGGCGAAAGTGATGACCGATCAGATGAGGTGATTTAACCGCCGCTTTATATGCCGGGGTCACAACTTTTATTCAGCCGATTTTACGATCTGGTCCACCGCATCTTCCAAGGCTTTGATGACGTGAATTTTGATATTATCGTCTCGATAAACAAGCCCAAGTGTTCTTCGCGGAGCACCCTCCCCAAGACTGAGTTTTTTAAGAGGCAACTCATATCCTGACTTCACAACAGCATCTGGTAAAATCGAAATCCCAAGCCCAGCACTTACCATCCCTGCAATGGCTTCACCGCTGTCCAGTTCCATGGTCTCAACAATAGGTATGTTTTTAGACGCAATCCAATTGTCGATCAAATTGCCAATAACCTCACTTCGATTAAACCGAATAAATGGTTTTTCTTGAAACAATTTCATCGGGTCAGTTTCTGTTTCCTCCGCGGCAACAAAAAGCTTCATCTCTTCTTCGGCAATGTGATGAAAAGCAACTTTACTTGGCATTAAATGCGGTTTGGAAACAATCGCTGCATCAACCGTCCCACGCCCAATATCCGCCATCAATGTTGCGGTCAACCCTGATTTGACATGAATTTTCATATTCGGATAGCGTGACTTGACCAATCCTATTGCTTTTGGTGTTAATCCTGTCAGCGTTGTTGGTATTACCCCGAGATTCACCTCACTATTAAAAATATCCTCAAGCTGATCAGGCTTGGCAAGGTTGTCATAATCTTCAACAATCTTTCTGGCTTTTTCGATGACCTGCCGTGCGATAGGTGTCAATGTCGGTGAGCGTGAGCTGCGGTCAAATAATGCCACCCCCAGATGATCTTCCAAAGTTTTCATCTGCTGACTAATGGCGGCATGGGTAATATGGACACGTTCTGCAGCCTCACTGAATGATTTCGTTTCAGATACAGCGATTAATGTTCGTAATAATCTGATAGTCATGAGTTGATATTAACGATTAATATCATTCAATGAAGAAAAATTTATAGGCCAATACCGAAATGCTCTCTGCCCTTCCTTCATTTTTTGCAGAACCATCTGGACTTTTTTTATTTGTTGCGGGAGCAGTAGCCGGCGGCTTCATTAATGGCTTTGCAGGGTTTGGCACAGCCTTATTCACCCTTGGCTTCTGGCTTTCCATTATGCCACCGTTGCAGGCTGTTTCTATTATTGTCATCACAAGCGTTGTCACAGGTGTGCAAGGCTTATGGATCGTACGCCGAGAAATAGTACAATATCACAGCCGCGCCTTACGGTTCACCTTGCCGGGAATCATTGGCATCCCTTTGGGCATATCGGCATTACACGCTGTTAATGTTGACCTGCTTAAACTTGTGATTGGCCTGTTTTTACTGATTTACGGTCTTTTCTTTATGGCGCGTTCAACACTGCCCACAGTAAAAGGGTATTATCCGGTGGTGGATATGACCTTTGGCCTTATGGGCGGGTTCTTGGGTGGTCTTGCAGGTTTATCCGGTGCTTTGCCTACATTCTGGCTTTCCTTGCGGGAATGGCCAAAAGGAGAAATCAGAGCAGTATTGCAACCGTTTAATGTCACAATCTTACTGCTGACCGCACTGATATTTTTAACCCAAGGCGTCTATAACAAATCCACCGTGTTATTGATCATGATTAGTTTGCCAATCAGCATCTTCGCAACCCAGATCGGTCTGGCCTTGTTCAAAAAACTGCACGACAGTCACTTTCGCCGTACGCTGATTGTTCTGACCTTTATTTCAGGCCTATCGATAGTGATCTCAATCTGGCTATAGATTCAAATCCACTAGGGTGCGCTGAGTCTGTTGTTGTATCAAATTCAAATCAACGCTATTTTTTTGTATGTCACTTTTGAGAATTATCCTTTGGCGGATAACGCAAAGCATCTTTGTTCTGCTTGCCCTCTCAGTCTTTCTGTTTTTGGCCGTTGAAATACTGCCTGGGGATCTTGCCAGCGCAACAGCACCTCGATTTGTTACTTCAGACCAGATCGATTTCACCCGCGAAGAATTGGGCTTAAACCGCAGTCCCGTCACACGCTATTTCGTTTGGATAAGCCAGATATCACAAGGGGATCTGGGCGTCTCATGGTCAAAACGGGCGGAGATCGCACCATTGCTGGCCGAACGATTGTCGCATACGGCTGTTTTGGGGCTAATGGCATCCTGCTTGTCGATCCCCGTCGGTTTTATAGCCGCATTAATCGCGGTGATAAATCGCGGCGGTATTTTTGACCGCTTGACCTCAGGGATATCGCTTGCGGTGATTGCCATGCCAGAATTTCTCATTGCCTATTTGTTAATGACTATTTTTGTCGTCACCTTGCCAGTCTTTCCAGCGCATACCGTCTTTACTGATGAGATGAGCCTTGCTGCCCGACTGCACGCTATGGCATTGCCAGCAATAACATTAGCCATCGCAGGTCTTGCACCTGTTTTGCGCGTCAGCCGTGCCTGTTTAATCAGTATTCTTGCATCCGAATATATTGAAATGGCTAAACTAAAGGGTCTTTCCATCACACGGATTATTACAATCCATGCGTTGCCCAATGTCCTGCCGCCGATCATCAATATGGTGGTGTTGCTTATCGCCAATTACATGGTTGCTGCGTTTATTGTTGAAGAAATTTACTCTTATCCTGGGATTGGGAAAATGATGATTGCGGCCGTTAAATTCAGAGACATTCCGCTCGTGCTGGCAACGGGCATGGTTTTTGCCTTCTTCTTTGTTGTTCTGAACCTGATTGCTGATTTGTTATCGATCATGGTAACACCAAAAATGCGTGATCCATCCAGACGCAATTTATGAATTATGCGGTTACCATTTGGATCATTCGGTTGTTCTAACCAATCAATTTAAACGCAATATCTGGCTTGCGAATGATCATCACCATGACATCATTAACGCAAATTGTGCTAGGTTAAATACCAGAACAATTTCTTTCACCCTTTGATGGCGTTTTCATGTTTGACCAATCCTTAACGGCTGCCCAAGAACAAGACCTAAATGACAGGCTTGCCGCAAAGCGAGATGAATTTATTTTGCCTGATGGCGTGATTTATCTGGATGGCAATTCGCTTGGCCCTTTGCCGCATAAAGCCGCGGCACGGATCCATCAAACCGTGTCACACGAATGGGGAGACGGGCTGATCCGAAGTTGGAATGATGCCCATTGGGTTGATCTGCCGCGCAAGATTGGCGCTAAGATTGCGCCTTTGATCGGTGCTTCGCCAGAAAATGTCATTATGGCGGATCAAACCTCGGTTAATTTGTTTAAAGTTTTATCGCTGGCCTTGGCCTTACGCCCTGACCGCAAAAAAATTGTTACCGAAAGACGAAACTTTCCTTCAGATAATTACATAGCCGAAGGCGTGATCAAACAATTGGGGCAAGGCCATGAATTGATTCATGTTGAAGACCCTGCTGATCTTCATGCCGCTATTGACGATGATGTGGCTGTGGTTGTTTTGACTCATGTGAATTACCGCGATGGGCGTATGCTGGATATGGCAGGCTTGACCAAATCCGCCCATGATGCGGGTGCGTTGATCATCTGGGATTTGGCCCATTCAGCCGGCGCGACCCCCATCAATCTTGCGGCATGTGATGTCGATTTCGCCATTGGCTGTACGTATAAATATTTAAACGGCGGGCCGGGGGCGCCTGCGTTTTTATACGCGGCAGGGCGGCATCTTAGCCATGGGAAGCAACCGCTGTCAGGGTGGTTTGCCCATCAATCGCCTTTTGCCTTTGAGGCTGATTTCACCCCTGCGCCAGATATCAATCAATTTCTTTGCGGCACGCCGCCTGTTCTGTCTGCTGCCGCATTGGATGCTGCGCTTGATGTTTGGGAAGGCGTCAGCCTGCAAGACCTGCGGGCAAAATCGCTTGCACTCACGGATTACTTTATTGCGCTGATTGAGTCGCGTTGCCCCCAGCATGGGCTTACGTTAATCACCCCAAGAGACCACGGCTCGCGCGGCTCACATGTCTCTTTCACCCATCCTGATGGCGGTTATGCCATTATAGCAGCCCTAATTGCAGAAGGCGTGATAGGGGATTTCCGCGCGCCTGATATTTTGCGGTTTGGTTTCACCCCGCTTTACACCTCTTTCAGCGATGTCTGGCATGCGGTGGACAAACTTACCGCCATCCTTGACAATAAAACATGGGATCAAGCGCAATTCCATGCGCGTAAAGTGGTGACTTAAAGGGTGTTGTTCTGTTGGACGAAAACAGCAAAAATCGTGTGACGGTGATCGGCGGCGCCAATATTGATATTGTCGCCCGTTATGCCGCCCCGCAAAACCACCATTCTGAATCTCATCAAGGTTTGGTTTCAACCTCGGCGGGCGGGGTTGCCCGAAATATTGCGGAAAATCTGGCGCATCTGGGGCGTCATGTTCGGCTGATCTGCGCCATGGGGGATGATGATTTCGCCGCCACCATCAAAGCCAGCATTGCCCTGCCTTTGATCGACACCAGCGCGTGTCATGTTTCAAGCGATGCGGCATCGGATATGTATCTCAATGTCTTTGACCATGGTGGTGAAGTGTTGCACGCCATTAACACCATGGCGTTGATTGATTTGCTGACGCCTGATTACCTGAAGACGTTTGAAGATGATCTGAAGTCTTCTGCCTTGATTGTTGCTGATTGCAACCTCAGCCAAGATAGTCTTGATTGGCTTGTGGGGTTAGATGGCCGCCCCAATCTTTATTGTGATGGCGTGTCGCCTGAAAAGATCATCAAATTAAAACCGCATCTGGGGCGGATTGATGGGTTGAAATGCAACCAGAAAGAAGCCGCTGATCTGTTGGATTTACCGCCAGAAACCGCACCATCCGATTTGATGAAACAACTGGTGCTGCAGGGAATCAGCACCGTTATTTTATCCCTTGGGCAAAATGGCGTTCTTTGCCATAAAGGCGGCAATGAGGTCACTATCCCCCACCCTGAAAAACCTCAAAACATCGTTTCTGTTTCGGGCGCGGGTGATGCGCTTTTTGCCGGCTTTATCCATGGCTGTTTAGATGGTCTGCCCCAAGATCAAGCGATTGATCTGGGCATGGCGGCGGCGCAATTAACCCTTAGTTGCCCGCATGCAGTTAATCCTGATATATCTTCTTTGACCATATCAGCATCAGCGTGACGCCATGACAAATCAGATCAAATTGCACTATTCAGACGAAGTCGCCACCGCCATCAAAGCCAACAAACCCATCGTGGCGCTGGAATCAACGATCATCTCGCACGGCTTGCCATATCCTGAAAACCTTGAAACAGCCCATGCCCTAGAAGACGCCATTCGGTCTAAAAATGCGGTGCCTGCCACAATCGCTGTGATGGATGGTATCCCGAAAGCAGGGTTGAGCCATGATGAATTGGCACGGCTTAGTAACCCGCAGATCGATACATTGAAATTATCACGGCGAGACCTGCCCTTTGCCATCAGCAAAAAGATCGATGGCGCGACAACCGTGGCCACCACCATGATGATCGCGGCGGCGGCCGGGATCAAAGTTTTTGCAACTGGCGGGATTGGCGGCGTTCACCGCGGCGCGGATCAAAATTTTGATATTTCTGCTGACCTGACCGAATTGGGGCAAACCGATGTTGCCGTGGTCTGCGCTGGGCCCAAAGCCATTTTGGATATACCCGCCACCATGGAATATCTGGAAACCTTAGGAGTGCCTGTTATTGGTTATCAATGTGATGCCATGCCTTTGTTCTGGTCACGGGCATCTGATTTGGCGCTAGAGTGCCGGTTGGACAGTGCCAGAGAGATTGCCGATCTTTGCCAATGCAAATGGGATAACGGTTTGGCGGGCGGCGTGTTGATCGCCAATCCCATCCCAAAAGACGTTGAAATCAGTGGTGATATTATTGAGGCCGCGATTGATCATGCCCTGCATCAGGCCGCTAGCCAAAACATCAGCGGCAAAGCCCTCACCCCGTTTCTGCTGGATAGCATCAGGCATATCACCGACGGCCATAGCCTGAAAGCCAATAAAGCCCTTGTTGAGAACAACGCTATTTTGGCGGCTGAAATCGCTGCTGAAATGGTGTCAGCAACAGTATTTAAATAAAGGTGAAGCCAACTTATTCTTTCAAATGATGGTCAAATCATATATGTCTAACAATGTGTCTAGCCACAGGTAAGATCAGAGGCTTGTTATGATTATTGGGGGCATCATCCATGGCAAATAATGACTTTGACCAAGATCACTTAAATACACTTCAACGTGATATGGGGCGGTTTTCAAGCTTAGGCACAGCGGCAAGTTCGCTTGGCCAAGGCATATTCGGCCCTTTGCTTGGGTTGCTCTTTATTGTGGTAACTGGGCTGTTAACCTCAGCATTGGTGGATACCAACAACCAAAGTTTATTTGTTATTATTGCGGCTATCTTTGGGGCGTATATGGCGCTTAATATTGGGGCTAATGATGTCGCCAATAATATGGGGCCCGCGGTTGGGGCGAAAGCGCTGACCATGTTTGGCGCTATTGTGATTGCCGCTGTTTTTGAAAGTGCTGGCGCTTTGATCGCTGGCGGTGATGTGGTCTCCACCATCGCCAAAGGGATTATCGCCCCTGAAAGCATGCAGTCTTCTGAAATTTTTATTTATTCCATGTTATCCGCGCTCTTGGCGGCAGCACTGTGGATTAACCTAGCGACATGGATCGGCGCGCCTGTTTCCACCACCCATTCGATTGTTGGCGGCGTTATGGGGGCTGGGATCGCGGCGGCTGGTTTCGCTGCGGTCAATTGGGGTACCATGGCCAAGATCGCCGCCAGTTGGGTTATCTCACCTGTACTAGGCGGGGTGATTGCGGCGTTATTCCTGTGGATCATCAAAGCCAATATTATTTATCGAGATGATAAAATTGCGGCGGCTAAAAAATGGGTGCCTGTATTGATCGCCATTATGGCGGGTGCGTTTTCAAGTTACCTTGCCATTAAAGGTTTGAAGAAAATCATCAAAATTGATCTGCAAGCCGCGATGATGATCGGTACCGGTAGCGCCGTGTTTTTTTGGGTGATGACCAAGCCAATTATCGCCCGCCAAGCCCGCGGTCTTGAGAACAGAAACAAATCGCTCAAAACCTTGTTCACCATCCCGCTGATTGTTTCAGCAGCCTTGCTAAGTTTTGCCCATGGCGCCAATGACGTGGCCAATGCGGTAGGGCCTTTGGCAGCGATTGTTGAAGCCACCAAATCAGGGTCTTTCGGCACGGCTATTTCAATTCCATTATGGGTTATGATGATCGGCGCGGCAGGTCTTTCTTTTGGTCTGTTTTTATTCGGTCCAAAATTGATTAAAGTTGTGGGCAATGAGATCACAAAACTTAACCCTATGCGGGCTTATTGTGTTGCGCTTTCAGCGGCCTTAACCGTGATCGTCGCCAGTGGGCTGGGTCTGCCGGTTAGTTCCACCCATATCGCTGTTGGGTCTGTTTTTGGGGTCGGGTTTTTCCGTGAATGGGACACCCGCCGCCGCATGAAAACGTCACGCATTTCAGAAACACCCGATGAACGTCAATCCAGAAAACTTGTCCGTCGTAATTATTTCACATCAATCGTTGCGGCTTGGATTGTCACCGTGCCATCAGCGGCAGTTCTATCGGCAGTCATCTTCTTGGTGATCAATTGGATGCTGTAAACATCCCCTCAACATTCGGGCAGGTTCACCGCCAGCCCACCTTGTGAGGTTTCCTTATAGCGTTCGTGCATATCCAGCCCTGTTTGGCGCATGGTTTCAATGCAATTATCCAAGGGGATAAAATGCTGGCCATCGCCACGCAGGGCAAGGGATGCCGACGACACGGCTTTGATCGCCCCCAGCCCATTGCGTTCAATACACGGCACTTGCACCAACCCACCCGCGGGATCACAGGTCATGCCCAAATGATGTTCCAGCGCGATTTCAGCGGCGTTTTCGATCTGTTCATTATTGCCGCCCAACGCCGCGCAAAGCCCCGCCGCCGCCATGGCGGAGGCTGACCCCACTTCACCCTGACAACCAACTTCAGCCCCGCTGATCGAGGCATTGGATTTGATGATCATACCAATGGCCGCCGCCGTCAGCAAAAACCTCTCAATGCCATCTTCGGTGACGCCATGGCAATGATCGCGGTAATAACGGATCACCGCCGGCACAACACCCGCCGCGCCATTGGTGGGGGCGGTGATAATCTGCCCGCCGATGGCATTTTCTTCATTCACCGCCATGGCATAGACCGACAGCCAGTCATTGGCGACATGGGGTTGCTGGTCATTGCGGGTGGCTTCGGCACGCAATTGCGCCGCGATATTTTTCGCCCGCCGTTTAACATTAAGCCCGCCGGGTAAAATCCCATCATTGTCGAGCCCGCGATCAATACAAGCATCCATGACGCTCCAGATGCTGGCGATAAACGCATCCAATTCTTCCGCGCTTTGGTAAGCCATTTCATTCTGGCGTTGCATTTCAGCAATGCTCAACCCTGATGCCGCGCCCATGGCCAGCATTTCAGCCGCTGTCGTAAACGGATAGGGATGACACGGGGTTTCGGTTGTGTCTTGATCCTGCATTTCATCGGCGCGGCGAATAAACCCGCCACCGATGGAATAATAAATCTCATGCAGGATTGTCTCACCCGCCGCGTCATAGGCGTAGAACTGCATGCCATTGGTGTGGTCAGGCAAGATCACGTCATAATCAAAAATCAGGTCACTTTCAGGATCAAAGCGCATTTTGCCCAATTGGTCATGATGCAGGTGTTTTTCCGCCATCAACGCGGCTTCATATTCCGCCACTTTTGCCGGGTCTAAACTGGCGGGGACAAATCCCATCAAGCCTAAAAAGATCGCCCTGTCGGTGGCATGGCCCTTGCCAGTGAACGCCAAAGAGCCATGGATGCGGGCTTGGATATGGTCAATCGCAACGCCTTTAGTCGCGGCATGGGTGGCTAGATTCTGGATAAAGCGAGAGGCGGCGGACATCGGCCCCATAGTGTGGGAGCTGGACGGCCCGATCCCAATTTTAAACATATCTTTGATGCCAATAAACATGACGCTGCCCGAATTATTGCCTAGATTATTCACTTCAATATTAAATAAGCATAGCGTCAGCCATGGTAAAACGCCTGTTGCAAACTCGACTTGGAGTTTGCCAGCACCGTCAGATCGCGCCGCTAGCCGCCAAAAATGATCTGATGCATCACCCGCCCGGGCATCATTGTGAAAAAGCCTGTTAGGATCAATCCAAAGCCATAAAGCGCAACCATCACTTGTTTGTGGCGTTTGATCTTGCCGGTTTTTGCAAAGTAAATCGCCAATCCAAGGGATATCAATGTCCAAAGGCTGAGCAGGTGGATCGGGCTATACTGCCCCCAAAGCTTAATTTCATGGATGAAGAAAGACGTGATGGCGACAATCGCCATGATGACTGTCCATATCCACCCCAAGGCTTTGTGAAGGCGCGTGCCTTTCTTCATGGCCAATTGTATGCCGCCCAAAATCACCGCCAGCAATGCCGCCAGCGCGTGCAGAGGGATCGGTGGGGCTTCGGCGAATAATAATGTCATGGTCTTACTTCAATTCGTCTTCAAGAGTTCAGGATTATTTTGGTTTTCGCAATGCGGGCAGACCCACGCCAGTGCTTTCAAACCCGCCATCCGCCGCCAGCGTCTGGCCGGTGATAAAACTGGCACGATCAGAGGCGAGAAAAACAATCGCTTCAGCAATCTCACCTTCGCTGCCATAGCGGTTCAACGGCAGGGCATCATGATAGGCATCGATAATATCTTGGCTATGGACGGCCATGGCCAGTTTGGTGCGGACAGGCCCCGGCGCTACCGCATTGGCACGGATGCCATATTCACCCAATTCGGCGGCTTGCTGCTGAGTCAATTGAATGACCGCCGCCTTTGATGTGCCATAGGCCACCCGCAAGGTCGATGCCCGCAACCCCGAAATAGACGCGATATTAACAATCGCGCCTTTGGTTTTTTTCAAATGGGGGATGGCGGCTTGGCTGCATAGAAATACACCATCCAGATTGGTGGCCATCACCGTTCGCCAGCGTTCAAAACTTGTTTCTTCGATCGGCCCGAAATCAGCAACGCCAGCGTTATTGACCAGCGCATCAATCTGCCCTGACCACGCGATAACGTCATCGAATAGTGCCGTGACGGCTTGCGGGTCTGAGATATCAGCGACAAAGGCTTTGGCCTGATCCAATTCTGCGGCTGCTTTGGTCAGTTCTTCGGCGTCACGATCAACCATGGCGACTTGAAAGCCTTGTTCGATCATTAAACGGGTGGTGGCAAGGCCAATGCCCCGCGCCGCGCCGGTGATCACTGCTGTTTTCATTCTGGCCTCCTTATGGCCCCTGTGTCTTGTTTTAGCCTATCGCATCACCGGGTCAGTTCAACAATTAATTAAGCAGGGATGAATGCAGATGGCGGCTGGCTTGATAAACAGCGCCAAAATGCTAGGGTTAATTCAGAGGAGCCTGTTATGAAACTGAAACTGCATCATATCAATTTAGCCACCACCAATGTTGACGCCATGGATCATTTCTATCGTGATGTGTTGGGGCTTGAACGTGAAACCGAAGGCCTGCCGACATTGGAAAAGAAAAAGGGCTATGCTGGCGATGTCGCCTTTGTTTCAGATGGCGCGATCCAGATGCATCTGGCGACCCGCGATATTGGGGCAGGTTTTCGGACAGGGCAAATCGTCAATCCTGTGGCGACCGGCCATATCGCCTATCGGACAGATGATCTGGCAGCGTTCAAAAAACATTTGGATGATAACGGCATCCCCTATTCGGATTGGGGGGAACGCGCGGTGGCGGGCTGGCATCAAATCTTTTTCTATGATCCCGATGGCAATGTGATCGAAGTCCATCAGGTTGAAGACGACGGTTAAGGTTAATCCTTAATCAACCCTTTTGCCACCATCAGGGCGAGGTAAGCGCCGATAATTTGCGCCAGAATAAAGGGGATGGTATCGCCATAATTGATCCCCGCAAAGGTATCGCTCAAGGTGCGGGCGATGGTCACGGCAGGATTGGCAAAACTGGTGGAGGCGGTGAACCAATAGGCGGCGGTGATATAAAGCCCCACCATGGCGGGCACGGCCTCAACCCGATACCGCACCCCCAATAACACCGTCAACAACAGCCCGAAACTTGCCACGACTTCGGACCCATATTGGCTGATGCCTGATCGGGATTTCATAGACAATTGAAGGATATCCAGATCAAACATGAAATGGGCAATCCACGCCCCCATGATACCGCCAATGATTTGCGCGAGGATATACCCCCCCGCCTCCGGCCAGCGCAACGTGCCTTTGGTCGCCATCACAAGCGAGACAACAGGGTTGAAATGCGCCCCTGAAATAGGCCCAAACATGGAGATGATGACATAGAGGATTGCCCCTGTGGCGATGGTATTGGCCAGCAAGGCCAGACCCGTATTACCGCCTGACAAATCTTCGGCCATAATGCCCGAGCCCACCACGGTGGCGACCAAAAACAATGTGCCTAAAAACTCAGCGCCTAATTTATGCATGCGATCTATCCCAAATGGCATCTATATCGCCATAACATTACAGAATTATGACAACCCTGCACAGATGGCTGATCAATTTCTTTTGCGGCGTGCTTTGACAGCCGCCTTATTTTCCGTTTTCATAAAGGAAAAGGGGGGGAAACCATGAGCGACAATCCATTTATGAAACGCGCCTATCAGCTGAAAGACCAAGGCGAAACCCAAGCCATGTATGGCGATTGGGCGGAAAGTTATGACCAAACCATGAAGGACCATGACTACCAATCCCCCCGCCGTATTGTCGAAGCCTTGCAACGCCATTGCCCTGATCGTGATGCTTTCATCTTTGATGTTGGATGCGGCACGGGGCTTTCTGGCCAAGCCTTGGCCGCGGGTGGCTATACACATATCGACGGCTCAGACGTCAGCCCTGAAATGGTCGCCATCGCCCGAAGCCTTGATGGCATCTATCAAAATCTTGATGTTGTGACGCTGGATAACCCTTTTCCGTTTGATGATGGGCATTATCAGGTCATCACCGCCATGGGGGTGATCGCCGATAAACACGCCCCGCCTGAAACGATTGACCAATTGCTGGATAAACTGCCGCAAAATGGGTTGCTGATTTTTTCATTGAACAATCACACGCTGGAAAACCCGGCTTATATGGCGGCTTGCCATGCGGCCCAATCCAGCGGCAAAGCCACCATCCTTGAACAAGAAAGCGGACCTCATATGGTGAAATTGGGCATGACGTCAAAAATCATGGTGCTGCAAAAAAATTAATCATCCTTATCGGATTTGGCGTTTTGCTCTGACGCTAAATTCTCCTTGGCCTCATATTCAGGCGTGCGATGCGGCACATTAGCGGCACGCTGAACCAGATACATGATGAATAATACCGACGCCGCGTAAAACAGAATTGGCCATGGTGTTTCCAGCATCGCTTGATGCATTCCGTCTTGAGCGCAGATAAAACTTTTGCGCATATCGGATGCCCGTTCTGAGGCTTGGATGATTTGGCAGGTGGTGGCGTTATCCATGGGATGCTCCTATCGTCCTGATCCTGAAGTGTTCAGGTTATAAATTTTGCGGCCTGAACAACGCCGCGATAAACATTAAGGTGAAATAACCGCCATTGGTGGCCAGTACAAACCCCACAAAGATGCTGATCTCTCGGGGCAAATCATCACCAAATAAAGCGGTGAAAAACCGCTGGCCAGCGATTAAGGCCAATTCCAAAAACCAAAGGGTTAAAAACCCAGCATTAATGACCAACACCGTCATGACCGAGGCTTGCAATGCCGCCATGCTAAGCCCTGTGACAATCAGGCCTGATAAAACCGAAAGACCGATCATCACCGAGGCCGGCCGCCACCAATCGCCTTTTAAGAAAAACGGCCGATCACCATAGGCACGGTTGATCCATAACAACGCCAACGTCAGCCCTGCGTGAATCAATCCGATCACGACCAATTGGCCTAAAACAACATAAGGGTCAGGGGGTGTTTGATCTATCATAGGTCTTGAAATAGACCTGAATTTCGCGTTGTCCAGTCAGATCAAGAGGCGGTTTCTGCACGGCTTTGCCGAAAGACTTTGGCGATAAAAGCCGCCATAAACATCAGGCTGAAGACCAAAACAATGGTGGGGGCTGGCGCGCTGTCAAAAAAGAAACTGCTGTAAATACCAAGGCCCATGGCGGAAACTGCCACGGCGACCGCCACCAACATCATGACTGAAAACCGCCGCACCAGCAAAAATGCAATCGCCCCCGGGGCAATCATCAACCCAATGGCCAAGATCAGCCCTGTTGCCGAAAGCGTGGCGATAACGGTTAATGTCATCGCCGCCAGCAAGCCATAATGCAACAGACCCACCGACAGCCCCGCGGTGCGGGCTTGGATGGCATCAAAACTATAGAGCAGTAAATCCTTTGATTTGATCATCAATCCAAAACTGACAACAGCCGAGATTACCAAAGCCATGATCATATCATCCTGCCCCACCCCAAGGATATTGCCGAACAGAATATGGTCGAGATGCAACGCGCTATCGATAGCAATGTAAATCACAATGCCAATGCCAAACATGCCTGAGAACACAACCCCCATCACCGTGTCCGGTTTAATGCGGCTGTTTTGCGTCAAATACCCAGTCGCCAAAGCACAGATCATCCCCGCAACAAATGCCCCTATAATCAACGGTGCGCCCAAAACATAGGCCAGCACAACCCCGGGCAGAACAGCATGGCTGACAGCATCCCCCATCAAAGCCCAGCCTTTGACCACCAAAAAACAAGACAGCAACGCCGCCGGCACAGCGATAATCACCCCCATGAAAAAGGCTTTCTGCATAAAGCCAAATTGGAACGGCAATAATAGAGCATCTAATGCCATCACTCGACCTCACCAGTGGCTGAAGGCGTGGATTTGGCCAAGCGCAAATGCGCCAATCGGCCATGTTTAGGGGCAAGGAAAAACACAGTGATAAAGATCAGCAATTGCAAGGTAACGATCACCCCGCCTGTGGCGCCATCCAAAAAGTAACTGGCATAAGCCCCCAGAAAACTTGTGGTCACGCCAATCAAAACAGAGAGGATTAACAGCCGATCAAACCGGTCCGCCAATAAATAAGCCGTGGCCCCCGGCGTCACCACCAATGCGATCACCAGAAAAGCCCCAACGGTTTGCATGGCCGCCACCACCGCCGCTGAAAGGATGGCAAAGAACATGACTTTGAGCCGTAAGGGATAAAGCCCGATGCTGCGGGCGTGATGTTCATCAAAAAACACCACCAGCAAATCTTTCCATTTGGCCAGCAAGACCGTAATAGAAACCCCGCCAATCAAAACCAATTGCAATGTGTCTTCTGGTGTGATGGCCAGAATATTGCCCATGATGATGGTTTCCACCGATATCGCCATAGGGTTGAGCGATACCATAAACAGCCCAAGGCCAAAGAAAGACGTGAAAATCATCCCGATAATCACATCTGTTTTGAGCCCAGATCGTTCGGTTAAAAACAGCATGACCATGGCCGCCAACCCGCCTGCCAGAAACGCCCCCACCGCAAAAGGTAAGCCCAATATATACGCCCCCGCAACGCCCGGGACGACCGAATGGGACAAAGCATCACCGATCAAGGACCAGCCTTTCAACATCAAATAGGCGGAAAGAAACGCGCAAAGCCCCCCCACCATGGATGACACCAACATGGCCTTGGTCATGTATCCATAGGCAAACGGTTCCATCAAAAGGCTAATCATCTTCAGCCTCTGATTGCTCTGCATCGCTTTGATCGCGGATTTGGGTTTGATCGCCATATTGAACAAACGGCCGTTCATCATCGGTCAGGATTGTGACGGTTCGGGCATCGTTATCATCATGCAATGTCGCCCCACCAAGGGTGAAATGCCGCAAGACCCCGCCAAAGGCTTTTTCAAGATTATCGCGGGT
>WTHX01000093.1:0-18779 GCA_011522975.1 Alphaproteobacteria bacterium | reverse complement strand
TCGGCTTGTTTCGGGCGGCGCAGCATCCCCATATGGCCATAACGCCCCATCATCACCACATCTTCAACCAAGACCGGAAACGACCAGTCGATATCTTCGGATTGCGGCACATACGCCACCAGATTATTTTTCAGCGCGGATTGAACCGTCTGCCCCAGAATAGAAATCTGCCCTGATGATATTTTGACAAACCCCATCATGGCTTTGAACAATGTCGATTTGCCTGCGCCATTGACCCCCACAAGGGCGGTGACACTGCCGCGCGGGATATCAAAACCAGCATCCCATAAGGCGCGGTGACCATTGCGATAGGTAACGCTCAGATTTTCGGCGATCAGTCCAGGGCTTGAAAAATCAGACGCCATCATTGCCTCCCTGAATTGGTCAGGCCTGCGGTGATGGTGCTGATGGTGACGTGCAACAGATCAAGATAACTGGGCACAGGGCCATCTTTGGCGCTGAGGGAATCGACATAAAGCACACCGCCATATCGGGCGCCAGTCTCCCGCGCCACTTGTTTGGCAGGGGCAGTATTGACCGTGCTTTCACAAAAAACGGCTGGGATTTCGTATTGTTTGACGCCATCAATCACCCGGCGGACCTGTTGCGGTGTGCCGGTTTGATCCGCGTTCATCGGCCAGAGATAGAGTTCCTTCAGCCCCAAATCACGCGCCAAATAACTGAACGCACCTTCACACGTGACCAGCCAGCGTTTTTCTTCCGGCACATCACGAAGCGCATTTTTAAGCGGCAAAAGAGCCGATTTAAGCCGTGATTTATACGCTTTGGCATTGGCGGCATAGACCGCGCTGTGATCAGGGTCATGCTGGCTCAAGGCCTCAGCGATATTATCAATATAGATCAGCGCATTGTCATATCCCATCCACGCATGGGGATTGGTCTTGCCCTGATATTGCCCTTCCGCGATGGCCATAGGGGTGATCCCTTGGCTGACCGTAACTGAGGGGATATCGCCTAAATTGGATAAAAACTGTTCAAACCATAATTCAAGATTAAGCCCGTTCCAGAGAATCAAATCAGCATCCATGGCGCGCACCAAATCCCCTGGCGTGGGCTGATAACCATGGATTTCAGCCCCGGGTTTGGTGATCGAAACGACATCCGCCGCATCCCCCGCCACTTCAGCCGCCACATCAGCAATGACGGTAAAAGTTGTTACCACTTTCAGGCGATCGGCATGGGCAGGCGCAACAAGCCAAAGACATGACACAATCGCCATGATCTTGATGGTGACCAATCTTTTGAATGATCCAATCATTCATCAAACCCTTTATTCTATATACTAAGTAAGTTAGCCGATGCTAAATCAATGTCAAGCGGCTAAACTCATAGAGATATAGAGTGTGCTGAATGTTGTATTTTGTGATTTTTATTTTGACTGTCAGTGGAGTGTTTTATTCAACCCGCCACATAAGATGCCAAGAATAACGTTCCGTGCCATTTTCTTCTAATCGCACCAGATGCCATTTAGAAACGGGAACAAATTCTCTCAATTTTTCTGGGTCCATTTGAATTATTAAGCGTTCACCATCAATACGGATCTGCCTTTCTGATGGTGCAATTTTATAATTACCCATCTGATAATTATAACTATTAGGTTTATCATCAAATCCCAAAACACCTATCTTGAATGTATGAGGGTTATATTGCATTAACCTCTTCATTTCTTTAAAATGTGAAGTCTTACTCGTAATTATTATTGTTCCTGTTTTAAAATTAACAATTGCATTTGAGTGTTCATTTTGAAATTTGATTAGATCAATATTTGACGAAGCAGATTTGGGAACCTCTTTATTAAAGTAAAGATCATTAATGCAGCTATATTCAGCCCGACCTGCCTTTTGAAATCCACCTTTTTTCTGTAATTCTAAGTAAGATCTACCCGTTGTGAAACGGTCAAATTTAAGTATGTTTTTACCTGCTGAATTGGTCACTTCAGACTTGGCAGAAAAACGGCCATTTTTCTTATTAACCGTAATGACGGCCTCTCTGCTATTGATGTATGCAGATTTGACATAAACATAAATTTTCAATTTTTCTGGATACCAAGACTCCGCTGCATTCCTATTGGTAAAGCTCTTTGTATCAAGCGACACACGTTCACATATCATGCTGTAATTCTTCCTGCCCTTTTGACTAAATTCAGATTGCCCCGACAACATAAGCGTCAAGCAAATCAAAAAAACAGATGAGATTATGCGTTTCATGTCTATTCTTTACCTTTCCCAGAACAGAATAGGTAAATCAGCATCTGATCAAAAATCACAATCCTGTGATGTAATCACTTCTGTAAGTTCATTAATATCTTTACAGGCACCGCCAATCCCCCTTAGATGAAAAATCACTTTTATTCATGAATGGAGACTGTCATGACCACACAACCTCTGGCGCTTGTAACAGGTGGCGCGCAAGGCATTGGCTATGCTTCGGCTGAGGCTTTGCTTGAAGATGGCGCTAAAATTATTCTGGCTGACATCAATGAAGACGCGGTGATGGCAGCGGCGGAAAAATTAGGCCAAGGCACAGTGGCTATGGTTTGCGATATGGGGGATACCGCCCAGATCGACGCCATGTTTGATGCCATCGCCAAAAACCATGGGCCGCTTTCCATTCTGGTCAATAACGCTGGCGTGGCCATGCCCAATGATATGTTTGACACATCCATCGAAGATTTCAAAAGAGTCATTGATATCAATTTGACAGGCACATTCCACGCCATTCAGCGCGCCACAAAAATGATGGTGGATCATAAAATTGAAGGCGCGGTTGTGAATATGTCATCGATTAACGCGGTGGTGTCCATCCCGACAATTCCTGCATATTGCGCCTCAAAAGGTGGGGTGATGCAATTGACCAAAGCAACGGCTCTGGCCTTGGCGCCTCATAACATTCGGGTCAATGCCGTTGGCCCGGGGTCTATTGATACCGCCATGCTGGCGGGGGTTAATGCTGACCCTGACGCCATGGCCAAGGTCATGTCACGCACGCCATTAAAACGCATTGGCACACCACGTGAGATTGGGGATGTCGTGGCGTTTCTGGCGAGCGACAAAGCATCTTATATTACGGGTGAAACCATCTATGTTGATGGCGGCCGTATCGGGATGAATTACACCTGCTAATGCCCTGCTGATGGCACAAACCATTTAGGCTGAGGCAACCGCCTCAGCCATTTCAGCCATCGAAGTGAAGCGGAAATCATAATGCGGCATATCGCCTGGGTTCATCGTTGCGCCAAAACCTTCATCCTGATGGCGGCGATAAATCCAGCAAGACGCCAGCCCATGGCGATTGGCAGGGCCGTGGTCATGGAACATGCTTTCAGCGGTATGCAGAATATTGGATTTTTCAATCCCAAGACCTGCCAGTTTTTCCAGCATATAGTCAAAATTGCGATCACTTGGCTTATAGGACCCGACATCTTCGGCGGTATAAATCGCGTCAAATTCAACGCCTAGTTTTGCATTGCTGGCGGCAAAACTGCGGTTATCAACATTTGATAAAATGACCAGTTTATAATGGTCTTTCAATTGCCTTAACGCATCTTTGGAATCAGGAAATGCCGGCCAGTCATGGACAGACCGCCCATAGGCTTCACAGTCTTCTGTGCTGACATGAACCCCCCATTCTTCAGCCAAGCGTTTATAGACAATCGCCAAGAGATGCTCATAACGCATGGCAGGGGTATAGCGTTGTTGGCTGCTTTCATGGCGGGCATGGGCCTCTAAAATCTGGTTGCGCGAAAGTTCTGATTTGACTTGATCCGTCAATGGACGCAACCCTGCCACCATGCCACTTTCCCAATCAATCAGCGTGCCGTAACAATCAAAAGTCAGGGTATTAAAATCAGTCAATTTCATTGTGCTTTATCCTTATTGATCTTCACATCATTTTGATCAGGTTAATGGCGCGGCCCCGCCTTGGGATTTCAGCCTATCCACCAATGGCATTAACCTGTCTTCAATTTCTGCACTATGCTGAGGTCTTGTGTAATTTTCAAGACAATCCTGCCAGATGGTTGTGGCGCGTTCTTCGGCTGTCAGGCCACCGTGGTCTTGCCATGTGCCATGATTGGATAAATCAGCCACCAGCGGCGGGTAAAACGCCTCAGCAAATCGCGCCATGGTTTCAGCCGTGTCAAAAAAATGACCGCCGGGTTGAACGCTGGCAATATCATCAAAGACGCTTTGCAATTCCACTTGCTCCATCTTTTGGCATAATTCGGCCATGGATTGAATTTGTTCAAGATCGGTGATGGTTTTTTCAAACCCCACGGTCAAGCCACCTTCAAGCCAACCTGTGCTGTGCAAAATAATATTAGCGCCTGCTTGGATTGCCCCCCAAATCCCCATCAGGTTTTCCGCCGCCCCTTGGGCATCAGTGGCATTGGACGCGGACCCCGCCGCTGCCCGCCATGGGATGCCGATATGCCGTGCCAATTGCCCTGCGCCAATTTGCAACCGAACATGTTCAGGTGTGCCAAAGGCTGGCGATCCTGATTTCATATCAACATTTGACGAAAAACTGCCATAGGCAATCGGCGCGCCCGCATTGGTCATTTGCGTCAATGTGATGCCGGCCAAGGCTTCGGCATGGGACAGAACCAAAGCGCCTTCGGTGGTGATCGGCGCCATCGCCCCGGACAAGCAAAATGGCGTGATGATCGTCAATTGCTGATAGCGGGCATAATCCATCAAACCTTGGGCCATGGTATCATCCAACAACCGTGGGGAATTGGAATTGATCACGGTCGATGACCAAATGTTTGACTTAAACGCATCATCAGAAAGGTTCAGCCCATGGCAAATCATTTCAAAATTCTGATCGGTCTGGGCCTGACCACGGGCGTAATGCCCCAACGGTTTATCACCATAAGTCATTTGAATGAGATTGGTGAAGATATGCCTCTCATGAAGCGGAATGTCTTGCGGTTCAGGCGCGACTGGCATTTTGTGCAAGACATCAAAACTCTGCACCAATTTGGCCATCTCGGTATAGCTTTCCGCATCGCCGGGCCGCCGTCCTCGAAGACGGTCATAAACATTGGGGCAGCCGCCTGAAGGGGTGAAGATCAGGCTATTCTGATCAAGGGTTAAATCACGGTCAGGGTTAATCGCCTTCAACACCATGGATTTAGGCGCCGTCGCAATGGCATCTTCCACCATCTCACGCCCAAGCCTGACCATATCACCATCAATCACCGCGCCATTTTTAACCAAAAGATCACGCGCCCCTTGATGGGTGATCTTAATGCCCAAATCTTCAAGCACATGAAGGGCGGTTTCATGAAGGGCGGCAACACGATCATCGGTCATAATTTTTTGCGGCGTCATGCGATGCCGCAACTGCCGATAACGCTGGGAACGGGTGGATGCTCCACCCGTTTTTTTATCGCGTTGTTTTTGTCTTGATTGTGACCGGCGCATGCCAAAACCGTACGCCAACTCATCTATCAGAACAAGCCTTAACGAAACGAATAAATCCACTTTTCCGGAATGCAAAAATCGATTATATTCTAACTTGATCGATGGCGTCGATCATGCCTTTTACGCCCGGAAAGTAAAAGGCGAGTTACACAATTTGTAACACATCCTGTACGCCCGGATGAAAAACCGGGTGTGACTTTCCGCCCGGAAAGGAAGGATGAACTGATGAACCATATTCAAATGAACCGCCCCCAAACCATGACGCTTTATAATGGTGAAAAGGCGCCTTTGCCTTTTTCAGCCGAAGAATATGAAAGCCGTCTTTTGGGCTTGCGTCAAATCATGGCGCTAAATGATCTTGATGCGGTTGTGCTGACGTCAATGCATAACATCGCCTATTACACCGGCTTTCTTTATTGTGCTTTTGGCCGGCCTTATGCCGCGGTTGTCACCGCCGATCAATGCACCACGGTTTCAGCAGGGATTGATGCGGGTCAGCCATGGCGACGCTGTCATGGGGAGAATATCATCTACACCGATTGGCAGCGCGGCAATTATTACCGTGCCATCAAGTCAGTTGCTGGCACAGTCAAGCGCATGGGGGTTGAAAATGACCATCTTGTGCTTTCTACGCGTGATGCTTTGCTCGACCATTTTGACGGCGCGGTGCTGATTGACATCGCGGGTGCCACCATGCAGCAGCGGATGGTCAAATCAGACGCTGAGATTGCCTTGATCACCGCTGGCGCCAATACGGCCGATATTGGCGGGGAAGCGATCCGTGATGCCATTCGTGTTGGCACGAGAGAGATTGATGTTGCCATGGCCGGACGTGATGCTATGGAATTGGAAATTGCCCGCCGTTTTCCTGACAGTGAAATCAGAGACAGTTGGGTCTGGTTTCAATCAGGCTTGAACACCGATGGCGCGCATAACCCTGTGACCTGCCGCCAATTGGAAGCCGGTGATTTGCTATCGCTTAACACTTTTCCGATGATTTCAGGCTATTACACCGCCCTTGAACGGTCTCTGGTTATCGGTGAACCTGATGCCGCCACGCTGAAAGCATGGGAAGCCAATGTTGCTGTTCATAAGCGTGGTCTTGAATTGATCAAGCCTGGGGTCAGTTGCGCTGAGATTACCCATGAATTGAACGCTTTATTTGCAGACTTGGGGTATCTTGATTACCGCAGTTTCGGCTACGGCCATTCTTTCGGCGTGCTGAGCCATTATTATGGCCGTGAAGCAGGTTTGGAATTGCGCGAAGATATCGACACCGTGCTTGAGCCTAATATGGTGATTTCCATGGAACCGATGATCACCATTCCAGAAGGTCAACCCGGGGCTGGCGGGTATCGAGAACATGATATTCTGGTGGTCACCGAAGATGGCGCCACCAATATCACAGGCTTCCCCTTTGGGCCTGAACACAACATTATCGCGGCTTAAGCGCGTGTTACCATGAATATTTGATCGCGGTATGCAGCCGTGTATCGCGATCAAATGAAAAGAAATGCGTGTCTTTGGACATTTGATCCGGATGATAGACGGATGCTTCCAGCGTCACGCCTGTTGTCAGGCGGCGGGAATATTCAGCCGTGATGCTGCGTGATGCTTCATCCAGATCATAGCCAATGATGACGCGATATTGCGTGTCATCAACATCATTCATCGATAAAATACCGCCAAAGAACAGATCGTTTTGCAAGCCGCTTGCGGCATCATCCCCGCGGCTGTCCTTGGCGTATTCGCCAAAAACTGCCAGATCACCATTGCTGTCCATGACGCCATAAAGCGTATGCTCAAACCCTGCGATGCCAGCGGTGTAATCTTCTGCTATGCCGCTTTGGTTTAATTGATCATAGCGCTGGATCATCTCAGTTTTATAAATCGTCTCTCCGGTGGTCCATTGCAGATCGACGCCATATTGGGTGATCTCATGGTAAAGCGGCAGCAAATTGCCGCCATCAATAATCACCCCCGGGTCGCGGGTGATGCCCTGAAAAGCACTGATGCCGTAATCGATATCGCCGCTATAGCCTGAATAACGGATGGCGGTTGCAACATCATCGGGGTCTGTTCCTATTTGATACCGGCTGACCCCGGGGCGATAAGGCAGGTTTGGGCGCATCCGCGATTGCGCCCCAGCATAGCGGTTTTCAATAAAAATCGGCATGACATAAAGGTCGAGATAACCTGGCCCCATGGCTTGCCCCAACCTGACCATAGGCATGCCTTGCTTTTCACCTGATTGCAGCCCCATGGTGTAATCTTTGGTGTTGATGATATCGACCAGATTGGCGGCTTCATTCTTGCCCCAAAATTCAGTCGTTGCGCCGACCAACAGATCCATCTCACCCCATGTTGTGGTGATAAATCCATCTTTGAGATCGACAAACCCGTGGCCATGTTTAGGGGTGACGACCCGCGGTTCGATCACCATTTCGGCACTATCACCCGTGATAATCATCACCGGCATGACCTCCGATATTGCCATGACATCGTCTTGGTCTTGATAGGCGGCATCGCGGGGGAAGTAATCCACCGTGGCTTTTATTGACCCATAGCGTTCAACGGTTAAATCATCAAAAATGCTGGCGGTATTATCTTCAGCCGCAACCGACCCACCATAAAGACAGGAGGCCACAGCCCCCAACACCAACAACAGGGGCGGTCTTTTGGTCAGCATCGTCACGATCATTTCCCGCGTGAGAGTTTCGGCAGGGATTTAGGCTCAAAGGTTTCAACACTCAAACCTGATTGGAACGCATATTCATCCCATTCTAATGTCGTGGATTTGCCGGTTTGGATGTTCTTCATATCCATGGCATGGGCACGCCAATATTGGCCTAAATATTGACGGTAATCACTGAAGGTCAGGGTTTTTTCAAGATCACCACGGCGGTTGAAATAATCGACCTGATAATTCCGATATTCGTCCAGATCAATAAAGGCGATGCGTTTGGAATATCCTGATTTTTTATTCTTTGGCGTGATCTCAACCTTGGCACAGGTCAGGCTTTCTGCGCCCGGGCATGGCAAGTCTTCAAGCCAGACATAAGTGTTATCATCGACTTCTTCGGACCCAAGATCTTCATAGGAAAATTCAGACGACACAAATTTGCCGGTACGGTTTGATGATGAAATGCGCTTGACCCGTTTCAAGGCCGGCAAGAACAACCACTGGTTATCATCTTCCGGTTCAATATTGGAATGGGTCAATAATGACGTACCCCGCACATCCCGAGGGCGGGTAAAGATAATGACGCTTTTATCCCCCAAGGCAGGGTCTGATTCTTCAAAGGTCATGGTTTTGAACTCACGCACGCTTTCCTTACCGGCTTTGTTCTTTAACACCATGCGCCCCACAACACTGAAATCACCCCAGCCCAGATCACGTTTGTCTTGCTCTTGGGCAATCGCCAAACCCTTTTCCGCCGATGCCATGGCGGGGGCTGACATCAATCCAAGCGGCAGGATCACCGCCAATGCCACCGCAGCGGCAACAGCCTTTTTCGGCATTTGTTTGTTTTTCATTTTATCCATCCATATCAAAAGTGGGGGCAAGAAAAGGAAATCAACAAACAGCGCAAAACTGAGTGTGATTGCTGTTAATCTGGCCAGATCGCGGTTCACCGCAAATCCAGACATGCCCAAAATAATAAAGCCCAAGACCAGCCCCAATGACGTTACCGTCAAGGCCATGCCAACGGATTTAAACGCATAACGCACTGCATTTTCCGCTGTCTCTCCGCGCTTTTTGGCTTCGGCATATTTCAACATGAAATGCACCGTGTCATCCACCACAATACCCAAGGTCATGGCGACAACAATCGACACCGCCAATGTCACCGTGCCAACCGAATACCCCCAAAGCCCAAAGGCCATGGCAGCGGGAATCAAATTCGGCACAAGGCTGATGATCCCCAGTTTGACATCACGTAAGACCAATAAAATAATAAAGGAGATAAACACCAAAGCCAACAACGTGCCCTGCAACATCGCCGGCACATCACGGGCAGAGATCATGGTATAGACATGAGTCTGGCCAGTGACAGGGCTTGTTAATTCAGGCGCGTTTTCTTGGAACCAATCTTGGATACGGCCATCAAGCGCGATCATGCTGGCGGTTGTGGTGTTCGGGACATAGGCGGTGATGCGGATTGCAGACCGGTCGATATTGATCTGATCGGTCAAATCCATGCCATAGCCCAATGACAATTCATATAAAAAGAGATATTGCGAGACTTCTTCATCGCTCTGTGGCAAGCGATAGAACGACGGATCATCACCGTTCATATTCATGTTCAATTGTTTGACAATATCACTGATTGATCGGACATGGCTGACTTCAGGTTGCGCCCTTAGGAAACTGGTGAAGGCTTCAACCTTGGCGAGATAATCAACATTATTGATGCCGCTTTCCACCCCTGTTTCCAGCGCATATTCAAGCACGTTAAGCCCCCCCAGATTATTTTCAAAATAATCGGTCGCCTGCCGCATTTCATAGCGTTCATCAAAATAGCGTAAGAAATCATCTTCCAACTTGATCGATGAAATGCCTGCACTGAAGGCGATGATCACAACCGGGATGCCCAACAGCAAACGACGCTGGTTGCGAATAACAAATTCACCAAACCGTTGCATCACGCTGTCAATGCCAGCGGTATTGGCTTTTTGTTTGCTGGGCAGGATCATGATCAATGTTGGCAAAAGCGTCAGGGTATAAACCCAAATCCCCAGCATCCCTGCCGCCACCATATTGCCCAATTGCCGGAACGGTGGTGAGATTGAAAAATTCAGCGACAGGAAACCAATGGCGGTTGTCAGACACGCGATGGTAATCGCCAAACCGTGATCAGCGATGGCTTTGCGTGCCCATTCGCGGCGGTCATTGGTCAGCGCCATTGTTTGTCGGGCAGAGGATAACATATGAACAGTACTGGCCACCGCCAAAGTGATGATCATCAATGGCGCGATGGCGGTTGCTGAATTAAGCGGAATGTAAGCCCAGCCCAATGACCCAAGTGAGATCAAGGCTGAAAGCACCGCCACGATCGTGACCGATAAAACACCTGTGACTGTTCGTAATAAAAACCCAACAACGGCCAGCATCGCCACCAGCATGGCTGGGGTCAATGTCGCGCCGTCATCTTGGGAAGCAACAGTAAATTGATGGCCTAAAGCCACACTGCCTGTGTAATAAAAATCAATGTCAGGATGTTTCGCCCGATTGTCTTCAATCAAGGGGATCAATTCTTCCATAATTTCAGGAATCTCACGGGTCAGGTCCAAGCCAGGCAAACGAAAGATCACGCTGATTTGCGTCACCGACGCGTCACGGTTAATCAAACTGCGGTCCAATTCAATGCGTGATAAAGCGGTGGCTTTGGCCTTATCTGCTTGTTCTTGGGTGACGTTGAAAGGGTCAATGACCAGATCTTCCACCACCAGCCCGATATCACCATCGGCATAAGTGTTCTGGAAGCGGGTGACCGATGATACCAAACGCACATAAGGCAAGTTCCACGCATCTTCGGTCAGAGATTCGATCACCGCCAATGTTTTGGGCGTAAACACCTCACCATCAGCAGGGGCAATAGCGATGCTTAACGTGTCATCCTTAGCGTATTCCTGTTCAAACCGATCCAACATAATCTTGTCGGGGTTTTGGTCATCCATGAAGACTCGGCCATCTGTATCCAAAGTCAAATTAGGGATGCCGGCGATTACCGCAAATCCTGCGATCAGGCTTAGAAAAGACAATAAAAATTTACGCCGCACCACAAGGTCAGCATAACGTGCAAATAAAGATGACATAAAAGTCATGGCTCTCTCCACAATATTTCGGAGAATAGAAATTAACCGATCAATTATAATGTTATGGACATGACATAGTCATCAACGGCTGATTTGCAAGTTTAATCTGACGCTGTTTTTTGTTGCGCCTGCACAATAATAACGCCTGCAATAATAATAAGGGCAATGCCGACAACGCTGATGGCCCCTGGGGTGATCCCCCAAAAAGCCCATCCAAAAAACCCTGCCGAGATGACATAAGCATATTCATAAATCGCGGCATAACTTGTTTTGGTCAGTTGGTAGGCTCTTGTCATCAAAGACAGGGCGATTGATGCGCCCAAAGCAATAGCAGCCATCCACCCCCAAAATACGAGGTTCACGCTTTGCCATGGGCTGAACAGAAATGGCGCTTCATCCACCCATTCAGGGGAGACTGGAAAGGCGGTCAGCCCAGATGTCACCAGCGCGCCGCATGTGCCAATGCCGATTAAAAATGCCATCAAAATGGCCAAGGGGCTTTCCTCTTGGCAAAACCGATAGGTGATGATCGACCCAATGGCATAACACGCCCCTGCCATCACCGGCATCAGATGATAAATAGTAAAACCATCACCGCCTGGTTTAAGCACCAACAACACCCCTGCGCTGCCGATGGCAACCGCCATAATTCGCCGCCATCCAATTTTTTCCCGAAACAACACGGCGGAGAAAACCAGTACAAAAATTGGGGATGTAAACAGCCCTGCGCCTGCTTCGGCGATCGGCATCATAGGCAAAACACTAAAATAAAGCAGCATGGAGGTGACGATAAAAACTGTCCGTGCCAAAACAGGTTTCCAGTTTTTTGGCCAAACCCCAAGGCCAAAAATCCGACCGATTGCAATCACCATAAATATTGCGATTAGCGATCGGCTGAAATGAAATTGGCCAACGCCAACTTGGTCCGAAACCAGCAAGGTCAGGTTATCCGAAAACCCGAAAACAGAAATCCCTGAAACCAACAGGACAGCGCCCTTAGTCGACGGCGCAATTTGGTTAAACCAAGCCAGCATAAGACCCTCAAAAAATGATCACAAAACATTTGCACGAAAGCCAATTCTTGACTAGCGTTTTTAAAAATAACGTGATGAATAGGATATCGTCATGCCTGAATATACACATACGAAAACTTGCGATCGGCCAAGCATTAAACCTGCGGTCTCAAAAGACCTTGGCAAACAGTTTTTTGACGATGGCTATTTATTGCCTGTTGATATCTACAGCCCCGAAGAAGCCCAAGCATTCCGAGATGAATTGGAAGATTTGGAAACCCGATTGGGCGATATCAAAACCGGCAATAAAAACCAGTTGAATTATCCGCATCTGTTGTTTCGTTTCGCCAATCAGATTTGCCATAATCAAAAACTGCTCGATGTGGTGGAATCAATCATTGGCCCTGATATTCTGGTCTGGAATTCAACCTTTTTCATCAAAGAGCCACAAACCGAAACCTATGTCAGCTGGCATCAGGACATGAAATATTGGGGGCTGAATGATACAGACGGTCAGGTCAGCGCGTGGATCGCGCTTAACCCTGTCAGCCAAGCCAATGGCTGTATGCAATTCCTGCCCAAAACACATTTGGGTGAAATGGTCGATCATAACGATACATTTTCAGAAGATAATTTCCTGACCCGTGGTCAAGAGGCGGAGTTTGACTATAACCCTGACGATATTTTGCATGTTGAATTGGACCCGGGGCAAGCGTCTTTCCACCATGGAAAATTGCTGCATGCTTCGCCGCCCAATCGGTCAGATGATCGGCGCATTGGCTATGCGATCCAATTTATCGCCCCCCATGTTGAACAAGCCGTGGCGTCAAAAGATTTTGCCATGCTGGTGCGGGGGGAAGACAAATACGGCAATTTTGAACTTTTAGAGGCGCCGACCGATGACCTGACAGAACAGGCATTGGCCAACCATGCCCGTGTTTTGAATTATCAGAATGAAGCCATGTATGAAGGCACCGATAAACGATAGGGCAAATTTATCAGGTATTAACCTTTTAAATGTTCGATCCATGCCAATATGACTCTGGGCAACCATGGCCCTTGGTCATCATGAAATCCAACATGACCGCCGCCGCGACTGATTAAGACATGGCGATTTTCCATTGGCGGCAAGCCCCGCAACGCTGCATCCCCCACCAGCGTGTCATTATCGCCATGGATCAATAACAGCGGTCTTTCGGGGTGGTCTAATTTCAGATGCGTACTGGCGGCGGTGTAATAATCATCGGCGTTTTGAAACCCCATCATTGGCGCGGTCATCAGACCATCAAACCGGCGGATGGAACGGCAGGTTTTGATTTGCGCTTTTATTTCAGCGGTTAAATCAGGCATCGCCATGGCCATTGTTTTGAGCCGCTTTAACATATATTGCACATAAGGCTGATTGCGGAACTGATGAAATCGCCTGCTGGCATCGTGCAGATCAAGAGGGGCGGCCACCACCACCAGGCCATCAAGCCCGCCCAATTGATTACCATGATCCACCATCATATTGAGCGCCGCCGCCCCGCCAATCGAATGCGCCACCATCACCAAAGGCAATTCTGGAAAGCGGCTTTCCATGGCGCGAATAAACGGCAGTAAATCCGCCCCTGATTTTGCTGAATATCGGCGGCGCGATAAAGACGCTGATGGCCCTGCCCCGCGCATATTAACCCGCAACACGGCATAGCCCTCCGCCAATCCAGCATCCGCCATTTGCAAGACATGGTGCGAATCCATACATCCTGTCAGCCCATGGACAATGATAATCCCACCCCGACATTTGGGCGGGGTATGCAGCATAGCGGTGACCGCATCACCATCTTCAAGCGGCAGAGTCAGCATTTCACCTTTGGGGTGCAATTGAGGCGCATCCTGAAGGATGGTGGATTTCAGCGTTTGCAAATCACCGCCCAGCCATGGCAAAGCCTCACCCCTGAATGGTGGCAGGCTTGGAATATCATGGCGGATCATCGGCATCAGACGTCCTTTGCTTCTTGATCCCAACGCGACAAGGCTTCGGGCCAATCGGGCATTTCATCCGTTTCCCAACCAAAAGTCTTGCCATCCGCGATTTGACCAAAAACAACCATGGCTTTTAAATGGGCACCAGAAGCCACATAGGCTTTCATGGACTTCCGGTCTTCCCAAACAGTCAATGTATGCTGATAGGGCCCACGGCGTTTGGTTTCGCAAAAAAGGTTTCCGGGGGCTTGTTGTGCTTGCTTAAATGAAGGGATGGCATGACGCCAAAACAACGCAAAATATTTTAAAGATTTTAACTTAAGCCCTGTGACAGAGACATACATTCTTCATTCTTTCTTTGGTGGTTCTTTGTGTTGATATAGGGATTCAAATGCCCAAGACCACTGCCGTCATTATCTTTTCTATTCAACACCGTAAGACTTTACAACATCAACCCCGCCCCCCTAAGGTTAAGGTTCAGTTATGAGGATCTTATGTTTAACCCTGCCATCAGCCAATTAACCGCACCGCCTGTCGCCATTGTGCAAAACTGGATCGATGCCTATGACGGCACCCATGGCCCATTGATTGATCTGTCGCAAGCCGTGCCCGGCTACCCGCCCCATCCAGATCTGGTCACAGCCTTAGCATCAGCCGCGTCAAATGCCGCCAGCCTGAGTTATGGCGATATCGAAGGCGAGGCTGAATTGCGGCAAGCCTATGCCGAAGAAATGATGCGTATCTATGGTCATGACGTTGCCATGGATCATGTCTTGATCACGTCTGGGTGCAACCAAGCCTTTATCATTTCAGCCTTAAGTGTTGCTGGCGCGGGCGACACGGTACTGATGACCGAACCTGGTTATTTTAACCATGATTCCACCCTTGCTATGTTGGGGATTAAAACCGCAAGCGTGCCAGTGCTAGCCGAAGATGGCTTTATCCCAAGCCTTGATGCCATCGAAAAAGCCATCACCTCCAGCACCAAAGCCTCCCAGATAAAAGCATTGGCCTTGGTCAGCCCCAATAACCCCACAGGGGCAATTTACCCCCCTGAGCATTTGTCGGATATTCTGACGCTTTGTCATGACCGTGGGGTCTGGTTGATTTTGGATGAAACCTATCGTGACTTTATCGCCGCTGATCAACCCCGCCATCAATTGCTGGCCCATCCTGGGCGAGACCGATTGATCCTGCTTTATAGTTTTTCAAAAGCCTATTGCATCCCCGGGCATCGGTTGGGGGCGGTTTGCACCAGCCCTGAAGCGATCAAGGAAATGGCCAAGATTATGGATAATATCCAGATTTGCGCGCCGCGTGTTGGCCAGCAAGCCATAGCGCCAATGATCAAATCTTTGGTGGCTTGGCGGCAAGACAATAATGAAAAAATGGCCGCCCGCGCCGATGCCTTCCGGCAAGCGTTTGATCAGATCGATGGGTTTGAGATCGCCGCCATGGGGGCTTATTTTGGCTATATCCGCCATCCATATCAAGACACAAGCCTAAGCGTTGCCGAAGACATGGCCAAACTTGTTGGCGTCCTGATCATCCCCGGGGATTTCTTTGGCAAGGGCCAAGAGCAATATTTGCGGTTTGCTTTCGCCAATGCCGAGATTGACGCGATCAAGCAATTGCCGGAACGGTTATCAGCCTTAAAAATTTAAGACGCGGAGCGGGCGTGTTTCTTGCGTTCATGGGCCAGCAAGAAAATCTTTCTGAGGCGCAAGGATAATGGCGTCACTTCCAGATATTCATCTTCATTGATATAGGCCATCATATCTTCAAGCGACATCCGCCGTGGCGGCGTCAAAGTGACGGCTTCATCACTGCCGGACGCCCGCACATTGGTCAATTTCTTGCCTTTCAGGACATTGACTTCTAGGTCATTATCGCGGCTATGTTCACCAATGATCATGCCTTGATAAACCGCCTGTTGCGGGTCGATAAACATCACCCCACGGTCTTGCAGGTTAAACAACGCATAGGCCACAGCCTCACCCTGATCGTTTGAGATCAACGCTCCATTGCGGCGGCCTTGGATATCACCGCGATACGGCGCGTATTCATGGAACAAACGGTTGAGCACACCAGTGCCGCGGGTTTCTGTCAGAAACCGCGATTGATAACCGATCAAGCCACGGGACGGCGCGTGGAAGGTCAGGCGTGTTTTGCCCGCCCCCGCCTGGCGCATATCAATCATCTCAGCCTTACGGCGATTAAGACTGTCGATCACGGTTGACGAATAATCATCATCAACATCGATAATGACTTCTTCGATCGGCTCAAGTTTCTGGCCATTTTCATGGCGCAACAAAACCTGCGGGCGTGAGACCGTCATTTCAAACCCTTCACGGCGCATGGTTTCAATCAGCACACCCAATTGCAATTCGCCTCTGCCGCCGATTTCAAACGCATCTTTGCCAGCGCTTTCATTAAAGGTGATGGCCACATTGGTTTCGGCTTCGGCCAAGAGCCGCTCACGGATCATGGTGGAGGTGACTTTTTTACCTTCACGGCCCGCCAAGGGGCTGTCGTTAACCATGATAGTGACAGACATAGTCGGCGGGTCAATCGGGGTTGAGGCGACAGGCGCATCCAGCCCCGGCGCACCAATCGTATCCGCCACAGAGGCTTTCGCCAGCCCCGCGATACAGATGATATCGCCAGCATGGGCGATATCCACCGGCACACGTTCCGTGCCTTCAAAGCGCAAGAGTTTGGTCAGCCGGCCTTGTTCAACGGTTTTGCCATCAAGATTGATCGCCGCCACCGTATCATTGACCCGGGCGATGCCTTGCACCACCCGCCCGGTCAAACAACGCCCCAAGAACGGGTCTTTGTCCAAAAGCGTCGCCAGCATGGCAAAGGGTTTGTCTTCAGGCAGGTTTGGCGCCGACACGTGATCCAAAATCAATTCCAGCAACGGCGAGAGGTTCTCGCGCGGATCAGCCAGATCACGGACACACCAGCCATCACGGCCAGAAGCGTAAAGAATAGGGAAATCCAATTGGTCATCATTGGCATCAAGCGCGACAAACAAATCAAAGACTTCATCGACCACGGCTTCGGGGCGGGCGTCAGAGCGGTCAATTTTATTGATGATGACAATCGGCTTTAACCCTTGGGCCAAGGCTTTGCCCAAAACAAATTTGGTTTGCGGCATCGGGCCTTCGGCAGCATCGGTGAGCAAGATCACGCCATCGGCCATATGCAGAACACGTTCGACCTCACCACCAAAATCGGCATGGCCGGGGGTATCAATAATATTGATGCGGATATCTTGACCGTCAGCATCCTGCCATTCGATTGACGTTGGCTTGGCCAGAATAGTGATGCCGCGTTCTTTTTCCAGATCGCCGCTATCCATCAAGCGTTCGGACACCTGCTGGTTGTCGCGGAACATGCCCGACTGTTTCATAATGCTGTCGATCAGCGTTGTTTTGCCGTGGTCAACATGGGCAATAATGGCGATATTGCGAAGTCTCGGTGCCATGATAAAATCCTGAAAATTGGGGTATGGCAGATGCATACTTGGTTCACAGCCAAAAGGCCAGTAAAATATCGCAAGACGAAAAGACCGCCATTAAAGGAAGTGCCGCATGACCACCGATCTTTCACCCGATATATCCGACTTGCAGGATGCGATTGGCCGCATTGAAACCAAAGAAGATGTGATTGACTCAACCCGATTGGCGGAGGCCGCCGCCATGTTAGGGCTGGGTGAAGATGGCGAAGCCGCCGCCATGGCCCAAGGCGCGTGTTTGCCGCCATTGTTTCATCTCTTTTACGGCAATAACACCTCGGACGCAGGGCGACTTGACCATGATGGCCATGAAGCCTTGGGGCGGTTTATCCCTGATGTGACGACAGCGGGCAATTTCCATCGCCGTATGTGGGCAGCGGGTGATATGCGTTTCGAAGGCAAGATGAAAACTGGAGAGCGGCTGAAAAGGCAATCCACCATCCGCAATATCGAAGCCAAAACAGGCAAGACAGGGCCGTTGATTTTTGTGACGGTGGATCGCGTGCTTGAAACCGCATCAGGGCGGGTTGATGAAATGCGGACCATCGTTTATCGCGAAGCCGCCACCACGCCCGCGCCCGACAGCATCCCATTAGAAGGCATGGCGGGGATGACGCCGTGCCATGATTGGTTGCCGGACCCGGTGCAGTTATTTCGGTTTTCGGCGCTGACATGGAATGGCCACCGCATCCATTTTGATCTGGATCATTGCCGGCGGGTGGAATTTTACCCCGACCTGATCACCCATGGGCCGTTTACGGCGATGATGCTGGCTAATTTAACCACCCCTAAACAGAATCCAAAGGGCTTGGGCTATGTGGCAGCGATGCGGGGGCAAGATGCTGGCGGTGAGGCTGGCGGTGATGGCGGGCCTAATCCTGGCGCGCTCAAGCGGTTTAAATTCCGCGGCACCCAAGCGCTTTATGCCAATCGCATGGTCTCGCTCTGCCTCAATGATGATGGCACGAAAGCCGAAGCCCGCAACCACCAGGGGCAACAGGCCATGACCGC
>WTHX01000100.1 GCA_011522975.1 Alphaproteobacteria bacterium | reverse complement strand
TATATGCCTGAAGGCACTGATGTTGTTTCTGTCTTGCGTGAAAATAATGTTCGTATTGTCGCCCGCCCTGATGAAAGCAACTCGCCTGGCCTGTTTTCTGTTCTTTTGGGCTGGTTCCCGATGCTGCTGTTTATCGGCGTGTGGATTTTCTTCATGCGTCAAATGCAGGGCGGCGGGCGTAATGGCGCCATGGGTTTTGGTAAGTCGCGGGCAAAACTGCTGACGGAACATCATGGCCGTGTCACGTTTGAAGATGTTGCCGGTATTGATGAAGCCAAAACAGAACTCGAAGAAGTTGTAGAGTTTCTGCGTGATCCATCACGCTTCCAACGTCTTGGCGGTAAAATCCCAAAAGGTGTTTTGCTGGTGGGCCCTCCCGGGACTGGTAAGACATTGCTTGCCCGCGCCATTGCTGGTGAAGCCAATGTGCCGTTCTTCACCATTTCAGGCTCTGACTTTGTTGAAATGTTTGTCGGTGTTGGTGCCAGCCGTGTTCGCGATATGTTTGAACAGGGCAAAAAGAACGCCCCTTGCATCATCTTTATTGATGAAATCGATGCTGTTGGTCGTCACCGTGGTGCTGGTCTTGGCGGCGGCAATGACGAACGTGAACAAACGCTCAACCAGATGCTGGTGGAAATGGACGGGTTTGAAGCCAATGAAGGCGTCATCCTGATCGCCGCCACCAACCGCCCTGATGTGCTTGATCCTGCGTTATTGCGCCCGGGCCGTTTTGACCGTCAGGTTGTTGTCCCGAACCCTGATGTCTTGGGCCGTGAGAAAATCTTGAAAGTGCATATGCGCAAAGTGCCATTGGCCAATAATGTTGAGCCGCGGGTGATCGCAAGAGGCACGCCAGGGTTCTCAGGTGCTGATCTGGCCAATTTGGTCAATGAAGCCGCCTTGCAAGCCGCGCGTAAAAATCGCCGTACGGTTTCGATGGCTGAATTTGAAGAAGCCAAAGACAAGGTCATGATGGGGGCGGAACGCCGCTCTATGGTGATGACCGATGAAGAAAAACGCCTGACCGCATATCACGAAGCCGGTCACGCGGTTGTTGCTTTGCATCAACCTGAATCAGACCCGATCCATAAAGCGACCATCATTCCCCGTGGCCGTGCCCTTGGGATGGTGATGCGCTTGCCTGAAGGCGATCGTGTGTCGATGGCGCGTGATAAACTCTTTGCTGATTTGCGTGTTGCCTGTGGTGGCCGTATCGCCGAAGAATTGATCTTTGGTGAAGCCAAAGTCACCACCGGTGCATCAAGCGATATTCGGATGGTATCTGATGTTGCCCGCCGCATGGTCACCGAATGGGGTCTTTCTGATAAATTAGGGTTCTTGGCCTATTCCGCCGATGAACAAGAAGTGTTCTTGGGTCGTTCTGTTTCCCAGCAGAAGAATATGTCGGAAGAAACAGCATCCGTGATTGATGCCGAAATTCGCTCAATCGCAGATGGGGCTTACGCGGATGCCACGAAAATTCTGAAAAAGCATCACGACCAGTTGGAATTGCTGGCACAGGCTTTGCTCGAATATGAAACCCTCTCCGGTGATGAGATTAAAACCATCATTGAAGGCGGGACGATTGTTCGCGGTGAAGACGATACCCCAGAAGCCCCGCGCAGTAAGTCGCGCACAGGGATTCCCGGCGGTGTTCGCAAACCAAGCACAGACCAAACCCCTGACGCCAGCGTTTAAACGCTGGCCTCGGTATTCCAAATGATGCGAGTCCGGCTCAAGACATTGCCGATACCGCCATTCAGCAATGATGGTGCTGATGGCGGTTCTGCGTGCACATGGCTGCAACCGATTGGCATTACGGCATTAGACCCTTCTGATGGTGATCAAATGCCGCTTGCTGGCGGTCCATATGGGTTTAGCCAGATCGATGTCATCAACCGCATTGATGGTCAGATCACTGTTTGCCGTATTGCCGCAACTGACCTGATTGATTTGGCGGCAGCGGGCGGTGAACAAGCCGAAGCCCGCGCTAAACTTATTTTGCATCGCCTGACTCGCCCGCGCAAAGCCTATGCAGGGCTGGATATGGCGTCATGGCATATCATGGGTATTATCAATACAACGCCTGATAGTTTTTCAGATGGCGGTGATCATTTCTCTGCGGATACTGCTTTGGCTTCTGCTGAACAGATGATGGCTGATGGCGCGGCTATTTTGGATATTGGTGGAGAGTCAACCCGCCCTGGGGCAGACCCTGTCAGCCATGACGAAGAATGCCGCCGTATCTTGCCTGTGATTGAAAAATTATCCGCGGCAGGTCATCTGGTTTCAGCTGATACGCGCCATACTTATGTTATGGCCGAAGCCTTAAGCCATGGCGCACATATCATCAATGATGTTGGCGGGTTGCGGGCCGATGGTGCGGTTGATCTGATCGCTGAACGGCAAGTGCCTGCCATGATCATGCATATGCAGGGTGAGCCGGGCAATATGCAGAAAAACCCTCAATATCTTGATGCGCCGACTGATATTTTTGACTGGCTGGAAGGCCGGATTGCAACCGCTGTATCAGCAGGGGTCAAACGTGGGATGATCGCGATTGACCCTGGTTTTGGTTTTGGCAAAACCCCGCATCATAATATGCAGATCATGCAGTCAATCAGCCTGTTTCACGGTCTTGGCGTGCCGATTGTTTTGGGCGTATCGCGGAAATCAACCATTGCTCATTTTTCAAAAGGTGAGCCGGCTAAGGAACGTCTTGCAGGATCGGTCGCTTTGGCGGCTTTAGCGCGTCAGCAAGGCGTCCAAATCTTCCGTGTCCATGATGTTGCCGAAACCCATCAAGCGCTTGCCAATACCGAAGCGCAGGGTATGGCTTAAAGCCGAGGCTTTAAAAATATTCACTTCAAGGTTATGATCATTTAAGACTTTTTGATGGGGATCGCTTATGGCGCGGATTTTTGGCACGGATGGTGTTCGGGCTCGAATTAATACAGGGGCTATGACAGCCGAAAACATCATCAGATTGGCACTGGCGGCCGGTAAATATTTCCTCGAAAAAAGATCAACAGAACAGACCCTGCATTCCGGTGAGAGCAACCGCCGTCCTTTGGTTGTGATCGGCAAAGACACACGACTTTCAGGCTATATGATCGAAGCAGCATTGCAGGCGGGGTTTGCCTCCATCGGCATGGATACCCGCCTTTTAGGCCCTCTGCCAACCCCCGGGGTGGCGTATCTGACCCGCACATTGCGGGCTGATCTGGGCGTCATGATTTCAGCCAGCCATAATCCCCATTTTGACAATGGCATCAAATTGTTTGGCCCTGATGGGTTTAAACTCCCTGATGAGGCTGAAGATGCGATCAGCACGATTATCAGCGGTCATATTCCTTTAGCCGAACCTGAAAAACTTGGTCGTGCCCGCCGCATGCTGGATGGCTTGGGGCGGTATGTTGAAGCGGTTAAATTTGCCGTGCCGCGATCAATGCGTTTCGAAGGCATGAAAGTGGTTGTGGATTGCGCCAATGGCGCCGGTTATCGCGCCGCACCCGATGTGTTGTTTGAATTGGGGGCTGAAGTCATCCCGATTGCCACAGACCCTGATGGGATCAATATTAATCAGAATTGCGGGGCGGTCTTCCCCGGCACTATGGCTGACGCGGTTGTCGCCCATGGCGCGGATGTTGGCATTGCCCTTGATGGTGATGCTGATCGTTTGATCATGGCGGATGAACAAGGCGGCATTATTGATGGCGACCAATGTTTGGCGGTCTTGGCCGATGATATGGCCCAGCGTGGTGAATTGGCCGGGCAAACCGTGGTCGGCACATTGATGACCAACCATGGGTTGAACCAATGGCTGACTGATCAAGGCATGACATTGGAACGCACCCAAGTGGGGGACCGTTATATTCTGGAAAAAATGCGTAGCGGCAATTTCAACCTTGGGGGTGAGCCGTCTGGTCATATTCTGATGACAGACCTGGCCACATCAGGGGATGCAATCATGGCGGGGATTTCGATGCTGGCGGCGATGCAAAAATCGGGCCAGCCTGCCAGCCAATCGCTTCGTCGTTTCTCCCCATTGCCGCAACGGATGATCAATATCAAAGGCGATGATCGGGATCGCATGATCGCTGTCATCAACACCAAACCTGTGCAATCGGCGATTAAAGATGCGGAAGGTGATTTGGGCAAAACTGGCCGTGTCGTGATCAGGCCATCAGGCACAGAGCCGTTGTTGCGGGT
>WTHX01000116.1 GCA_011522975.1 Alphaproteobacteria bacterium | reverse complement strand
TTTTCACGGTCATAGTCAGAATTGGTTTCTTCAACCTGTGCACGGATCTGGTTGCAACGGCCCAAGATGGTGTCTTTGTCACCCATGCCATCAACGATGACAGTGTTTTCTTTGGTGATTTCAACACGCTTGGCTGAACCGAGCATTTCCAGCGTAACAGCGTCAAGCTTGATGCCAACTTCTTCAGAAATCACGGTGCCTTTTGTCAGGATCGCGATATCTTCCAGCATCGCCTTACGACGATCGCCAAAGCCAGGGGCTTTAACAGCAGCAACCTTCAGGCCACCACGAAGACGGTTAACAACCAATGTTGCCAAGGCTTCACCTTCAATGTCTTCAGCAATGATCAGAAGCGGACGGCCTGACTGCACAACCTTTTCAAGGATTGGCAGCATGTCTTGCAGGTTGGTCAGTTTCTTTTCATGAAGAAGAATATATGGCTCTTCCAGAACAGCCTTCATCTTGTCGCCATCGGTGACAAAGTAAGGAGACAGGTAACCACGGTCGAACTGCATGCCTTCAACAACATCAAGTTCAGTGTCGAGGCTCTTGGCTTCTTCAACAGTGATGACACCTTCGTTGCCGACCTTTTCCATAGCCTGAGCAATCATCGCGCCAATTTCGCTTTCACCATTGGCTGAGATGGTGCCAACCTGGGCAACTTCATCCGAAGTAGTGATCGCTTTTGAACGTGACTTCAATGTTTCAACAATGTTTTCAACAGCAATGTCGATGCCGCGCTTGAGATCCATTGGGTTCATGCCAGCAGCAACGGCCTTAGCGCCTTCCTGTGCGATGGCCTGAGCCAGAACAGTTGCTGTGGTTGTGCCGTCACCAGCCATGTCATTGGCTTTTGAAGCAACTTCACGGACCATCTGGGCGCCCATGTTTTCGAACTTGTCTTTCAGTTCAATATCCTTGGCAACAGTCACGCCATCTTTGGTGATGCGTGGCGCGCCAAAAGGCTTTTCCAGAACAACGTTACGACCTTTAGGGCCGAGTGTGACTTTTACCGCATTGGCGAGGATATCAACCCCTGCCATCATACGGTTGCGGGCGTCAGACCCGAATTTTACATCCTTGGCAGCCATAAATCTTACCTTTCGTCTGTATTGAGATGTTGGTTACGATTGGGCGGGAATTAACCCAAAATACCCATAATGTCGGATTCCTTCATAATCAGGTATTCCGTGCCATCAATTTTGACTTCAGTGCCAGACCACTTGCCGAAAAGAACGCTATCGCCTTCTTTAACATCCAGTGGGGTCACCTTGCCGCTCTCGTCTTTTGAACCAGAGCCAACAGCAATAATTTTGCCCTGCATAGGCTTTTCCTGTGCTGTGTCGGGGATGATGATCCCTGAAGCGGTTTTTTCTTCGCTTTCTACACGCTGAACAAGAACGCGATCGTGAAGAGGCTTGAATTTCATGCCTGTCCTCCTGAGGTTTTAATGTTGAGATTAGCCCCATCTAGCGTGTTTTGGCACTCTAGACAGAACAGTGCTAATCAATTCTTCGATTGCATATGAGCCTTCGTTTGATCCACGTCAAGGTGACAAGGTAAAAAAAAGCCTAATTCAGTCAAATTTAATGGTTTTTCTTCATTTTTATGGTTATCGGCTCAATCCCCGCATCAATTCGTCGCGCTTTTGCCTGTCTTTGTGGCTTGGCCTGATGACTGATTCCACGCTAATAAAATGAAGGTGTATTTACAGCATTTCAGGTGTTCAACATGTCCACAATGACAATGAGTTCAACACAAGATCAAACAGGCCAGCATCACGCGGTGATGATTTGGCTATTTGCCGTTGCGGCCATGGTTTTTTTGATGGTTGTTGTCGGCGGCATCACGCGATTGACGGGCAGCGGGCTGTCGATGGTGGAATGGCGGCCTTTGATTGGGATCTTACCGCCTTTATCTGATGCCGAATGGATGCGGGTCTATACGCTTTATCAAGCCTCGCCTGAATTTAAACATATCAATTTTGATATGGATTTGGCGGCGTTCAAAACCATCTTTTTCTGGGAATATGTCCACCGTGTTTTAGGCCGCTTGATCGGTTTGGCCTTTGGTCTGCCGCTGTTGTTTTTTGCCATCCGTAAAATGATCCCCCAAGGCTATGGATTACGCCTAACCCTATTATTGGCATTGGGCGGCTTCCAAGGCGTCATTGGCTGGTGGATGGTCAAATCAGGTTTGGTGGACAACCCTGAAGTGTCGCAATATCGCTTGGCCACCCATCTTTCCACAGCATTGCTGATTTTGGCGTTGTTGGTCTGGACTGGACTTGACCTTAAAGATGGCCGCGCGCCGAAACCATCAGGCCATGTCATGGGGGTGATCGGCATTTTGGCCATCACGATTGTCGCTGGCGCTTTTGTGGCGGGGATGGATGCAGGCAAACTCTATAATGAATATCCATTAATGGGGGATGGGTTTGTTCCTGTTGAATATGGGGAATTGGGGGCAAAAGATGCGTTTGAAAACCCTGCCTCCGCCCAGTTTCATCACCGCATCTTAGCGCTGTTGGTGGTGGTCGGCGTTTTGACCATCATGCGCCGTGCTTTAAAAGCAGGGCTTGCCATCAGGGCCTATGCCATGATGGCGGCGGTGACGGCACAATTTATTTTAGGGGTGGCCACCTTGCTTTATATGGTGCCTGTCAGTTTAGGCACGCTCCACCAAGCCGGAGCAGCCTTCCTATTGATCACCCTGATGTGGTCAGCCCATGGGTTGAGCCGTCATAAAGCATCGTCTTAGACGCCAAATAGCCCCATACAAAAACAGCCCAATAAAAAACCAGCCCCTGCAGATCGCATGAGGCTGGCTTTCTTGATCCATATTGAAGGCGATTAACTGCCCGCAGGTTTTGGCGGCAATTGTTTGCGGATATGCAATTCACGCAATTGTTCATCCGCAACTTCTGATGGGGCGGCCATCATCAAATCTTCCGCCTTACCGTTCATCGGGAACAAAATGATTTCCCGAATATTCGGCTCATTGGCGATCAGCATGACGATACGGTCAATGCCAGGGGCAATCCCGCCGTGGGGTGGTGCGCCAAACTTAAACGCATTGATCATGCCGGGGAATTTGTTATCCACCACTTCAGGGCCATAACCGGCAATCTCAAAGGCTTTATACATGACATCAGGCAAATGGTTTCTGATCGCGCCTGAAGACAGTTCCACCCCATTACAGACCAAGTCATATTGCCATGCTTTAATATCAAGCGGGTTCATGGTCTCAAGGGCTTCAAGCCCGCCTTGCGGCATTGAGAACGGGTTATGGGAGAAAATAATCTCACCTGTGGTTTCATCCTGTTCATACATCGGGAAGTCAACGATCCAGCAGAATTCAAACCCGCCTGACCGTAAGTTATGATCATCGGCGATTTTAACACGGGCACGGCCAGCCAATGACGCGGCATCATGTTCACCCGCACAAGCGAAGAACACAGCATCACCATCTTTGACGCCTAATTCGTCACGCAAGGCCAAGGCTTTATCTTCACCCAAGGCTTTGGCGATTGGCCCACGGGCTTCACCTTCAGCATAGATGATATACCCCATGCCCGGCGCGCCTTCACCTTGCGCCCATGAATTCATCCGATCAGCGACCGAACGACTGCCACAACCAGGGCCAGGCACGGCACGCACCACAGAGCCTTTTTCAACAGCATTGGCAAAGATGCTAAACCCTGAGCCGCGGAACGTTTCCGTCACATCGCTAATCTCAATTGGAATCCGCAAATCAGGTTTGTCTGATCCATATTTCAACATTGATTCAGCAAATGGAATGCGGCGGAATGGGGCGGGGGCGGGCTGATCGGTAAATTCTTCGAACACGCCAGCGATTACCGGTTCAACTGCAGCAAACACATCATCCTGATTAACAAAACTCATTTCAAGATCGAGCTGATAAAACTCACCCGGGCTGCGGTCAGCGCGGCTGTCTTCATCGCGGAAACATGGCGCGATCTGGAAATATTTATCAAAACCCGACACCATGATCAGCTGTTTAAACTGTTGTGGGGCTTGCGGCAAAGCGTAAAACTTGCCCGGATGCAGGCGTGAAGCCACCAAGAAATCCCGTGCGCCTTCTGGTGACGACGCGGTCAGAATTGGAGTTTGAAATTCCATAAAGCCAAGGTCAACCATGCGGCGGCGGATTGATTGAATCACCTGAGCGCGCAACATAATGTTTTGATGTGGGCGTTCCCGGCGCAGATCAAGATAGCGATAGCGCAAGCGTGTTTCTTCACCGGCATCTTCATCTGAATTGACCTGCAATGGCAATAAGGCGGCATGGGATTGCACCTCAT
>WTHX01000174.1 GCA_011522975.1 Alphaproteobacteria bacterium | reverse complement strand
ATTGGCATCAAAGAATTATGGGATATTGACCCGGCTAAATCTGAACCAGGCAAAGTCTGGCATTCTGTCGGCTGGCCTGTTTCCACCGATGTTTATGGCGGCTCATTCCTTTATCACCTCAACGGCAATCAAGTGGCGGTTGGTTATGTGGTGGGGCTTGATTATCAGAACCCTCATCTGTCTCCATTTGAAGAATTTCAGCGGTTTAAAACCCACCCGAAAGTCCGTGATGTGTTTGAAGGCGGCAGACGTGTTTCTTATGGCGCGCGCGCCCTGAACGAAGGCGGCTTCCAGTCCATTCCTAAACTGACATTCCCCGGCGGTTGTTTGGTGGGTTGTACGGCTGGTTTCTTGAACGTGCCGAAAATTAAAGGCACCCATACATCCATGAAATCAGGGATGCTGGCGGCTGAAGCGGTGTTTGAAATCGTCACTGGTGAAAATGCAGCTGCCCAAGAACCTGTATCTTATGGGGAAAAGATTGAACAATCTTGGTTGTGGGATGAATTGTATCGTGTCCGCAATATCCGCCCTGGCTTTAACAAAGGCCTGTGGTTGGGGATGGCCTATGCCGGGCTTGATACCTATCTGTTGCGCGGCAAAGCACCATGGACATTCAAACATCATGATGACCATAGCGCGCTCAAGCCGGCGGCGGATATGCCTAAGATTGAATATCCAAAGCCTGATGGCGTGGTCAGTTTTGATCGCAATTCATCGGTGTATTTATCGGGTACCAACCACAATGAAAATCAGCCCGCGCATTTGACCTTAAAAGATGCGTCTGTGCCGGTTGATCATAACCTTGCAATTTATGATGCGCCTGAACAACGCTATTGCCCTGCAGGGGTTTATGAAATTGTTCGGGAAGAAGATGGATCAAACCCTCGTCTTCAGATCAACGCACAAAACTGCGTCCATTGTAAGACTTGTGACATCAAAGACCCAACACAGAATATCGTTTGGGTAACGCCAGAAGGTGGCGGCGGGCCTGCATACCCTAATATGTAAGCAATGCGTCACAGCAATATATAGTCATGACAGACCCTGTCTTATCCGTCATAGTAATGATGAAAGGACAGGGTCTTTTGCGTTTTCTAGCATTGATTTTAATGACAGGGTTATTGGCGGCGGGTTGCCAGCCACGAACAAGTGCGTTTGATTTAACGCAAGCCCCTCAAAATGATTTAACGGGTGAACATACCGCCATTACTGTTGCTGAATCATATGATCAACAATCCAATGCCGCATCTTTCTTATTGGCGTATCAAGCCAATTTGGACAAAGACATGGCCATGGCCGCCAATGAATTTAATAACGCATTGGCGACTTTACCTGAAAATCAGAAATTAATGGCCTTGGCGTTTCGCTCCTATTTTATCAATGGTGATATCGAAACCGCCGCCGCCTTGGCCAGCAAATCTCAACAATTGGGGTTTGATTTGGATTATGGCAGTGAACCTGCTTTGGTTTTGGCCTTGCAATCCCAAGACTGGCCAGGGGCGCTGGCGGTGGCCGATTTATTGCTGGAACAAGCCGGCAGCCAGCCCATCGGTACAATATTAGGTGCATGGGCTTTAGCCCTCCAAGACCAAGGTGATGCTGGACTAACGCGATTACTTGATCTGGTCCAAGATGATCAAAACCCACCCCCTATTGCCATTTTCACCCAATCGGCATTAATTGCTGAATATTTGGACCGACCACAAGATGCATTGGCATCCGCCCGTATGGCGATTGATCAAGACCATCTGGGGCTGACCTCGGCTTTGACCATGGCTGGAGTCTTTGCTCGCCAAGGTGAGGTTAATCAGGCCAGAAAAATTTTAAACAATCGATTGGGATCTTATTTTAATCGCGAAGCGGCGTTAGATGCTTTGGATGATGGCACGTCGACATTGTTCAATGCGCCTGACATTAAAACGTTATTGGCAGAAGCCTATATTGATGCTGCCAATGTGCCGATCCCCATCAGGACCAGCCGATTGGCGCGGGCCCATGCGGCGGGATATATCGCGCCTGATTATGACAAAGTCAATTATATGCTGGGGCTATATTACCGTGACCTCGATCAAATTGAAAAAAGCCATGGCTATCATGGGCGGATTGCTGAAAACAGCATATGGTATCAGCCTGCTCAATTTCTAAAGGCACGGTATCTTACGGCGGAAGAAAACACCTATGAAAGCGGCATGGGTATTTTTGAACGCTTGGCCAGTACCGATCCTGATAATGTTGATATCTGGATACAAAAAGGCAACGCGGCACGGCGGCAAAGCCAGTATGAATTGGCGTTAACGTCTTATCAAAAAGCATGGGCATTAGAAGATGATCACCCGACAGTGAGTTATTATTTGGGCATCACCTATGATCGCCTTGACCGCAAAGAGGAGGCTGAAATTGCCCTGCGCCGGACTCTTGAATATAACCCTGGCGATGCCTATGCCCTCAATTATCTAGGCTATTGGCTGTTGGAAGAAGGGGGCGATCCTGAAGAAGCCTTAGGCTTTATTCGCAAAGCCATTGAACTGCAGCCCCAAAACGGGTTTTTCATGGATTCCTTGGGCTGGGGCTATTTTAAATTAGGACGTCTTGATCAAGCCTTGCTCTTTATGGAACGTGCCGTGATGTTGCGGCCCGTTGACCCTTTGATCACCGATCATTTAGGCGATGTTTACGCCGCCCTCGGTCGTCATCGAGAAGCGGCTTTCCAATGGCAACGTGCGCTTGATTTACTGGCCGAAGGGCAATCCGATGATGAGTTGGATGTCGAACAGGTCAAGGCCAAATTGAAAGCCTATCAAGACGGACAATATTAATGGCCAGTATCTCTTTAAAAGCCCATGCCAAAATCAACCTGACGCTGACCATTACAGGGCGGCGTGATGATGGCTATCATTTGATGGACTCACTGGTGGTGTTTGCTGATCTTGGGGATCAGATAACGCTCACAACAAATGATGCCGATCAATTGACCATCAAAGGACAGCAAGCTGATGCCCTTAAAGGCCTTGATGCGGCTAAGAACATTCTGATGATTGCGCTCAATGCCTATCGCAAGCATATGGATTGGGATGAAAAATTTGCCCTGACATTGGAGAAAAATATTCCTGTAGCCGCTGGTATTGGTGGCGGGTCGTCTGATGCGGCGGCTGTTTTGACCGCGGCCAATCGGCTTAATTCTTCACCATGTTCTGATGCTGATCTGGCCGAAATTGGGCTCGAAATTGGTGCTGATCTCCCTGTCTGTTTAAAGCAGTACCAGTTATCAACCCAATGGCGAATGCAAGGCATAGGTGAAGATTTAACGCCATTGTCAATTGATCCCTTAAACAAGGCTGGCCTTTTGCTGGTCAACCCGATGGTAGGGGTTTCAACAAAGGATGTTTTCAAACAATTAAGCCTATCCGCCTACAATAAAAATAATAGCCTTAGACAAGATGCTGATCTGGCCACATGGCTTGCCCACGGCAATGATTTGACCGCCCCTGCCATGGCGCTTGAGCCAAAAATTCAACACCAGATTGATTATCTTTCATCATTGCAAGGCCAAGACGGATATCTTCATCATGGCATGAGCGGCAGCGGCGCCACATGTTATGCATTATTTGATCATCCCGATGCGGCCAATTTTGCGCAAGAAGCCATCAAACATAAAATGGCATGGTCTTGGGCTGGAAAAATAATATAAAATCCCTTTTAGCGTTTTGGCTGATTGCATCTCCACCCATGTTTTGTCATGATGACTGCGTATTTTAAAGGTGGTTTCCATGTCTTTTTGGATCAAATGTAAACAATGGCATAATCAAGTTACAGCCAGAGATTTTTTATCTTCAAGCCATGACTGGCGGTATGTGTTGGGGGCGATTGTTCTGATCCTGCTGGCTGGCTTGATCAATTATGAAACAAGACAATCTCAATGGCAGCACTGGCAAGATAACCCCAATCAATTTTATGCCAATGGCTCCCCCCTTGCCAGTACCACCGATGCGGCTTATTTCCTGAGCCTTGCTGAAAATTATGGTCGTGGGGTGATGGGGCAAGACTTCAGTCAATCCCGTTTATATCCTGATCAAACCATCGCCTATCAACAAACCCATAATGACCAATTTGAAGGTCGTGATTATTCGAATAAATCTGTCTTTGATCTGCCTTTGCTTTCCGTGGCGATCCATCATCTGGCCGATTGGTTTTATGATGGTGATTTGCTGTTGGCTGGCAATGCCATGATTCCCATTTCAGGGTTTTTAACCGCCGTCATGGTGGGGTTGATGTTTTGGGCGGCTGGTTATCCCGCTGAAGGTGCGATCGCGGGCACAGGCATTGGGTTGAGTTCAACCTATTTGATCAGAACTTCCGTTGGGCGGATTGATACCGATCAATTGGTGGTGTTTTTCCTGTCCCTTTGTTTGGCTGTTTTATTTTTAGCCGCAAGACAACG
>WTHX01000111.1 GCA_011522975.1 Alphaproteobacteria bacterium | reverse complement strand
CTCAATTGCATCACGATCATCATTCTCTTCCGCCGTTAAACGTCCCGAAAGGTGCTGACATTATCAGCACCTTAATGACTCATGCTGAATTGGTGGCCCATGTTCGCCTCTATGATCAACATCGCCGCGAGATTGATGATCTGGTCATGCAAATTCAAGCCGGGGTGGAAGCTGGGGTTAATCGCCTTGCTGATTTGCGGGTGATTAAGGTTGTGCAACTCGACCATGAAATTGCCGAAACCCAATTGGTTGAGGTCAGAACACGCGCCGCCCAAGCCGAAGCACGGCTGGATGCACTCAAAGGCAAAGTGGCTTATACCGATGTCAAAGCGCCGTCTGACGGCATTATTTCTGCTGTGCATATCAAAACCATTGGCGCGGTTGTTGATGCCGGTGCCGTGATGGCTGAAATTGTCCCTGATGAAAAAGAAGTCACCGTCAGGGCGCAGGTCTTGACCGATGATGTTGCCAAGATCAGCCCGGGACAAAAGGTCAGGGTTTCGCTTTCGGCTTATGATGTTTCCCGCTATGGGGCATTGGAAGGTGAGGTGGAGAAAATCGCCAGCAACAGCACCCAGGATGAAAACCTGCCGCCTTATTTTGTCACCATGATCAAAATTCCTGATCCGATCTATCCCAATTCGGGGTTTGAGCCTGAAATCACCCCGGGGATGACCGCGATTATTGATGTGATTGGCGGCAAACGAACGGTCTTGCAATATATCTTGTCACCGATCGAACGCGCCCAACAAATCGCGTTCAGGGAAAAGTAAGACAAGACCTGAAGACAATAACAATTCGAAAAGGCAAGCAAAGAGGCTTGCCTTTTTGCGTTTAAACGCCTTGGATGGTTTTGAAGTTTTAAGATTATTCAGGAGAAAATAATGTCATCGCACGGATATGCTTCAGGCCGCCTTAATTTGCCTTTTGTGGGGTTATGCAGTTTTGGCAAATATCCGTATCAAGGGGATTGGGATGCGATTGATGCTGATATTGCTGTTCTGGGCGCGCCGTTTGATTTTGGGACGCAATATCGCCCTGGTGCACGATTTGGCCCCCGCGCCATCCGAGAAGCATCAACCTTATTTTCTTTTGGTCACGCCGGCGCCTATGACCATGAAGATGACATTACCTACCTGACGGAAGACCAAGGCCGGATTGTTGATATCGGCGATGCGGATATCATCCATACCGACACCGAACAAAGCCATGCCAATATTGAAAAAGGGGTGCGGGCGATTTTAAACGCAGGGGCGATCCCCATTGTTTTGGGCGGTGATCATTCGGTCAATATCCCTTGCATCAATGCGTTTAGCGATCAAGAGCCATTTCATCTGGTGCAGGTTGATGCCCACCTTGACTTTGTTGATGTGCGTCATGGTGTGACCGCGGGCCATGGCAACCCAATGCGGCGGGCGGCCGAAAAAGATTATGTCAAAGGCCTTAGCCAGATCGGCATTCGCAATGTTTCATCAACCGCCAAAGAAGGCTATGACGATGCCCGTTCTTTCGGCAGTGATATTATGTCGGTGCGGCAATTCCGGAAATTAGGCGTTGAGGCCGTGCTGGACCGCATCCCAAAAGGCGAGCGATATTATGTGACAATTGATATTGATGGGTTTGACCCGTCAATCGCCCCAGGCACAGGCACCCCTAGCCATGGCGGTTTTCTATATTATGAAATCCTTGAATTGATGGATGGGCTGACCAAGCAAGGGTCGATTATTGGCCTTGATTTGGTGGAAGTTGCCCCCGATTACGATCAAACAGGATCAACAGCAACGCTGGCGGCGCAAATATTGCTCAATACCATTGGGCGCATGTTGTATCACCGCTGAACATGATATTATTGTTATATTGATGATCATTAAACGAACAAGATGTCGGTTAAAGACAAAATAATATTGCATCTTGTATCATGATTTTGTTTTATTTGTTATGAAACAAGCGTAACAAGAACAAGATATTAAAACCGTGATTGCGGCTGAGGGAAATTATGGCATCTTCAGGACCATTCGTACGCTACGAAAATGTTCAAAAAAGTTATGACGGCGAAACGCTTGTCGTAAAAAACTTAAACCTTGATATCGCTAAAGGCGAATTTGTGACCATGTTGGGGCCATCAGGTTCTGGCAAGACCACCTGCCTGATGATGCTGGCAGGTTTTGAAACCGCAACCCATGGCGATATTATGTTGGATGGTAAGCCCATCAATAATATCCCGCCCCATAAGCGTGGCATTGGCATGGTGTTCCAGAATTACGCGCTATTCCCGCATATGACGGTTAACGAAAACCTTGCTTTCCCGCTTTCTGTCCGCAAGATGGGCAAGGCCGATACCGAAGAAAAAGTCCGCCGCGCTCTTGATATGGTGCAGATGGGTCAGTTCGGTGATCGCCGCCCGGGGCAACTTTCTGGTGGCCAGCAGCAGCGTGTCGCCTTAGCACGTGCGCTTGTGTTTGAACCTGAGTTGGTGCTGATGGATGAACCGCTTGGCGCGCTTGACAAGCAATTGCGTGAACATATGCAATATGAAATTAAACACATCCACGAATCACTTGGCGTGACCGTTGTTTATGTGACCCACGATCAATCCGAAGCCTTGACCATGTCAAACCGCATTGCGGTGTTTGATGATGGCATTATTCAGCAATTGGCTGATCCGGTAACGCTTTATGAAAAGCCAGAAAATTCCTTTGTGGCGCAGTTTATTGGCGAAAACAATAAATTGAGCGGGACAGTTGGCGCTATTTCAAAAGGCGTCACAACCGTTGATCTGGGTAAGCATGGCACGATTAAAGCTGCTGCCGTTAATGTCGCTAAAGGCGATAAGACAACCGTTTCGCTTCGCCCTGAACGTATTGAGTTTTCCACCAAGAAACCTGCCGCCAGCAAGCCATCTTTGCCGGCTAAAGTGCTGGAATTGATCTACCTTGGTGACCATATCCGGTGTCGTCTTGATGTTGCGGGTAATGATGAATTTATCGTCAAAGTGCCAAACTCAAGCCTGAGCGCTGACCTCAAGCCAGGGGTGAAAGGTCATGTCAGTTGGAAAACTGAAGACTGCCGCGCGCTTGATTTCGTTGGTTGATCACAGAAAAGAGAGACTTTCCCATGTCCAGTGTTGATCAAAACCAAATGTTAATGACCCAAGATGGTGTCCCGCTTAAGGTCAGCCTAAAACGGTCACAACGCCGTTCCAAAATGCGGGCCTTTATGTTGGTGTTCCCGCTGCTGGCATTTATTTTCATCAGTTTCATCGTCCCAATCGGAAGCCTGTTTACGCGGTCTGTTGACGATAAATTGGTTAACCAAGTGCTGCCTCTGACCTTTGAAGAATTGAAAAATTGGGATGGTCAAAACGTCCCTGATGAACCTCTTTTTGCCGCTATGTTCATGGATTTGAAAAACGCCGATAAAATTGAAATCGGCCGTGTTTCAACCCGCATGAACTATGAAAAATCTGGCTGGAAAAGCCTGTTGAAAAAAACATCGCGCAAGATGAAGAATATCGACGGCCCGCCTTATAAAGATCAGATGATCAAAATTCACAAGCGCTGGGGTAAAGTCGAGTTTTGGCAGTCCTTGACCGCTATGAAAGACCCGTACACATTGGGTTATTACTTGAATGCCGTTGATTTGAAATACGGCTATAACAAATCCATCGAACAACAGCCCGAAAAGCGTCAGGTGTATAACTTGTTGTGGAAACGGACATTATTGGTCAGTTTGCTGGTCACGGTCTTCTGTTTGATTTTGGGGTATCCTGTGGCGCATTTGCTGGCGACTTTGCCGCTCAGCAAATCCAACCTTTTGATGATTTGTGTGTTGATCCCGTTCTGGACCTCGCTTTTGGTGCGAATCGTGTCATGGATGGTCATGTTGCAACAAGAAGGGGTGGTGAACGACACGCTGGTGGCCTTCGGCTTGCCAGAAGAATGGCGTCTGCCCATGATGTATAACTTCACAGGCACATTGATCGTGATGACGCAGATCCTCCTGCCATTTATGATCCTGCCGATTTATTCCGTGATGAAAACAATCCCGCCAAGCTATATGCGCGCCGCGCAAAACTTGGGCGCAACCCCAACATTGGCGTTCTTGCGGGTTTATATGCCGCAAACATTGCCAGGGATTGGCGCGGGGTCCATTTTGGTCTTTATCGTTGCCATTGGCTATTACATCACGCCTGAATTGGTCGGGGGTAAAGATGGCCGCCTGATTGGTAACTTTATCGCTTTCCATATGCAAAACACGCTGAACTGGGGTCTTGCTGCTGCCATGGGTGTTGTCCTTTTGGCTGGTATTCTGATTCTCTATTGGCTCTACGATAAGATTGTCGGTATCGACAACATGAAGATGGGTTAAGTTATGGCATTACCGATTTACGCAACCACTGGCCAGAAAGTTTGGCATTACACATATCTGACGATTTGCGCTTTGGTGTTGTTCTTCTTGATCGCACCGTTGATTGTGGTGATTCCATTGTCGTTCACCAGCGGTGTATTCCTGTCATTTACTCCTGAAATGCTGTCGCTAGACCCTGAAGGGTTCTCCCTGAAATGGTATAAAAACATGCTGGGGATGTGTAACGATCCGTCGATTAAAACCATGTGTTCCGACAAGTGGAAAACAGGGGCGATCAATTCAGCGATTATTGCAGTTGCGGCAACCGCTTTGTCCACTGGCTTGGGCACAGTGGCGGCTATTGGCTTGTCGAACCCATTGATGCCATTCCGCAAAATCATCATGGCGACATTGATCTCACCATTGATTGTGCCATTGATCATCACCGCATCAGGGATGTTCCTGTTCTATGCCAAGGTGAATTTGATTGGCACTTACACAGGGTTGATTCTGGCCCATGCGGCTTTGGGCACACCTTTTGTTGTGATTACGGTGACAGCGACCTTATCAGGCTTTGATCGCAATTTGGTGAAAGCATCCCAAAACTTAGGCGCAAATGTCTTCACCACCTTCTTTAAGGTGCAGATGCCATTGATTCTGCCCGGGGTTATTTCTGGCGGGTTGTTTGCCTTTATCACGTCTTTCGATGAAGTTGTGGTGGTCTTGTTTATGGGTGGCCCTGAAACTGTGACCTTGCCACGGCAGATGTGGTCTGGCATAAGACAAGAAATCAGCCCAACTATTCTTGCTGCGGCAACCTGTTTGGTGTTGATTTCAATTCTTCTGCTTACAACACTTGAGCTACTTCGTCGCAGGAATGAAAGATTGCGTGGTATTACCCACTAATTCCTGTTTATAATAGGCTTTCTTGTGGGGATATGATTTTGACATCACGTTACGATGACATTTTTGCACAAAGCCTAGAGACGCTTAGGGCGGAAAACCGGTATCGGTATTTCGTTGAGATTGAGCGTATGGCTGGCCGTCATCCTGTTGCGCGTTGGCACGCCCCAGATGGCCCTAAGGATGTGATTGTCTGGTGTTCAAACGATTACCTTGGCATGGGGCAAAAAGACGTTGTCACTGATGCCATGGCCCATGCGGTTAAAACCCAAGGCGCTGGCGCTGGCGGAACCCGCAATATTTCAGGCACAACCCAGTCTTTGGTGGCTTTGGAACATGAATTGGCTGATCTGCATGGCAAGGAACGTGCGTTGATCTTCACCTCTGGTTATGTTGCCAATGAAGCCAGCATTTCAACTTTGGCGAAACTTCTGCCGAATGTGAAAATCTTTTCCGATTCGATGAATCACGCCTCAATCATTAGCGGAATTCGCAACAGCAATGCCGATAAAGTGATTTTCCGTCACAATGATACCGCCCATTTGGAAGAATTATTGGCGGCTGAACCTCTGGATCGCCCGAAACTGATTGTTTTCGAATCAGTTTATTCCATGGATGGGGATACAGGGCCGATTGGCGCAATTTGTGATTTGGCAGAAAAATACAACGCCATCACCTATCTGGATGAAGTCCACGCTGTCGGCATGTATGGCGCGGAAGGTGGCGGTATGGCGCAAGAACGCGGTTTGCAGGACCGTGTGGACGTTATCCAAGGGACATTTGGCAAGGCTGTCGGGGTGATGGGCGGGTATATCGCGTCATCCGATAAACTTTGTGATGCGGTCCGCAGTTATGGCTCTGGTTTTATTTTCACCACCGCGATTCCCCCGGGGCTGGCGGCTGGCGTTTTGGCGTCGATTAAGCATCTTCGTCAGAGCGATGTTGAACGCCAAGGCCAACAGAAAAACGTTGCTTTGCTCAAAAAACTGCTGATTGAGGAAGGGTTTGAAATCCTGCCGGGTGATACGCATATCGTCCCTGTCATGATGCGTGACCCCGGTCTTTGCTTGGCGGTGACGTCACATTTGCTTGAACACCATCATATGTATATCCAGCCGATTAATTACCCGACTGTTCCTAAAGGCACAGAACGGTTGAGAATCACCCCAGGCCCGCTTCATACTGAACAGATGATTTATGACTTGGTCAAATCATTAAAATGCAGTTACGAAGCCGCCACGAAAGACGATAAAAGCCAAATCGCTTAATCCTCTTTCCATTTGATTCGTTTTGGGAGTTTGCCCTTATTGCGGCATCTCGCCGACCAGCAATTGCGGGTCAAGCCGCTTGCCAAAGAGGTTGATTCGCCAATCCAAATGAGGCCCCGTTGACCGCCCTGTTGACCCAACCGTGCCAATGACCTGTCCTTTATTGACTTGATCGCCGGGAATCACCGCCGTGTCTTCCAAATGCAGGAAGGTTGAACTGACGCCATGGCCATGGTCGATAATCACCGTCCAACCCGTGAAATAAAGATCAGCCACCATGCGGATAATCCCGCCTTGAGGCGCGATTACAGGGCTGCCTTTCGGGGCGGCAATATCTATGCCGTAATGGGGGGAGCGCGGCTTGCCGTTTAAAATTCGGCGTGAGCCATAAACCCCTGTGATAATGCCTTGGGCAGGCCATGCAAAATCACCGGTAAAATGGGCAATTGGTGTTGCGGCGCTTCTGGCCATCACCACCATTTCACGGTCTCGTTTGATTCGGGCAACGACTTCATCAGGTGGGGTCACCATTTTGGGCGGCAGGCCCTCAATACGCTGTTCTTCATAGCTGCGAGTCTGGGGCGTGAATTCACGGCGGGTTACCGCGCCATCAGGGGCGGTGGCCACCACCACAACAGGGGCGGTATCATCACGGTGAAAGCCGATCACCGCAATACCGTCTTGGGTTGCCATCAAAGGCGCATCATCAAGGGTGAGGCGCGATCCTGGGGCTGTTTTGATCAAGATTAATCCGCCTTGAATGGCTTGACCTTTTACAATTTCAATCACGTTAGTGTCGGATTGTGCTGATGCTATGGGGCATAATAAAACCATCAAAAATGCCGCTTTCATGACGGCAGATCTCACCTCACTTGGCCAGTTTGATTTGATAAACAGCATCATTATGAACCTCTGAAAATTTTCTATTTTACCCCTTATGGCAGCAACCATAGGCTTGCCCAAGTTGCATTATAGGTTATGCTATAGGCGCAGATTAAAACCTTCAATATGATCCTTCAAAATGATCTTTGTGAATTGATTGATGACCAGCATGCTTTCTTCGTTACTCTGGACGCCTGACAATAGCGAAAACACTCAAATTGCAGATTTTGCCGCCTATTTGAAAGACCACACAGGGTTTGATTGGGCTGGGGATTATGAAAGCCTATGGACGTTTTCAGTCGATCATGCTGAAGATTTTTGGTCCTACCTTTGGGATTGGCATGGGGTGATTGGTGATAAAGGTGATGTTGTTCTAACCGATCCGGATGTCATGACAGGCGGGCAGTTTTTTGCCAATGGCCGTATCAATTATGCGGAAAATATGCTGGCCGATGCTGATGGCAGTGTCGCGATTATTGCCCATTGTGAAAGTGATGACCCCGTTAAATCGAGGCGACAACTGACCCGCGCAGATGTCAAAAAACAAGTCATGGCGCTGGCAGGGTGGATGAAGTCAAAAGGGGTTGAGCCGGGGGATCGGGTGGCGGCATATACGCCGAATATCCCTGAGGCAGTCATCACCATGTTGGCGGCGGCCAGTATCGGGGCTGTGTTTTCGTCTTGTTCCAGTGATTTTGGACTGGGCGGGGTTAAAGATCGTTTTGGCCAGATACAACCGAAAATTTTGATGGCGGCAGATGGCTATCGCTATAATGGCAAGTCGCTTGATAGGATGCCGATCATCCGTGATTTGCTGGATGCTGTGCCATCAATTGAACAGGTGCTGATTGTTCCATTTCTGGCCGATGAGCCGATGTTAGATGGCATTGATCAGGCGGTGCTCTGGGGTGACGCGCTTAGGGCAGAACCGATCCAAGATTTCACCCGAATGCCGTTTAATCATCCGCTTTATATCCTCTATTCTTCAGGCACCACTGGCGCGCCGAAATGCATCACCCATGGCGCTGGTGGGACGCTGATTCAGCATATCAAAGAACACCGCCTGCATTGTGATACCCATAGGGGGGATCATGTTTTTTATTTCACCACCTGCGGGTGGATGATGTGGAATTGGCTGGTCTCTGCCATGGCGGTGAAAGCCGCTATCGTGTTGTATGAAGGCAATCCGTTTTACCCCGGCCCTGAACGTCTTTGGGAAATGGTGGCCGATGAACAGATTGTAATGTTCGGCACTTCAGCAAAATATATTGATGCTGTCAGAAAATCAGGCTACCGCCCGGGGGAAGCCGTTGACCTTAGCCTTTTGAAACAGATTTGTTCCACCGGATCACCACTTTCAAGCGATGGCTTTGCTTTTATCTATGATGCCATCAAATCTGACCTGCAATTGGCCAGCATCTCAGGCGGGACGGATTTGATCTCATGCTTTGTTTTGGGTTGTCCGGTTAAACCTGTTTATGCCGGTGAAATTCAAGCCCGCGGGCTTGGTATGGCGGTTGATGTCTTGGGGGATGATGGCCAGCCCATTAAAGGCCAGCAAGGTGAATTGGTCTGCACCAAGCCGTTTCCATCCATGCCGATCGGGTTTTGGGGGGATGATGATGGCAGTAAATATCGCGCCGCATATTTTGAACATTTTCCCGGCATTTGGCGCCATGGCGATTGGGCGACATTAACCGAACATGATGGGCTGATTATCCACGGCCGTTCGGATGCCACGCTCAATCCTGGTGGGGTTCGCATTGGCACGGCAGAAATTTATCGTCAGGTCGAAGCCTTTGATGAAATTGTCGAAGCCTTGGTCATTGGCCAGTCTATTACAGAAGATGGCGCGGTTGATGTCCGTGTTGTGCTTTTCGTTCGCTTGGCGGCGGGGGCGCAACTGGATGATGATTTAACCACCCAGATCAAACAAGCCATCCGTCAAGGCGCGACCCCGCGTCATGTGCCTGCTGTTGTGCTGGCGGTTGATGATATTCCGCGAACACGTTCAGGCAAGATCACTGAACTTGCTGTTCGTGATGTTGTCGAAGGCCGCCCGATTAAGAACACCGAAGCCTTGGCCAATCCAGAAGCCTTGGACCATTTCCGCAACCGACCTGAATTACAAGTGTCATAAACTTTAACCTTTAACCCCGTGATTGAGTAACGCCATGCCCGAAACAAATATGTCAGAGCAAAATAAGTCAGAAATTGAAAATGTCATCATTATCGGCACAGGCGCAGCAGGTTTGACTGCCGCTATTTATGCCGCTCGTGCCAATCTGAACCCCCTTGTTTTGGCGGGTCTTCAACCTGGTGGGCAATTGACCATCACCACCGATGTTGAAAATTACCCTGGCTTTGCGGATGTTGTGCAAGGCCCATGGTTGATGCAGCAAATGCAGGCGCAGGCCGAAAATGTTGGGGCGCGGATCGAATATGATTTGGCGACAAATGTTGATTTTTCATCCAAGCCTTACACGATCACAGGCGACAGCGGTAAAACCTATCAGGCAAAAACCGTGGTGATCGCAACAGGCGCGCAGGCGCGTTGGTTGGGTCTTGAGAGTGAAACCACGTTCAATGGCCGCGGTGTTTCGGCTTGTGCCACTTGTGATGGGTTTTTCTATCGCGATAAAGACGTGGCGGTTGTGGGGGGCGGCAATACTGCCGTTGAAGAAGCGCTCTATCTGGCCAATATCTGTAAATCAGTGACGCTGATCCACCGCCGCGACAGCCTGAGGGCTGAACAGATCATGCAGGACCGTCTGCAGAAAACGGAAAATATTAATATCATGTGGAATCGCACCGTTGAAGAGATTACCGGAGAAGACGGCATGGGCGGCGGCGTGACGGGCGTAACTTTAGCCTCCACAACAGGGGAAGATACGGTCTCAATTCCGGTCGATGGGATTTTTGTCGCCATTGGCCATGACCCTGCAACATCAGCCTTTAAAGGCGCGATCGAAATGGATGATGAAGGCTATATCATCGCCGAGGCTGGAACGACACGGACGTCAATTGATGGTGTTTTTGCAGCGGGGGATTGTGTCGATAAGATTTATCGCCAAGCGGTTACCGCTGCCGGAATGGGCTGTATGGCTGCCCTTGATGCTGAACGCTGGTTGGGGATGCAGGATTAATTCTGCTCCATTCTAATTTTTGAATCTCAAGGCCGAACCCGCCATTAGGCGGGTTTTGCTGTCATGGGGATCGGTCTTTCCCGAATGATGATATGCAGGAAGAAGGCCACAAGCCCAGCGATTAAATTAATGCCCCACATAATGTCATAATTGCCAAGCGTGTCATAAAGCCTGCCGCCAAGCCATGCACCCATGAATGAGCCCACCTGATGCGATAGGAAAACAAACCCATAAAGTGTCGCCAGATAACGCGGGCCAAAGAACGTGACGATCAACCCGCTGGTCAGGGGTATCGTGCCAAGCCAGAAGAAGCCCATAGCAGCGCCGAAAATCAAAGCAGATGTGCCCGAAACAGGGGCAGAGATAAAGGCTGCGATGATGATCGTTCGTGCCAAATAGATCAATGCCAATGGCACTTTTTTGGAGGTGACCCCGCCGATCCAGCCAAAGAACAAAGCGCCTGCGATATTAAACAACCCCACCAAAGAAAGCGCCCAAGACGCGATGCCAGGGTCAATCGCATTGTCGCGCAAATATACCGGCAAATGGGTGGTGATAAAGACCAAATGCAACCCGCAAACAAAAAACCCAAAGGTCAGTAAAATGTAATCTCTCGATTTAAACGCATGGCCGATAGTCTTGCCCAAACTGGCTTCGGCAACCGCGGCGGTGGAGGACTCAGCGCCTCGCAATCCAAGGCCAATGGCGATCATGCTGGCAGCGATCATGGACATGACCATCATGGCGGCTTGCCAGCCAAAATCGAGGATCAGCACTTGGGTGATAGGCACCAGCGCAAATTGGCCAAATGACCCCAGCGATGTCACCAGCCCAAGGGCCAATGGCCGTTTGGCATCAGGAACAGAACGGCTGACCGCGCCCAGCGCCACCGCCATGCCCGCACTGCCCAGCCCAAGCCCCACCATAAAGTTACCAATAATCATACCGCTTGGGGTGACAAGCCCGGTCATGATCAAAAGACCGATGGCATAAAGTAACCCGCCAAGCGAGGCGACTTTCCAGCCGCCAATGCGGTCCGCCATCATCCCAAACATTGGTGACGATAAACCCCAGAGCAGGTTCTGCACCGCAATGGCGAAGGAAAAGACCTCACGCCCTGTGCCCATGTCTAGACTGATGGGGCCTAAGAAAAGCCCCATGCCTTGCCTGATCCCAAGACTGATCGTGACCAGCGCAGATGCGCTAAAAAGAATGATAAGGGCACGACGTGTCATGATTTAACCTTTGTGAAACAGAATTTAAGTGTAGGGATTGAGGACAGAAAAAGAAAATAAAATAAATAAATGCCTCAAAAAAATATGAAAGATGAAACCATCCCCAACATAACCTGCAACCAAATAAGGTTTCATTTTACAGGCGCGGTTGATCCTTTAAGTCTTGATCTCCTGTATAAAGGCGGATGGTGGTGACTTGCTTGCCCCGATCCCCGTCTTCTAATCTCACCAATATTTTTTGCCCCTGTTCGAGCGCAGAAAACCCATTCTTTTCAATAATCCGAAAATGGATGAAAATATCTTCATCGATCCCATCGGTGACGATAAAACCATACCCTTTATGATTGTTGAAGAATTTGACAATGGCCAATACTTCCCCTTCATCAGGGGTATCAGCCATTAATTCCGGCGGGATGGGGGGCGTTCAACCCCGTATAGCGTATCAACAATGTGACCGCGTTCAGATTTGGTGAGTGACACTGTCACTTCATCATCATTCTGCAATTTGGCAATACCGAAAGCCAGTAACGTAGACCGGTGAATAAAAACCTCCTCGTCACCCACTTGAACAAAACCATAACCGCGTTTTTCACTAAACCACTTTACAATACCTTGATGGCGATCTTTTGCTTCGGCAGGGCCGTTTGATTTGTCTTGCTTGGACATCAACCCTAATCCTTTTATTAACACGTCAAACCTTGGTCAGAGGTCGATTTACATGACGATTTGTTACAATAATGACCACAGGCCAAGGTTAAAATCCACAGGTTAACCTTGGTGCCTTGGTAGTATCCTATGACAAAAAAGTTAATAAACACTTAAGGATAGCGATAATTTGTCATTTTTATTTTTTGGCTTATTTTAAAAATTGATCACACGGGTTATGCCTTGTTCTGACAAGCATCACGAAAGAGAAAATCAAGCCAATGAAGATGATAAAGAAACACTTAAAACAGATTTTAGGTATTGTATTTATGGCTTTTGGGCTAACAGTTGCATCACAATCGGCCTGGGCCGAGATTGACCCGATCCTAAAAAAGGCGGGATGGGATGAAATTACGTTTGATGATCAGCCCAGCAATCAATTCACCCCACTTGATGAAAGCCAGCCTGATTTATGGGGCGGGGTAGGGTTGGAATCAAATCAATCGGTTTCTATCGCCTTTTTTGAAACTGATGCTGATCTGAACAAAACACCATTTCTGTCATGGCAATGGCGGGTTGATACGCCTGTGATCAGAACCGATTTAACACAAAAGGGCGGCGATGACCGCAGCATGGTGATTTATGTTGCTTTTCCCTATCAGCCGGAAGTTGCCAGTTTTGGCGAAAAACTGAAACGAAAAGCGATTGAAGCCTTGCGCGGTAAAGATACGCCGGGGCGGGTTTTAACCTATCTCTGGGGCGGCGGTGCACCAAAACGGCGGTTTGTTGAAAACCCTTATACGGGCGAATATGGAAAAATGATTTTTCAGCGCACGCCAATTGACCCAAGCGGTGAATGGCTGGATGAAAAAATCAATTTGAAAGCGGATTTCATCAAAGCCTTCGGGTATGAACCGGCGTCACCTTTATATATTGGTATTGGCGCTGACAGTGATGACACCCAATCGCGTGTCAGTTCAGCCGCAAGACAATTTCAATTCACCGCTGAATAACCTATCCGCGTAACGTCGAAATGGCATCATCAATGGCGCGATCAATGGCTTGTCGCCATGTCGAAAGATTATCAGCATCCTGCGCGTCATGTGGAAAACTGATCCCGCGGGAGGCATTGACCACCCCGCCTTCAGGCCCTTCAGGCCCATCGACAAAACCTGCGAACGCATCTTCCCTGCCGCCACCTTGAGCGCCAAAACCAGGCACTAAAAATAAGGCTGATGGCAATAAGCGGCGCAATTCAGCCGCTTCTTCAGGGTAAGTCGCGCCCGCAACAATGCCGATGCTGGAAAACCCATATTGGCCTTCTGCGGCTTCAACCAAAGGCCGTAATAAATCCGCCAGATGATGAAAAACAGGGCGGCCATCTTTGGCGGTGATGCCTTGAATGTCAGCCGATCCAGGGTTTGAAGTCCGCACCAAAACAAATAAACCTGATGACGTCGCCTCAGCCGCATCAATAAATGGCTGTAATGTGTCCATGCCCAAAAACGGATTAACCGTCAGGGCATCGGATGGAAAGCCAGCATCATGGCCAAGCATGGCATGGGCATAAGCGGTGGAGGTTGAACCAATATCCCCACGTTTGGCATCCATAATCACCATCATATTATCCGCAATCGCCTCTTGGCACAGATCAGCCATGATCATCATGCCTTGCGGGCCAAGCCGTTCAAACATCGCTGATTGCGGCTTGATGACAGGGATTTTGCCGCGAAACCGCGCCAGCAATTCATGGCTGAAATCACGGATCGCCTCGGCTGTTTCAGGGGCGGTTGGCGACATATCCCCATCTTGCAAATTCTTGGGGCGAAACAGTTTTGGGATTAAATTCAGATGCGGGTCAATGCCAGCGCATAAAGGCGTACCGCGCCCGCGGGTGGCTTCGATCAATCGGTCGGCAAAAGCAGTCATCAGATCGCCTCTAAATCAGGTCAAGGGCAGCGCGATACGTTTCAAGTTCAGCATCAAGTTCCATCAAATCCTGCTTATCCATGGAGCGCAGTTTGACGACTTGCCGCATAATTTTAGGGTTCAGCCCATGGCCTTTGGCTTCGCTATAGACTTCACGAATATCAGCCATCAGGGCTTGTTTTTCTTCTTCTAATCTTTCGATACGCTCAACATATTGGCGCAAAAGTTCAGGGGCGGCAGGGCCAGTTTTTAACATTTCAGCAGGGGCCATGGGGCAATCCTTTGTTCGTCTTGATAGTGTTGATGGGGTTAATGGGAATGACTGTTTTTTAACTTTGCCAATTGTTCTGGCGTGGCTTCGGTCTGATATTTGGCTTTCCATTCATCATAGGGCATGCCATAGACACGGGTCTTTGCTGTATCTTGATCCATGTTTTGTCCTGCGTCCTCAGCCGCCTCACGATACCAGCGTGACAGACAGTTGCGGCAGAACCCTGCCAGATTCATCATGTCGATATTTTGAACATCGGTTCGCTCCTGCAAATGCGCCACAAGACGGCGAAAAGCGGCGGCTTCTAGCTCTGTTTCTGTCTTTTGATCTGTCATGACGAAACCTTTCTGATGATCATTGGGGGCGGTTGCCTTGAAGTGATGCATCCTACTGTGATGCGGGATGTCTTCAAGAGATTTTAAAATAACATTAAATATTTCGCCTTGTCTAAGTTTTTAAATCTGTTTACAAATTAAATTGTAATAAGGGGTATTAAAATTGACAAACCCATCATCAAACCATGCGTCCAACGTTGCTGAAATTGCAGCCCGATTTGAACGTATTCGCCGCGCCCACCAGAGCGAAGTTGCCGAAGATTATGTCGAAATGATCGCTGATCTGATCGCCGCCACAGGTGAAGCACGGGCGGTTGATCTGGCGCAACGTTTTGGCGTCACCGCGCCAACAGTCAACGCCA
>WTHX01000008.1 GCA_011522975.1 Alphaproteobacteria bacterium | reverse complement strand
TCTTCCAGGCCAAGGCCAAAAATAGCCGCCAGCGGGGCACCTTGACCTGATGTCATCAGCACTGGGGTTTGGTCATGGGTCAGGTCTTTGAGTTGCGCCGTGACTTTTTCTTGGGCGGGCTGGTCAATCAAATCCCCCTTGGAGACCACCAAGAGATTGGCGGCCGAAACCTGATCATGGAATAAATGTTCAACAGGGGTTTCATGGTCAAGTTCAGGGTCGGCTTGCCGCTGGGCTTCTAGGGCGTCATGGTCAGCCACGACATCACCATCGGCAAGGGCAGCGCCATCCACCACCGTCACAACACCATCGAGCATGACTTTTGATTTAATATCAGGCCAATTGAAGGCTTGGACCAAAGGTTGCGGCAGGGCCAGACCAGAGGTTTCAATAATAATATGATCAGGGGACGGGTCTTGGGCCAGCAGTTTCTGGATGCTGGGCAGAAAGTCATCCGCCACCGTGCAGCAGATACAGCCATTGGCCAGTTCAATAATATCATCCTCAGAACAGCCCGGGGCATTGCAAGATGACAGCACATCGCCATCAACACCAACATCACCAAATTCATTGACGATCAGCGCCAGCCGCTGGCCATCAACCTTTTCAATTAAATTGCGGATCAAGGTGGTTTTACCAGCCCCCAGAAATCCTGTGATCACTGTGGCGGGGATGCGTGTTGCGGCCATTCTTGGCTCCATTTCAATCAAATTAACTCTAACTTATACCCTAAGGATAGCATCCCATTACAGCAAAAAACCTGTCCACCATAAACGACATTAATTGCCATCTTGCCGCCAAGCATCAAGCGCTGTTTGAAGCCTGTTCCATTGATCTTCATCGGCGGGCAGGCCAAAGCGCATCCAATGGGGGTTATAATCAAAAATCCGCGTCCAAATCCCATGCTTGGCCAAATGGCTATGAAGGGTTTTTGCATCCTCAATATTGATGAGGCTGTAAAGATCCGTACCGCCAGCAAACGCAAATCCTGCTTCGGTCAGTATAGCGGTTAACCTTGCCATATCTTGGCCGAGCCGTTGGCGTTGTTCATCGGCCCAAGCGTGGTCTGAAATGGCTTTCAGGCCAATGTCAAGCGCCGGCGTTGATACCGCCCAAGGCCCCAGCATCTGCTGCAGCCTTGCGATATCATCATTATGGCCCATCGCCGCACCCAACCGCAATCCTGCCAGCCCATAGAATTTGCCAAAAGACCGGATCACCAAAAGCCCTTTTCGCCCCGCCCTTGAGGCCATGGACAATTCAGGCATCAGATCGATAAAGGCTTCATCAACAACCAAAAGCCCGTCACGTTCAGCCATTTGATCAATTATATAATCCCATTCTTCAGGGCGGTTGATATGGCCTGTCGGATTGCCCGGATGGACGGTGATCACCACATGGGTATCAGCCGTTAATTGAGGGATTTGCCCCGCCGGATAGGGTTTGACCTGATGGCCGTTGTGGGCCCATGCGATTTTATGTTCACTGTAAGATGGGTCAGGGCACAAGACTGTTGTCATGGGGCGCAACAAGGCGGCGAGGCTGATGATAACGCCGGATCCCGGGGCCAGTAAAAGCCCCGCAGAAGAATCGCACCCCCAATGGGTCTTCATCGCCGCAATCAAAGCCTGTTCCGTTTCTAATTGGGGCAAATCACGCCAATGCCGACCGGACATATCAATACCACCAAGCGGATAGGGATAGGGCGCGATCCCTGTCGATAAATCAATTATATCAGCATAATCAAAGCCATAGGCTTTTGCTGCTGCCATAAAATTTCCGCCGTGATCCATGGTCAATCCAAATCAATAAAACTGTTTTGATTTGATATTTTCTGATTTTTGTTGTCGTATTCTAATCAAATCATAGATTATGTTTATGACAGATTAGTCTCAACTTAAAGTGAGATATTATTGAATTGAGGAGTCAATCATGAAAAAGACACTTATGGCCCTTGCAGCATCATCGCTGCTGGCCGCTCCAGCCCTGGCGGAAGATGTCAAATTAGGCATCATCCTTGGCTTTACTGGCCCAATTGAATCACTGACACCAGACATGGCTGCAGGCGCTGAATTGGCGATTGCTGAAGTCAACGCTGGCGGCAACTTCATGGGCGGTCACACCATTTCATCCGTTCGTGGTGATTCAACCTGTATCGATGCGGCTGCAGCTTCTGCTACTGCTGAACGTTTGATCACCGCTGATAAAGTCAGCGGCATCATGGGCGCTGATTGTTCAGGCGTCACCACTGCTATCCTGCAAAATGTTGCCATGGCAAACGGCGTTGTGATGGTTTCACCATCAGCAACTTCACCCGCCCTTTCAACATTAGAAGACAATGATTTGTTCTTCCGCACAGCACCATCAGATGCCCGTCAGGGTCAGATCGTTGCTGAAATGCTGATGGACAAAGGCTATTCATCAGCCGCCATGTCATACGTCAACAACGACTATGGTAAAGGTCTTGCTGACAGCATTCAGGCCAATTTCGAAAGCATGGGTGGTTCAATCACCATCAGCGCTTCACACGAAGATGGCAAAGGTGATTACGGCGCGGAAGTTGCTGCATTGGCTCAGGCTGGCGGCGATATCTTGATTGTTGCTGGTTACCTTGATCAAGGTGGTAAGGGCATCATTCAGGGTTCATTGGACGCTGGTGCATTTGACATCTTCTTCCTGCCAGACGGCATGATCGGCGACAGCCTTGGTGAAGCCATTGGTCCTGATCTTGACGGTTCAATCGGCTCATTGCCAGGCACAGATAGCCCAGGCGCGGCCAAGTTTGGTGAAATGGCTACAGCCGCTGGTTTTGCGGCAGGTCCATTCGCGGCTGAATCATATGACGCTGCTGCGTTGATCATGCTGGCCATGCAGGCTGCTGGTTCAACAGACAGCCAGGTCTATAAGAACAGCCTGATGAAAGTTGCCAACGCCCCGGGTGAAAAGATCTACCCAGGTGAATTGGCCAAAGGCATCAAGTACCTGCGTCAGGGTCTTTCCATTGACTATGTCGGTGCTTCTGCTGTTGAGCTTGTTGGCGGCGGTGAGAGCGCCGGTAACTATGCCGAGATCCTTGTTGATGGCGGCAAAATGACAACAGTCGGCTACCGCTAATCTGAATATTATGAACGACCCGGGTTTTTGCTCGGGTCGTTTTTTTATTTCTATTTTTATCGAATGCAGATAAAAACTGCGCATTATGATTAAAGTTCAAAACCTACATAAATATTTTGGCGGCCTTCATGCGGTTGATAATGCCTCGCTTGAAATTAAAGCCGGGTCGATCACAGGTCTGATTGGCCCCAATGGTGCGGGTAAAACCACATTGTTCAATATTATTGCTGGTGTTTACAAACCATCATCAGGCCACGTCTTTCTTGATGATGAAGATATTACAGGCATCCCACCCCATGACCTGTTCAAACGGGGCTTGCTCCGAACATTTCAAATCGCCCATGAATTTTCGTCGCTGACTGTGCGTGAAAACCTGATGATGGTGCCAGGCAATCAGTCGGGGGAAAACCTGATTGATGCGTGGTTCCGTCCTAAGAAAGTCATGGCGGAAGAAGAAGAAATTCGCACCAAAGCCAATGAAGTGATCGATTTCCTGCAACTTAGCCATGTTGCCGAAGAACAAGCGGGCAATCTTTCAGGCGGTCAGAAGAAACTGCTTGAATTGGGGCGCACCATGATGGTTGATGCCAAAATCGTTTTCTTGGATGAAGTTGGCGCTGGCGTAAACCGTACGCTTCTGAACACAATTGGTGATGCTATTTTACGGCTCAACAAAGAACGCGGTTATACGTTTTGCATGATCGAACATGATATGGAATTTATCGGCCGTCTTTGTGACCCGGTAATCGTCATGGCTGAAGGCAGTGTTCTGGCCGAAGGCACGGTCGATGAAGTCAAATCCAATGAACAGGTGATCGAAGCCTATTTGGGCACTGGCCTGAAAAACAAAGCATCCTAATGAGTTTGGTGATCAGATGAGTTTTCTTCTTGGTGCAAATATGACAGGCGGTTATGGCGGTGCTGATATTTTGCATGACTGCACAATCGGTGTTGAAAAAGGTGAGATTGCTGTCGTCGTTGGGCCCAATGGCGCGGGCAAATCCACCGCCATGAAAGCCATTTTTGGTATGCTCAATATTCGTCAAGGCCAAGTCACTATCGATGGCGAAGATATCACTAGCCTGAAGCCTGAAGAACGGGTGTTAAAAGGCATGGGGTTTGTGCCCCAAACCAATAACGTCTTCACCTCAATGAGTGTTGAAGAAAACCTAGAGATGGGCGCGTTCATCCGCCGCGATGACATCACCAGCACCATGGAACAGGTGTATGATCTCTTTCCGATTTTGAAAGAAAAACGCAAACAACCCGCGGGTGAACTTTCAGGCGGCCAGCGCCAGCAAGTCGCCGTTGGCAGGGCGTTGATGACGCAACCCAAAGTCTTGATGCTGGATGAGCCAACCGCAGGGGTGTCCCCGATTGTAATGGATGAATTGTTTGACCGTATTATCGAAGTGGCCCGGACAGGGATTGCTATTCTGATGGTTGAACAAAACGCAAAACAAGCGCTCAATATTGCTGATAAAGGCTATGTGCTGGTGCAGGGCGAGAATCGATATACAGATACAGGGGCGGCATTGATCGCCAACCCTGAAGTGCGGCGCGCCTTTCTTGGTGGTTAAGACTGGGGTGGGCAATAGGTATTAAGCCATGACAGATATTTTAAACGCATTGGTTATTCTGGCCAATTTCATCTTTGTCCCCGCCATGGCCTATGGCAGCCAATTGGCTTTGGGCGCGCTGGGCATCACCATGGTCTATAGCATCCTGCGCTTTTCCAATTTTGCCCATGGTGAATTGATGTCTTTTGGCGCCATGACAACCATTCTTTTGACATGGGCTTTGCAAAGCAGTGGCTATAGCCTTGGGATTTTCCCAACGGCACTTCTGGCCATTCCTGTGTCTATTCTGGTGACGGTTATCTTGGCGGTGGCGATTGATAAATCGGTTTATCAATATTACCGCAAAATTAGGGCTGAACCGGTGACTTTGCTGATTGTCTCGATCGGTGTGATGTTCCTGATCAGTGGATTGATCCGCTTTATCATCGGCCCGAAAGACCAAGTCTTCACTGATGGCCAACGGTTTATCATGAAAGCCCGCGCTTTCAAAAAAATGACAGGGCTTAACGAAGGACTTGCCATTAAGATGACGCAAGGCATCACGGTTGTGACGGCCTTTGTTTTGGTGGCATTGGTGTTCTGGTTCTTGAACAAAACCCGCACGGGCAAATCGATGCGCGCCTATTCAGACAATGAAGATTTAGCCCTGCTTTCAGGCATTAATCCTGAACGTGTTGTGCTGATTACTTGGGTAATCACCGCGGCTTTAGCGGCGGTGGCGGGCACGCTTTACGGTTTGGATAAAAGTTATAAACCTTTTACTTATTTGTCTTTGCTTTTGCCGATATTCTCAGCCGCGATTGTTGGCGGGGTGGGCAATCCATTGGGGGCAATCGCTGGCGGTTTTGTCATCGCCTTTTCGGAATTGACCATCACCTTTGCCTATAAAAAAGTGCTGACCTATTTGCTGCCTGAAAGCATGGCGCCTGATACATTGATGCAATTGTTATCGACGGATTATAAAATCGCTCTGTCTTTCGTGATCTTGGTGATTGTCTTGATCTTTAAACCGACAGGGCTGTTTAGCGGGAAGACGATATAATGATGGATCGATTGATGACAAACAGAACGTCTATTCTTTTTGCTGTCATGACAGCATTGATCATTTTTGTCGGTTTTGTGCAAAGTTGGAACGTTGCCTTTACCATTATTAATCTTTGCCTGATTTCAGCCATCATGACGTTGGGTGTGAATATCCAATGGGGATATGCTGGGCTTGTTAATTTCGGCTTGATGGGTTTTGCTGCCCTTGGCGGATTCGCCGGGGTGTTGATATCTATGCCTCCTGTACCCGGGGCTTGGGAAGCCGGCGGCATGGGTATTCTCATCGGGCTTTTGGTGGGGCTTGGGTTTATCATCGCAGCGGTGATGGTCTGGCATAAAACAGCGCATTTAGGGCGGTTGCAACATTGGGCTTTGGCGGCTGTTTTGGTCATTGGCTTCTTTTCCTTCCGCCATATTGTTGACCCTGCGGTTGCCGCGATTGAATCTTTTGAATCGGCAAAGACAGGCTATTTGGGCGGGTTTGGCCTGCCGATTATGCTGTCATGGGTCATCGGCGGGGTGCTGGCGGCGGGTGTCGCATGGCTTATTGGTAAAATCTCTCTTGGGCTCCGGTCGGATTATCTGGCGATTGCCACATTGGGGATTTCAGAGATTATTATCTATGCCCTGAAGAATGAAGAATGGCTGTCCCGCGGGGTTAAGAACGTCACGGGCTTGCCGCGTCCTGTGCCTTATGAAATTGATCTGCAAGAAACCCCGTGGTTGATCGAATTGACCAACACTTGGGGGCTGTCTTTGGTCGACACGTCATCGATTATTGTCAAACTCTGTTATGCGGTTTTATTCACTGCTGTGTTGGTGGGTATTTACCATTTGTCTGAGATTGCGTTGAAATCCCCTTGGGGACGGATGATGCGGGCGATCCGCGATAATGAAGTTTCCGCCGAAGCCATGGGCAAAGATGTGAAAGCCAAGCATTTGCAGGTGTTTATCATCGGCTCTGCTATCGTTGGGGCGGCGGGCGCGATGCTGACCACATTGGATGGCCAATTTACCCCTGCATCTTATCAGCCCTTGCGCTACACATTCCTAATTTGGGTGATGGTGATCGCTGGCGGGTCAGGCAATAACGCCGGGTCTGTCATTGGCGGGTTTTTGATCTGGTTCTTCTGGATTGAAGCCGAACCGCTTGGCCTTTGGATTATCGAAATGCTGACCGCTGGTCTTGCTGATGATAATGCGTTGAAAATGCATCTGATCGAAAGCGCCGCCCATACCCGCTTTATGATGATGGGATTGGTGCTGATCTTGGTCTTGCGATTCTCACCCAAAGGCCTGATCCCTGAGGTGAAACGTTAAACCTGCTCAGGGCTTTGTTCTTGGCGTTGTTGTGCCACCCGTTCTCGCCAGATAATCAAACAGCCGGCGGCGATAATTAATATCCCGCCGATCACAGCATTTTGCCCCGGCCATTCTTGCCAGATCAGCGCCCCCCAGAAGGTTGCCCATAGAATGACCAGATATTGCGCTGGCGCGATAATCGACAATTCACCTTTGCGAATAGCGCTGATGTAAAGCGTGAAAGACAACGCCACAAGCAATGCCGATAACGGCACCAAAGCCCATTCAAACGCCCCCATTGCCCCCCACCCAAACGGAAAGGTCAGCAGCCCAAAAAAAGTCGTTACAATGGCGGTTGTCATGGTCACTTGCGGGGCTTGGATTTCATCGGGGATCTTTCGCGTCAGTAAATCCCGCGCCACCAATGCCAGAGCCGTGGTGAAGGGCAAGGCCAAGGCGATATTAAAATCACCGCCATCCGGCGCCGCCACCATGATCACACCTGCGAAACCCATCAACACGGCAATCCAGCGGAACACCCCGACTTTTTCACCATAAAGCGGGATCGACACCAAGGTCAGCAACACCGGAAAAATAAACACCACTGTCGTTGAGGTGGCGATGGGGATTAATTGCAGACTTAAGAAAAAACAATAGGTTGAGACCATCTCAGCGCAACCGCGCAACACGCTCCAGCGGTTGAAAATAGACGCGCGATCAAACCCAATCTTTTGCCAAGCCATCAGCCCTGCGATTAAAATAATCACAGCAATGCCGCGAATGGCGATAATTTGCCCCACGGTCATGGCTTCGCCCATGACGCGGATCACCGCATCCCCTGCCGCCAGCAAGGTCATGGACATAGCCATTAAAATTAAGGCTGATTTGTTATTCGACATTAAAAATTAGCCCACTAGCCATTCCGGCTGCATGGCCAAGACCGCGTCATCACCGGCGGTGATGGTGCGCAACAAGGCCATGACTTGCGGCAAGGCGTGGGACATATAACTATCGGCTGTCACCAATTTGGTTTTAAGAAAGACCGTATCTTGACCATCTTCAGTCAGCAAATCAGCGGCTTTGCCTGCTGAACGTGCCATCATCCAACCGCCGGTCAGATACCCCATCAGCATCAGGTAATTGACACCATTGGCCGCTGGACGGCGGGGGTCATTTGATGTTGCCAGAATATGATCCACCGCTTCGGTTGCGACCTCCACCGCTTCAAGCACAGCCCCCGCGGCATGGCGAACTGTATCATGATCATGATCAGCCAAGGCCTTCATTTCGGCGGTGATATCATCCAAGAATGACATGACACTGCGGCCTTCATCGCGGATGGTTTTGCGGAACACCAGATCATTGGCTTGGATCGCGGTTGTGCCTTCGTAAATCGGCAGAATACGCGCATCACGATAATGTTGCGCTGCGCCTGTTTCTTCGATAAAGCCCATGCCGCCATGGACTTGGACGCCTTGTGATGTCATGGCCAGTGATCGTTCGGTCAACCAGCCTTTGATGATCGGTATCAATAAGGCTGAGCGTTCATCCCAGAACCCGCGGCTGTTTTCATCGCCTGAGGCGGCCAAATCCATCGCCGCGCCGCCAAAAGCGGCCAGCGCGCGCATGGCTTCAATTTCGGCTTTCATGGTGGTGATGGTACGCAACACATCGGGGTGATGGATGATCGGATCACCAGGGTTGCGATCAAGTGGCGTGCCTTGTTTGCGATCAAAGGCATAGGAAACCGCTTGTTGCAACGCCCGTTCTGAGACCGCCAGCCCCTGAAGGCCGACCGAGAAGCGCGCATGGTTCATCATCCCGAACATAATTTCCAGCCCGCGGTTTTCTTCCCCCACCAGATAGCCGATGGCCCCGCCATTATCACCATAGGATAACACCGCGGTTGGAGAGCCTTTAATCCCCAGTTTCTTTTCAATGGAAACACAGCGCACATCATTGGCTTCACCTAATGAGCCATCCTCATTGACCATAATTTTTGGCACGATAAAGACCGAAATACCCTTCACGCCTTCCGGCGCATCTGGCGTTCTGGCCAAGACCAGATGGACGATATTTTCCGCCATATCATGTTCGCCATAGGTGATGTAAATCTTCTGGCCGGTGATGCGGTAATGATCCCCTTCTTTGACGGCTTTGGTTTTAATCGCCGCCAGATCCGTGCCGGCCTGCGGTTCGGTCAGGTTCATCGTCCCTGTCCAACGGCCTTCGACCATCGGCGGAATGAACCGTGATTGCTGTTCAGGTGAGGCTGATTTCTGCAAGGCATAAATCTGGCCTTGGGTCAGCAAATGACACAGCGCAAAGGCCATATTCGCCGATTGCCAAATTTCATTGACCATGGCAGAGACCACCATCGGCATGTTCTGGCCACCAAATTCTTCTTTGGCATCCATGGCGGTCCAGCCGCCTTCAGCCATGGCTTGATAGGCTTCAGCAAAACCTTTCGGCGTTTCCACCCGGCCATCTTCAAAACAGGTTGATGACGACTGATCGCCTGTGTGATTGGTCGGCGCGATCACATCGGCAGCCAATTTGCCAGCCTCGGTCAAAACCGCATCCACCAGATCAGGGGTAATATCATCATCACGGCCAATCTCAGCCGTCACCGCATTGAGATCAACCACATGGTTTAAAACAAAACGTATGTCTTTTAACGGTGCGTTATACATTTGAACCTCTTAACGGTTTAGACCCTAATTTGTGTTGCGCGCGTGATCATGCAAGGGACCCCCTCGGAATCCCGGGAAGCCAACCCCAAAGATCATCGCCGCATCAGCATGATCAGCGGAGTCCACAACGCCTTCATCTACCACAGCCTGACATTCTTTGACCATAGGTTGCAATAATTTGCTGGCAAGTTTTACCTGAGATTGGGCTTCATAAACCGCGCGAGGGCGGATGGCTTTTTTATCATCCCATTCATAGAACCCTTGGCCTGATTTACGGCCAATCGTGCCTTTGGCGATCATGTCTTGATAGGTTTTGGCCACATCTTCGGGCATCCCCAATGGGGTGGAGGCATCAAGCATCACATCAAGGCCAATTTGATCGGCCAATTCAATCGGGCCCATCGGCATGCCGTAATTGACTAAAGCCTGATCAATCTCATCAGGATTGCCGCCCGCCAGCATTTCAGCGACGCCCGCGTTGATATAAGGCAACAACGCTCGGTTCACAACAAACCCCGGGCTTGATTGGCAACGGATCGGCATTTTCTTTAATTGACCCGCAAAACTCATGCCTTTGGCCATGGCGGCATCATCGGAATGGCGGGATGCGATCACCTCAACCAAGGGCAGGACAGGCACGGGATTAAAGAAATGCAGCCCGATCAAACGGCTTGGGTCTTTCAATGCGCTCGCGATTTCTTCCAGCGGGATAGAAGATGTGTTGGTGGCCAATACCGCTTCAGTCTTGGCTTGTTGTTCAGCCGCGCTAAAGACCTTTTGTTTGATATCAAGTCGTTCGGCCACGGCTTCGATAATCAGATCAGCATTGCTTAAGCCTGCGCCATCAGGGTCAGCGACCAGCCGATCCATGGCAGCGTTAATTTTTTCAGGGGTTTTCAGACGCCGTTCATAAAGGCTGCGGGCCCGGTCAATCGCGCCATCAATCGCGGAAGCGCTCATATCATGGAGCGTCACCTGAAAGCCGGACATGGCGGCAACGGCGGCGATATCGCCCCCCATGACGCCAGCCCCAATCACATGGACAGATTGAAATCCACTATCACCGCGGGCGGTTTTCTTGACCAGATCATTGAGTTGATACACCCGCCGCAATCCATCGGAAGCACGGCTCATCATCAAGGCTGGGAAGATCAGTTTTTCAGCATTGGAAATAGCCTTGGCATCAGGTGCGTGGTCAGCGATATGATCCAAAATCGCAAATGGCGCCGGGGTATGGTCAGGGCGCAATCTTTTGGTGAATTTACCCGCGGCTTCTTCAACAAGTGATGAGGTATCTTCATCAGAAATACCATGGCGCTGAGGCTTCTGGCCTTTCAGTTCAGCCAGCATCGATTGCATGGTGGGCTTTAAATCAGCGGCCGTATCCACCAGCATATCCACAAGCCCCATATTTTCGGCTTCTTGGGCTGAAACCATGCGGCCGGTCAGCATCATATCCAGCACATTTGCCGCCCCAACCCGCGCATAGGCACGGCCTGTTCCGCCATAGCCGGGCAATAATCCCAATTTAACTTCGGGGAAAGCCAATTGGGTTTTAGGCTGATTGGTGGCGATTAGGCGATCACAGATCAACGGCACTTCCAACCCGCCACCAAGGGCAAACCCATCAATCCCCGCCACGGTGGGGAAAGGCAATTCAGCAAAACGATCAAATGTGGAATGCACGTCATCCAATAAACCGGCGACATCTTCTTCTGATTTCAATTCGCTAAATTCATTGATATCCGCACCATAGATAAAGCCTTGGTCTTTGCCGCAATAAAGCGCCATTCCTGTGATGCTCGTGTTGCTTTCCAATTGGTCAGCAACCTCAGCCATTTCCGCCAAGACGTCACGGGTCAAAACATTGACCGATTTTCCCGCAACATCCAGCCCCACCCAAGCCAGACCATCACCATCAATTTCAACAGTCCAATGCGCCAATGCCATGGATGCCTCTCCATCTTAAAATAAGATAACTTTAATATTGTATATTATGGGGTCGTGCAAACTTCACAACCTTACTTTGTCTGACGATCACATGAAAGTCTATGAATTTAGTTAGGGGATTACGACGATGATCAACCGGCCAAATCAAGGGCGGCTTGCCACGCGGCGTCATTGACCTCAATCCCGTGTTCGGCGGCTTGCCTTTTGGCCATGCGGCCACTCCCTGGCAAACGGGCACCATCATCGGTGATCAGCCCAGCCATATCGGCCATACGGGCGGCAAAATCATCGCCGCTGACCATGGGCATCGCGCTGGGGTCAATCATCATCATCATCTGCCCAACATTGGGATAATCACCTTCAGCATCAAAGAATGACGTCGCCTGATAACCAAACCCAGCCCCTGTGATTGCGGCGGCCAGCACTTCGATCATCAAAGCCAGAGCCGCACCTTTGGCATCACCCAAGGGCACCATCGTGCCGCCAAGGGCTGATTTGGCATCGGTGGTGGGGTTGCCATCGGCATCCAAGGCCCAACCTTCGGGGATATCCTCACCACGTTGAGAGGCGGCCATGATATTGCCGCGCGCGACTTTGGATGTCGCCAAATCAATCACTAATGGCGGCTGGTCTTTGATCGGTGCCGCAAAGGCAATGGGGTTGGTGCCGAATAAAGGCGTTTTGCCGCCCCAAGGCGCCATCGCCGCCGGCGTATTGCCAAAAAGCAAGGCCACCATGCCTTGATCGGCTGCTTTTTCAACATGATGCCCCGCCACACCATAATGATGTGAGCGATAGACACCCGCCATGGCAATGCCTTGATCGCGGGTGATTTTGGGCAATTCTTCAAGCATCAAATCAAAAGCGGGATAAGCAAAACCATGCCCCGCATCAATCGCCAACACGCCAGGTTTTGGAAGGCTCATTTCAGGGCGGGCAAAACCTTTGACCTTGCCTGATTTGGCTTGGCCAGCATAACTGGGCACACGGCTTAACCCATGGCCTTTTTTGCCATCAATTTCAGCCCGGGTCAGGGCAGCAGCAACCGATTGGGCGTTTTCAGGTGATGTTGATGAGGCTTCCAATGCGGCGGCAATGCCAGCATGAAGCGTTTCAGGGGAAATGATTGTCATGAAGATGGCTCCAGATGGCGGCGGATATTATGGGCGGTAATCGTCCCAACACGGCCATTGGCTTCGACCGTTAGCCCTGCAATATGCGGCGTTAAAATAATGTTCTCAAGCCCTGCAAACATCTTCAGGTCTTGTTGTGAGGCCGGCTCATTGGGGAAAACATCAATAGCGGCACCGGCCAGACGATTGCCGTGCAACGCATCGGCCAGCGCATCATGATCCACGACGCCGCCGCGGGCGGTATTGATTAAAATGGCACTTGGTTTCATCATCCCCAATGCTTTGGCATCAATTAAATTCTGAGTCGCTTTATTCAACGGCACATGCAAAGTAATAACATCACCTTGTTTCAAACCATCTTCCATAGTGACGACTTCCGCGCCATCGCGGGTGATGCCCAATTCAAATTGAGGATCAACGATCAGGATGCTCATCCCCATGGCCTCCGCCCGGCGCATGACGGCTTGACCGATCACGCCGCCACCGATCAGCGTCAGGGTTTTATTTTGAATCTCTTGCCCATGGCTCAACGCGGCGCGGGGGAAATCCCCGGCAAGCATGGCTTGGGTGCTGGTATAAACAGGACGCAATAAATGCAAGGCGCTGGTGATGACATATTCGGCCACGCTATCCGCGTTCGCGCCTTCGGCTGGGCAAACGGCGATCCCGCGATCAGCGGCCGCTTTCAGATCAATGTTATCAAGGCCGACACCAAGGCGTCCGATGACTTTCAGATTGGGCCCAGCGTCCAGAAGTTCCGCTGTGACTTGGGTGCGGTTGCGCACCACCAGCCCTTCAGCCTCTTTTAATAATGCGATAAGCCGTGGCCGATCATCAACCAATTGCGGGTCATAGACCAGATCAAATGATTGCTGTAATTCGGCCACGGCGGCGTCATCCATATATTCTGTGATGACAAGTTGCGGCATATTTTTATGCGCTCCGATAAAGTTTGGTCATGACAAATTCTTTGTGACCAAGGGCTTCGGCAGCGGTCAGGCGGCCATTGGCTGTGCGGCGAATATTTTCAATCAAAGCATCGCCGGCTTGGTCGATTGTCATCTCACGGCGCAGAACACCTGAAACGTCAACATCGACATGCTCACCCATGGTGCGGACAGTCCGCGGGTTACCTGTAATTTTAATCACTGGAACAATCGGGTTGCCCACAACATTGCCCTGACCCGTTGGGAAGGTATGGACAACATAACCTGCAGCGGCCATCAAGGTCACACATTCAGCCGCAGCCGAAGATGTATCCATGAAGTAAAGACCGGCACCTTTTTCAGGGGCTTCAGCAGGGCCAAGCGCATCAATATAAGTGCTGGTACGGCCAATCTTTTCCAGATTGCCCAAGGCTTTTTCTTCAATCGTGGTCAAACCACCCAAGATATTGCCTTTGGTTGGCTGGGAATCAGAAAGATCCGATGTTTTGAACGGCTCAATCACCTCATCCTGATAGGCTTGGAAGATTTTCATAAACTTCTTACCGGCTTCAGGGTTGGCAGCGCGGGCTTCACAAAGATGTTCAGCACCAGTGATTTCTGATGTCTCACCAAAAACCCCATAAATGCCTTTTGGCAGCAATTTGTCGTACATATTGCCAACAGTTGGGCATGATGACAGACCTGTTGTTGTGTCACTTTCACCACATTTGGTTGAAACCCACAACTCAGAAATATCGCATTCTTCACGCTGATATTCAGAGGTCAGATGGACAAATTCTTTGGCTTGGCGAGACGCAGCAGCGATGGTGTTGATATCGCCGTTCTGTTCAATTGAAAACCCGACAACTGGCTTGCCAGTTTTGGCGATGCCATCAACGATCACTTTCGTCCATTCAGGTTCGATCCCGATGACGATACATGCGGCAACATTAGGGTTGGAGCCCGTGCCAATCATGGTGCGGAAATGCAAGTCGAGGTCTTCACCAAACTGCAAGCGGCCATAGGAATGCGGCAGGGCCATGGTGCCTTTAATATTATTGGCAACCGCTTCACAAGCGGCGTTTGAAATATCATCAACCGGCAAGATCGCAACATAATTGCGAACACCAACACGGCCATTTTCGCGGCGATAGCCATAGAATGTATTGTTAGATGTCATAATGGCCTCCTACCAGCGCTTGGTTTTTAGGTTATGGGTGTGAATGTGATCACCCTTTGATCCAGCGGCAACAATACGGCCAATATCCTGACCATATTTGGTCACGGTATCACCTTCGGCAAAATCAACCAGCGCAACTTTGTGGCCAATCGGCACATCGTGGTTCACGGTCATTTTGAAGTCCGTGTTGTTTTCAGTCACAACACAAAGCATCTCAGTGCCAGCCTTCAAGTTTTCAACGACCACAACGCCGACATTATCGCCGTCATGATGGACGAGAAGATGCGGTTCGCTCATCTCTATATCCTTTCATTTTGAAGATATTTTATTTTATTTCATTATTTATAAACATCTTTAAGGCAAACACAAGAAAAGGATTCAAAATAAACCCTGCCGTAAGAATGGGGC
>WTHX01000150.1 GCA_011522975.1 Alphaproteobacteria bacterium | reverse complement strand
ACAGGATGGGCGCACCAAAAATCTGAACCCCGCGGCTAAACGGTTTTGGGATGGCCAGCCGATCCCAAGAGTTCAGCCGCCACATCCCGCTGGTTGACCATGCCACAGGCACCACAACAGCCCCTGATGATTTGGCCAATTGCAACGCGCCTGACGCGGCTTGCCGTGCTGGCCCTCGGGGGCCATCGGGGGTGATCCCAACATGCAGGTTTTTGGCCAAGCGCCGCCGCATATCACGATAGCCTGAAATGGCTTTATTGCTCCGAGATCCCCAGATTGTATCCACGCCTAAAGGTTTGACCGTACCAGAGATCAATTGCCCATCATGGGATTCAGAAATGATATAGGCGGTGGGCAAATCGCGTTTTAACATCGCAGGGATCGCCAAAAGACGGCAATGCCAATTGACAAAAATAATCGGGTATTGGTTGGCCGATTTAACAACACCGCCGCTGTGGTCAATTTTTTGCCAGCGAATGGATGCCAGCAAAAGCCGAAGCACAAAACTTGATATCATTGTAATGGTGCGAATACCGCTGGTGCTTTTCAGCCATGTCTTGATCATATCTTTTTCATAACAAATGCTTCAGGTTGCGGTAAAGACTTGATCTTATATCAACTCGCCTTTGGGGGCGATTGAAAAGAACAATCCATGGGCCCTATCAAATCATGCTGATAAAAGGACGAGGATTGTCGCGACCATAAAAAACAAGTAAAACATGATCTTATGGTTCTGTCGGATGGTGATGGGACTGCGTATTTGGAATTTTTATGACAAGCCGTGCCACAATTTCTTTAAACCTCTCCACCCGCGCCGCCATTAAAAGGCTGTGGCGCGATTGGATTGCCAGCCGCAAAGCAGCGATTGTCATCGCGCTGGTGTTGATGGCGTTGGTGGCGGCAACGGCGGCAGCCTATCCTGTGATGATCCGCCATGTCTTTGATGCGCTTGGCTCTGGTAATGCTGATCTGATCTGGCAAATCCCGCCATTGATCATTGCTTTGACTTTGGTCAAAGGGCTGGCCATGTATTTTCAGGTTCGTCAGGTGACGTCACTGGCGCTCAGCATCACCACCGCTATACAAAAAGCCATGGCACGGCATTTGATCCATGCTGATCTGGCGCAAGTGTTATCCGCCCCCGCAGGTGAATTTGTCAGCCGGGTGATGAATGATGTTCTGGTGGTGCGTGAAGCCATCAAGCGGCTGGCCAATAACTTAATCCGCGATCTTCTGACCATCATCACAATGGTGGCGACAATGATCTGGTTTGACTGGCTTTTGACCATCATCGTTTTGGTGGTTTATCCGATTGCCATGAAGCCGATCATCACCATTGGCAAACGCCAGCGCAAGCAATCGTCGCATTTGCAAGAAGACATGGCCGATGTCACCGCCATGATGAATGAAACCTTGCAAGGCAGCCGTATGGTCCGTGCTTACGGTTTGGAAGATCATGAAACCCAGCGCACGGGCACGGCATTTGATGGCTTATTCAGCCGTATCCTGAAATTGGAATTGGGGCGGGCGCGGATTGACCCGATTTTAGAAGTTTTAGGCGGCTTGGCGGTTGCAGGGGTGATCGCGGTTGCAGGCTGGCGGGTGATCGCGGGGCATATGCAGGTTGGTGATGTGGCAGGGTTTATCACAGCACTATTGATGTTGGTGCAACCTGTTCGCGGTTTAGGCACGTTGAACGCTGTGGTGGAAGAAGCCGCCGCCGCGTTAAATCGCATATTCGCTTTGATTGATACCGCGCCGCAAATCACCTCACCTGAAAAGGCAACCGCGCAGAATATCACCAAAGGTGATGTTGTGTTTGATGGCGTCAGTTTTGATTATGGTGATGCACCGGCTTTGTCCGATGTATCGTTTACGGCTTCCCAGGGCAAGACCGTGGCTTTGGTTGGCCCAAGCGGTGCTGGCAAGACCACGGTGATTAATCTTCTACCGCGCCTGTTTGACCGGACAAAAGGCCAAATCCGAATTGATGGCATTGATATTCAAGATATGGCGATCCGTGATTTGCGCGCATCCATGGCACTGGTCAGCCAAGATGCGGTGCTGTTTAACGACACGATCAGGGAAAACATTCGTTTGGGGCGGCTTGATGCCAGTGATGCCGAAGTTGAGGCCGCCGCCAAGAATGCCGCTGCTTTTGACTTTATCATGGCGCAACCTGATGGCTTTGACACCATTGTGGGTGAGGCAGGCTCACGGCTTTCTGGCGGCCAGAAACAGCGTATTTCAATCGCCCGCGCCATGTTAAAAGATGCCCCGATCCTTTTGCTGGATGAAGCCACCAGCGCCCTTGATGCCGCCTCGGAACAACAGATTCAAGAAGCGCTTGAAACTTTATCCAAAGGCCGCACAACATTGGTGGTGGCGCATCGTCTGGCTACCGTTCAAGGGGCAGATCATATTCTGGTGATGGATCAAGGCAAATTGGTTGAACAAGGCGACCACGGCACATTGATGGCGGCTGATGGGCTTTACGCCAAATTATGCGCGTTGCAACATTTCAGTGCTGACTAAAATTGGGATTAATCGCGTTATTCGCGCTTCAAAATATCATCCACCAGCCGCACCGCCCAGCCTTGGGCCATGAACTGATCATGCAATTCTTGTGGGTTGAGGTCATCTTTCGCCCAATCCAGCATGGATTTCCCCGCCTCTTGCGCCGGGCGATAGGCTTCTATGAACGCATCCAAAAGCCCGGTTTTGGCTTGTTTTACATGCAGATATTTAAACGATAGCATTTCAAGCGCGTCATCTACCGTCGCATTTTCCATCAGCAACAGATAAAGCGCCGACATAATCCCCGCCCGATCAGCCCCTGATTTGCAATGCATCATGATGGGGTATTCCACGGCTTCAAACATATCTTTGGCGCCGCGCAGCACGTCATAATCTGGCACAGCCCGCGACCGCACCGTAAAATCAACAAGGGTGATGCCGGCCTTATCACAGGCTTCTTTTTCCAGCCGCCAGCCGCCGTCCGACCGTGGCCCCCGCAAATTAACGATGGTTTTAATGCCCAATTTTGCCACTTGGCGAATGTCTTTTGGCGCCGGTTGATTGGCGCGCCAGACCCCGGGGCGGATTTCATGCAGATTATGCCAGCCCAAGCGCAAAAACCCATGGTCTTTCAGCATCAGTTCAACCCAATCCTGAACCCCTCGTCTTGGGTGATGGGCCGTTGTAAAACTCATGATGCGCCAGCAACCGTCATGCCATCAATCCTCAGGCTTGGTGCGGCGGTGGATTTGGTCAGGTCAAGATCATCGGCAAGGGTGATCTGCATCAGCATATCATTCAAATTGCCAGCAATCGTGGCTTCGGTTACAGGATGGCTGATCTTGCCATTTTTAATCCAGAAGCCTGATGCCCCACGGCTGTAATCCCCTGTCACCAAACTGACGGATGAGCCGATCATTTCAGTCACTAAGAAGCCTTCATCAATGCCAGCGATCAAATCATCACGGCTGATCTCACCAGGTTCCATGATCCAGTTGCTTGTCCCCGGTGATGGCGGTGAGCCTATCCCACGTCCAGCATTTCCTGTTGGCTCAAGCCCCAATTGCTTGGCCGAGGCCAGATCAAGAAACCAGCCTTGCAAGACGCCTTGATCAACCATCACCCGACGTTGACGGGCAAGCCCCTCACCATCAAAAGGTGACGACCCCATCCCGCGAGGGCGCAAGGGATCATCAACCATGGTGATGCCGCTGGCAGCGATCGCTTCCCCCATTTTATCTTTCAGAAAACTGGTGCCGCGTGCAATCGCGCTGCCATTGATGGCGGAGGCGATATGCCCTGCGATAGAGCGTGAGACACGGGCATCATAAATCACCGGATAAGACCCTGTTGGCGGGCGGGTTGCCCCCAGCCGTTCCATGGTGCGCTCGCCGGCGTTTTTGCCAATCTTGGCGGGGTCATCCAGATCGGCATGATAGACAGCGGCGGTGTAGTCATAATCACGTTCCATGACGCCATCTTTTTCAGACAAGACCATGGCGGAGATGCCAAAACTGCTGCGCTGATAGGACCCTGAAAACCCATTGCTGGTGGCCATCATCATGGCAACTGACCCATGGGAGGCACTGCCGCCTTCGGAATTGGTGATGCCTTCGACAGATCGCGCCGCATCTTCGGCGGTCAAGGCGGCGTGTTTTAAATCATCCGCGCTGGGGGTGGTGGCGTCAAACATATCCAGTTCAGGCCAGTCTTTGGCCAGCAATTCAGGCGCTGCCAACATGGCAAATGGGTCTTGGGGGGCAAGTTTTGCCATGGCCACCGCACGTTCCGCCAAACTGGAAATGCTGTCTTCATCAAGCCGGCTTGTTGAAATGCTGGCGTTGCGGCCATCGACAAACACCCGAAGCCCGATATCGTGATCTTCTGATCGTTCAATCGCTTCCACTTCACCTAAGCGGACCGACACAGAATGCCCATGTCCACCCACCACGATACCATCGGCTGCATCAGCACCTGCACTGCGGGCGCGATCAAGCAGCATATCCATTAATTTTGCAAAATCAGTCATTGTTCTGACATAGCGTTTCAACGGTAAAAGTACAACCACTTCAATGGTAAAAAATCTTCTGGAAATATTCAACTTGCCGCCATCTTGCGCGGCGGGTAAAAAAGCGAATGACTTATCGTGTTTTTATTGATGGTGAAGCAGGCACAACAGGGTTGCAGGTGCGGGAACGTTTAGATGCCCATCCTGAAGTTAACGTCCTGACCATTGACCATGACCTGCGCAAAGATGCCGCCACCCGCCAAGAATTAATGGCGGAATCGGATGCTGTTATTCTATGCTTGCCCGATGATGCCGCCCGTGATGCGGTGGCCTTGGCCGACGGCCTGTCGTGCAAGATTATTGATGCTTCCACCGCCCACCGCATCCATCCTGATTGGGCGTATGGCTTTCCTGAATTGGCAAAAGGCCAGCGTCAAATCATAGCAAGCAGCCGTTTGATCGCCAATGTGGGTTGCTATGCCACCGCTATGATCGCGTTGATCCGTCCTTTGATCGACGCCAAGATCATTGCCCCTGAAACCGCGTTGAGTATCGCGGCGATCAGCGGCTATACAGGCGGCGGCAATGCTTTGATCAATTACATGGATAATGACGAAGGCCCAAAGAATTTCGCCTATGCGCTGGGGTTAAACCATAAGCATATCCCTGAAGTGATGATGCATACAGGGCTTCAAGAAAAGCCGATGTTTCTGCCCATGGTGGGGGATTTCCCTTGCGGGATGCTGGTGCAATTGCCGCTCTTGCCGTCGATGATTAATTCAGGTTTTAACCGCCAGACGATCCATGATGTTCTTACCGCCCATTATGACGGTGAGACCTTTGTCAAAACCCGCGGTCTTGATGCTGACGATGGCTTGACCGATCGTGGTTATCTGGCGATCGAAGATCTGGTGGGGAGCAATATGCTGGATATTCACACCATTGGATACAGCCAAGATGGCGAAGAACAGATCATGCTGGTGGCCCGGCTTGATAACCTTGGCAAAGGCGCATCAGGGGCGGCGGTGCAGAATTTGAATATTGCGCTGGGGCTGGACGAAAGCCTGTCTCTGGTTTAATGGCCATGTCCCCAAATGCACCCCCCAATTCACCCCCAATCTTGCCGCAAAATTGGTTTCCAGACCATGATGACACTGGCCAGATCACGCCATTGGCGCAAGCCAAATCCTATCCCTATCCCGCGCCGCAAGGTGATTTTTGGATGCGTGATGGCTTGCCTGAATTGCGCCCAGACGGCATCAAAGCCGCAGAATGCCGATCGCGTCATCCGGTGATTTCAGTTGGCTCAAACCGGGCGCCTTTGCAATTAAGGCGTAAGTTTGGGGACAGGGCCAATTTGCCGGTGACGGCTTGTGTCTTGCATGATTGCGATATCGTCTATGCCGCCACCATGTCTTATTATTGCGCGGTTCCGGCGACAGCCTATCCCAGCCCCGGGACAAAAGTGTTTTTGAATATCGCTTGGTTGGATGATGACCAATTGACCCATATGCACGCCACCGAAGCCTTGGGCGTGGCCTATGATTTTGTGCAATTGGACGATGGATTGGTGGATCACGGCGCGCGTGATGATGCCGCGTTTTTTGATCAACCTGTCTTTGGATATCAATCCCGCGCCCCGATGATGGCGATTGACCCGGTTGCTCACGCCCCGGTTGCTCATGCCACAATCCCGGCAGAAGGCCGGCAATTCCAAGCCCTTGACCAAGCCCAGATGTTATCGCATCTCAAATCAATCGCGGGGGCGGATCACCTGCATCTGGATGATTGGCTGGAAAGCCTGAGGGCTGATAAATCAAAACGCCTTGATGTTATGGCGCAATTGTCATCACATGCGGTTGCATTGGGGGATGCGCCATGGCGTATTCTTGATGCCACAGCATCAGGCATTGATCGCTATCTTTGATCAATTCGCCTGATCAATTAAAGATAACGCCAGATATATTCGACCATTAATGCTACGGTTAAAATCAGCCCTGTATTCCGGTTGCTGCGGAAAATCCGTCCCGCTGATAAAGGGTCATCCAGCCGAATGGCGCGGATTTGTTGCGCCAAATGCAAGGCCACCAGCGCCACCCCAATGATATAGACCCAGCCTACTGTTATGGTGAATTTAATCGCCAGTAAAATCAGCACCATTTCAACATAGACCCAAGCCACCACTTGCGGCAGGCGTGTGCCCAGCGTCAGAGCAGACGATTTAATACCGATGTCTTGATCGTCCTTAATGTCTTGAATGGCATAGATCGTATCATAGCCAAACACCCACAACGCCGTTGCCATATAAAGCAAAATAGCAGGGGTTTCAGGCCATCCGCCAAAACTGGCCCAACCTAATAAAGCCCCCCAACTAAAGGTCAGGGCCAAGACAATTTGCGGCAAACCTGTAAAGCGTTTCGCCAAAGGATAGATCACAATCAAGGGCAGGGCGGCGATGCCTGTGATAATCGCGGTCATGGGCAGCTGGATTAAAACCAACAGCCCGATCAAGCCTAAGACGGCAAGAAAACTCAACGCCAAGGGGATGGACACAGCCCCTGATGCCAAGGGCCGGTCTTGGGTTCTGGCGACCGCGCGGTCCAAATCCCGATCCCATAAATCATTGACGACACAGCCTGCCCCCCGCATCACAATCGCGCCGATCAAAAACAGCGCCATGATGTAAAGGGTTTGATGAAATGGCGCGTTCGTTGCTATTGCCGCCAGCAAAATAGCGTGCCAGCCCGGCAAGAGTAACAACCACCAGCCAATAGGCCGATCCAGCCGCGCCAATTGCCCCAAGCCCCGCCAAGGGTGCGGCAGGCGGCTGATCAGGCCTGATGATTTGATGTCGCTTGATGCTTTAGTCATAGATTATGACTAAGCCACTGGCCATCCCATAGCAAGTCTTCAATGTTGTATGATATGGCTTCGGTGTTTTCTTGTGTTTAACCTTGCCAGCGATGCGCCTTGAGTAGTAATCATGGCCTATGGCTTTGGAAACACGACAACGTCTTTATTGTGATGCTGCCCTTCATAATGGGGCGGAATTGACGCTTAATCGCGATCAATCCCATTATCTGATTAATGTCTTGCGTTATCAAACAGGCCAAGAGGTTTTGATTTTTAACGGCGTTGATGGCGAATTTCGCGCCAGCATTTCGGTTGCGGATCGCAAGAAAGCGCAATTATCGTGCCATGAACAAACCCGCCCCCAAGACCCAATGCCTAATTTAACGCTGGTTTTTGCCCCTATTAAAAAAGCACGGATAGATTTTATCGCTGAAAAAGCAACGGAATTAGGGGTGGGGCGGATTCAGCCTGTGATGACAGATTTTACCCAAGTCAGCCGTGTTAATACCGATCGCATGGCCGCCAATGCCATTGAAGCCGCCGAACAAACAGGCCGCACCACCATCCCTTCTGTTGATCAACCGATTTCCTTGCAGAACCTGCTTGAAGACTGGCCAGAAGGATGCCATATCATCTTTTGTGATGAAGATTATGCAGGCACGGCAAGTTTTGCCTTTCACAAGCAAGTCGCATCATTAAAAGGGCCAGCGGCTATTTTGATCGGGCCTGAAGGCGGGTTTTCGCCTCGGGAACGTGACATGATCCGTGGTCATAAAGCCGCTGTTCCAGTGTCGCTGGGGCAAAATATACTGCGTGCAGATACAGCGATGCTGGCTGCACTCTCTCTCTGGCAAGGGGTTGCCGGAGATTGGAAGGACGCCTGATGGCCAATAACAATAGCCCTCTGATCAAAGACAAATCAGATTTGATCGCTTGGTTGGAGGAAGGGCAATCCCCTGAACATGATTGGCGGATTGGCACGGAACACGAAAAATTCCTGTTTGATCTCAAAACCCTGAAACGCCCGTCTTATGAACAAGATAACGGCGTAGGTGCGTTGTTGCGCGGGCTGCAAGACCATCTGTCGGGCACGCCGATTATGGAAGGTGACACCATCATCGGGCTGAAAGATCAACACGGCGGCTCACTCACCCTAGAGCCAGGTGGCCAGTTTGAACTTTCAGGCGCTCCGCTTGAAAACCTGCATCAGACCTGTTCGGAAACAGGCGGGCATCTGAAAGCCATGCAAAAGGTCTGCGGTGATCTTGGCCTAGGGATGATCGGGCTGGGGTATGACCCGTTATGGACCCGCGAAGACGTGCCATGGATGCCGAAAGGCCGTTACCGCATCATGCGGGAACATATGCCAAAGGTGGGCACGCTGGGGCTTGATATGATGCTCCGCACCTCAACGATTCAGGTGAATCTCGATTATGCGTCGGAAGCGGATATGGTGAAGAAATTCCGCACCTCGCTTGCCTTGCAACCTGTAGCCACCGCAATTTTTGCCAATTCGCCTTTCCGTGATGGCAAGTCAAGCGGGTTGCTTTCAACAAGGGCAGAGGCTTGGACCGATACTGATAACGCCCGCTGCGGCGTGCCCGATTGCGTTTTTGATGATGGTTTCGGGTATGAGCAATGGGTGGATTATATCTTGGATGTGCCGATGTATTTTCTGCACCGTGGCCATGGCGACCAAGAAGGCTACGAAAATGTCGCTGGGTTGTCGTTCCGCGATTTCATGAAAGGTGAGTTGCCTGGCTTTGAAGGGCAAATGCCGGTGATGGATGATTGGGCTGATCACATCACCACCGCCTTTCCTGAAGTCAGGCTCAAGCAATATATCGAAATGCGCGGGGCTGATGGCGGGCCATGGCATATGATTTGCGCGTTGCCCGCGCTTTGGACAGGCTTGCTCTATGATGCTGAAGCTCTTGATGCGGCGGCAGAATTGGCCAAAGGCCTGACCGCAGATGATGTTGCTGATGCCCGTATGCAAGCGGCTGAATTTGGCCTAAAAGGCCAGATTGGCGGGCGGTCCATGCATGATCTGGCCAAAGAAATGGTGGCGATTGCCGCTAAAGGCCTATCCCGCCGCAACCGTCTTGATTCAGCCGGCAATGATGAAACAGGGTTTTTGGACCCAATCCGCACCATCACCGATAGTGGTAAAACCCAAGCCGAACATATGCTTGATCTTTACCATGGCGATTGGGGCGGTGATTTAACCCGGGTTTACCAAGACTTTTTATTCTAGTTTTAATTGGCCAATTTGTGATTGGCCAGTTTGTGATGGGTGGTGCTATGGGCGGCTTGCTGCTGATTGTATTTGTCAATTTTGTTGGCATCGGGGCGTTGATCCCTGTTCTGCCTTACGCGGTGATTGACGAAGCAGGCGGATCAGAGACCATCATGGCGTTGTTGATGGCCAGTTTTGCCTTCGCCATGTTTGTCGGCGCGCCGATTTTGGGGGCTTTGTCTGATCGATTGGGCCGCAAGCGTGTCTTGGTCATATCCACTTTGGTTTCTGCTTTTGGGCATTTGGTTTTTGCCTTGACCACTGACCTGACGGTGATGTTCGCTGCCCGCATTATCGCCGGATTAGCGGCGGGCAATATCGGCGTCATTCAAGCCATCATTACCGACAGCACCAGCGAAGACACCCGCGCCAGTTGGATGGGACGGCTGGGGGCATTCATTGGCCTTGGCTTTGTCGCAGGGCCAGCCTTGGGCGGGCTGCTTTCAGGCATTGGCGGGGCGGTGCATACCGCGCCATTTTTATTGGCGGCGATTTTGGCGGGTGTTGGGTTTGTCTTGGCCTTGATCAATGTCAAAGAAACCGCCAGCATATCGCCCGTATCGCGGCTGCCTTTTGCCGAACGCTGGCAAGGGTTCAGGGCGGCGGGGCTGACAGGATTTGCCATTGCTGCATTTTTGCTCAATCTGGCCTTTGCCCAAGTCGAGGCATCTTTTGTCTTGGTGCTGAAAGATGAGTTGGCCTATTCCAGCCGAGACACCGGATGGGTTTTTACGTGGATCGGCGTGTTGATTGTGATTGTTCAAGGCGGGTTGATCGGCCCTGTGTCTAGGCGGCTGACCGATATCGGCACCGCCTTGATGGGCAGCGCAACCCTTGCCCTTGGCCAGGCTGTGACCATGCTGATGGTGATCAGCAGTTTTGCCTTTTTCGGGGCCAGTGTGATCAGCGTCATGATCAGCACCAGCCTTGTTTGTTTTGGCTTTGCCTTCAGCAACCCAACCTTGACCTCAGCCGCCAGCAAACGTGCCAAATTAGGGCAAATTGGCGGCAGTTTGGGGCTGGTCCAAGGCTTTGGGTCTTTGGGGCAAGTCGGCGGCTTGATGATGGCCGGCCCTTTATACCAATATGGTGGCGGCACATTGACCTTTGGGGTGGGCGCGGTGATCTCAATGGCGCTGGTGGCCTCGGTCTTTGGGATTATGACCCGCCAAAATGCTCCGAAAACCTAACCTTAAGAGACGGTTTTAACCTGTCATGATCAACTAGGCTTCACGATAAAGTGAAGTCATATCGTTGGGGCGGGGTGATTAAACCTTTCCTTTATTCTGTTCCGTCCTGTAGCGTTTAACTTGCCAAAAGAACACGCAGTCCATTGTCGGGTTGCCTACTGAATATAACACCTTCTGAGGGAATAGGTGGGGTTCAGCATACGCGTGTTCTTTTGGCGAACAGCCCGGCCACCTGGCCGATCATGAAACCAGTGTGATATTGAGGATAATAATCTAGACCATATTTGCGACAGTGATCATCTCTAGGCGATTGATTTGCATCAAAAATCCTTTAATATTCACCTGTCACAATAGATGCAGAGCAACCCATGTCGGGTTGCCTGCTGAATAAAACACCCTTCGGGGAAATAAGCAGGAAATGTAAACTTGCTTTGCATCTGTTGTGACAAAACAGCCTGACACCATTTTTGTTGGGCGTTTATGTTTTGTCCGAGGGTTGCGATGCTCAAGTTTGGGTGTTTATTTTTATCATTATTTCGGCAGGGTATCATCCTGACCTTAACCATCATCACGGCTTTTAACCTTTCGCTTGCAATCGCAGATCAAGATTTCCCGCAAGATATTTCCGCAACCTCTTGGCGGGTGGTGGATGGCGACACGATCCATGCCAATGGCCATAAAATCAGATTGCTGGGGATTGATACGCCTGAGATCAATCAAAAGTGCCAGACCAAGGACGGCGCAGAATGGCCATGTGGGAAAATGGCGCGTGATCTGGTGGTAGGGATGTTGGATGCAAAAGGCGCGCTTTGGTGCCGCATCACAGGCCGCGACCGCTATCAACGCCTGTTGGGCCAATGTTTTGCTGGGGTTGATGACAAGGGCATGGATATTCAGCATATGTTGGTGCGGTCAGGCTTCGCCGTGGCGGAATATGCCAGAACATATCGCGCTCAAGAAGCCGCCGCCAAGCGTGGGGAGCAAGGGTTTTGGCGTGGGGTGTTTCAGCGGCCAAAAGAGTGGCGCCGCCAAAATTAATGACGCCTTAAATGACCAACCCTAAACAATAGCCTCAATTAAGATGCGGTATCGGTGCCGCCAATGGTGATGCCGCCCATTTTCAACGTCGGCTGACCAACGCCAACCGGCACGCCTTGCCCGGCTTTGCCGCAAGTGCCAATACCATTATCCAAGGCCAGATCATCACCAACCATGGTGATTTTGCCCATAGCATCAGGGCCATTGCCGATCAAAGTTGCGCCTTTGACAGGCGCGCCGATCTTGCCATCTTCGATCATATAGGCTTCAGAGGCGGAAAAGACGAATTTACCGCTGGTGATATCCACCTGGCCGCCACCGAAATTCACCGCATAAAGGCCTTTTTTGACGCTGGAGAGGATTTCTTCACGGCTATGCTCACCATTGGTCATGAATGTATTGGTCATGCGCGGCATCGGCGTATGGGCGAAACTTTCACGGCGGCCATTGCCGGTTGGCGCAACCCCCATCAAGCGGGCGTTTTGCCGATCCTGCATATAGCCTTTCAGGATGCCATCTTCGATCAGAACATTGCGGGCTGAAGGCGTGCCTTCATCATCAATGGTAATAGACCCACGGCGATCATCCATCGTGCCATCATCCACCACGGTGACGCCTTTGGCGGCGACTTGTTCGCCAACACGGCCTGAAAACAGTGACGTGCCTTTGCGGTTAAAATCCCCTTCCAGCCCATGGCCAACGGCTTCATGGAGCATGACCCCAGGCCAGCCTGCGCCTAAAACCACTTCCATTTCACCGGCAGGGGCAGGGATTGATTCAAGGTTTACCCGCGCCACACGCAAGGCTTCATCAACTTCTTTGCGCCAAACATCGGGGTCAAGCCATTGGTCTAGCATAACCCGGCCGCCAGCCCCGCTTGAGCCTGATTCCATACGGCCATCTTTTTCCAACACAACCGAAACATTCAGCCGAACCAAAGGCCGAATATCAGCGGTTTGATAGCCATCAGCCCGCATCACGCGGATCGCCTGCCATGATGAGCCGACCGAAACACTGACCTGACGGACCATTGGGTCAGCAGCGCGAGCATAGGCGTCAATATCTTGCAAAAGCGTGACTTTATCGCCAAAAGCGGTGGCTTCCAGCGGGTTGTCAGCGGTGTAAAGCGCGCGGTTGCCGCCGGCTTGTGGGGGCAGCGCCATGGTGCCGTCATAACCGCTGGTGACGGAAGAAACCGTCGCGGCGGCTCTTTTCAACGCATCCAAGGTCAACTCACCGGAATGGGCATAGCCATGGGCTTCCCCTGCGATGGCGCGCAGGCCAAAGCCGCTGGTGCTGTCAAAACTTGATGACTTCATGCGGCCATCATCGAAAACCAGCATTTCGGAATAGCGTTCTTCAAGGTATAATTCACCGTCATCACTGCCAGCCAGCGCATCGCTAACAACGGTTTGAACAGCGTCTTCATCCAAATCAGTGCGGGTGAAAAATAGATCATTTGTTGTGTCGAGCGCGTCCATGCTTTCCTCTTGTGAACCCAATTGGATTTCCGAATCATAATTGAAGAAAATATCTATATTAAAGACATGGCATAGCCATGGCATGACTTCAACCATCACGGGTCATTTAAGCCTATATTTTTTCGCTTTGATTAGCAGGGGTTTCGGTCCTTACAGAAAATACTGCGACCACCTGCCGCAAGGTTTTTGGCCATGCCGTGCTTATGGTTTTCAATCTTTGTGTTATAACAACACTGCTTGAAATATGCGTTAATTTGCCATGACGTGAATAAACACACGGTTATGGCGCGAAGACTCTAAGGGGGAGTTCGAGAATGTTTCCGACCCGTATTACGGCAAAGGCTTATGCTGTAGCGAAATCTGTAGGGGTGGCCATGCTTGCGATGCTGGCTGCGACTGGTCTGGCTTATGCCGCTGAACCTCAGCCATGGCAGATGGATTTGCAGCCTGCTGCTGGTTCGATTGCTGAAAAAGCCTCTGATCTGCACAATATGTTGCTGGTCATCATCACGCTGATCTCTCTCTTTGTATTGGCCCTGCTGGTTTACACCTGCTTGCGCTTCCGTGAGAGCAAAAACCCCAACCCTTCAAAAACCACCCATAATACGGTGATCGAAGTGTTGTGGACGGTTATTCCGGTTGTCATCCTTGTGGTGATCGCGGTGCCATCCTTTAAATTGCTCTATTACATGGATCGCACGGATGAAACCGATATGGTGGTCAAAGTCACAGGCGCCCAGTGGTATTGGACCTATGAATACCCGAAAGAAGAACTGGCGTTTGACAGTTACATGATCCCTGAAGATGAAATCACTGAAGGCCAGAAGCGTCTTCTGGATGTGGATTACCCAATGGTTGTGCCAGAAGGCACACGGATCAAACTTTTGGTTCAGGCCAATGACGTGATGCATTCATTCTTCATGCCAGCGCTGGCGGTTCAGATTTATACCGTTGCCGGTCGCACCAATGAAGCATGGATCGATATCCCAATGGGTGAGAAGACCTATTACGGTCAGTGCAACCAGATTTGCGGTGTGAACCATTCGTATATGCCAATCGTGATCAAAGCGGTTTCGGCTGAAGATTATAAAGCATGGGTTGAAGAAGCCCGTGAAGAATTTGCAACAGTTGAACGTCCAAAGACCATTCAACTGGCGCAAGCACAATAGACTTTTAAGTGAGGAGCGATTCTATGAGTGCGACAACAACCGAACATCATGATCATGGGGCCCCAAGCGGCTTTGTGAAGCGGTGGCTTTATTCCACCAACCACAAAGACATTGGCACCATGTATCTGATCTTTGCCATTCTCGCGGCCTTTATTGGCGGCGGTCTGTCTATTTACATGCGTATGGAATTGATGGAACCAGGCGTTCAGTACATGGAAGATGGCCATGTTTGGAACGTCTTCACCACTGCCCATGGTTTGATCATGGTCTTCTTTGTGGTGATGCCAGGCCTTATTGGCGGTTTTGGCAACTGGTTTGTGCCGATTATGATCGGTGCTCCGGATATGGCTTTCCCGCGGATGAATAACATTTCATTCTGGTTGTTGCCGCCGGCATTTATCCTGCTGCTGTTATCGGCTGTTGCTGATGGCGGGGCTGGTGTTGGTTGGACAATTTACCCGCCGCTTTCTGGTAAAGAAGGCACGCCGGGGATGTCCATGGATCTGGCGATTTTCTCACTGCACTTGGCGGGTGTCTCCTCCATCCTTGGTGCGGCGAATTTCATCACCACGATTCTCAACATGCGGACCCCGGGCATGACTTTGCATAAGATGCCTTTGTTTGCATGGGCGATGCTTGTGACCGCGTTCTTGCTGTTGTTGGCGGTTCCTGTTCTGGCGGGTGCGATCACCATGCTGTTGACCGACCGTAACTTTGACACAGCCTTCTTTGTTGCCGCCGAAGGTGGTGACCCGATCTTGTTCCTGCATTTGTTCTGGTTCTTTGGTCACC
>WTHX01000129.1 GCA_011522975.1 Alphaproteobacteria bacterium | reverse complement strand
GCAAAATATACGCCGCATCATCAATTAATGATTGAGGCGATTGTGAAGGCAAATCTGTCATGGGCACAGCATGGCGATTGAAGGTTAAAAGGCAAGGCTATTTTTAGCATATCCGTTTTGAGATTCATTAATCTTTAATCTTTCTATGCCAATATATCCAAAACTCAATAATCTTGTACGGCCAAAGACACGAATAAACCTATGCTTAAACTTGCCTTTAAAATGGCGGAACAATTGATCGCCCCGCATCTTTGCCCTGCCTGTGATGCTGAAGTGGCGGATCGTGGGTTATGTTCAAATTGCTGGATTGATTTGAAACTTATTTCATCACAAGCGTGCGGGCAATGCGGCCTGCCTTTTGACATCCCCATGATTGATGTTTTGAACGGTCATGTTTGTGGCCAATGCCTGATGGATCCGCCTGACTTTGATCACGCGGTTTCAGCCTTGGTTTATGCAGACCCTACCCGCCGCATGATTTTGGCGTTGAAACATGGCGACCGGCAGGATATCGCCCCTGTCTTGGCGCGGATCATGGCGCCAAAAACCATTCCCTTGATTGAGGCGGCTGACTTTATCCTTCCCCTGCCGTTGCACCGCAGTCGATTTTTCAAAAGGCGGTTTAACCAATCAGCGGAGTTAACCCGCCAAATTCTAGCCTTGCATGGTGGTGGTAGAATGATGGACACAAGGATTCTAATCCGTAAGAAAGCCACCCCGCCTCAAGGGAAGAAATCCAAAGCCCAGCGGATTTCCGCCATGCGTGGGGCTTTTCAAGTCCCGACAGACCAAAGGCATCGGGTTAAAGGCAAACATATTTTGATCATTGATGATGTGCTGACAACAGGTGCTAGCCTGTCTTCAGCGGCACGCTGTTTAAAACTCGCCGATGCAAGAGAAATATCCGTCAGCACCGTTGCACGGGTTTGTTAACCCCTACCATTAAACAGGAAATGTTCAATTTGGCTTTTGACAAAAGCCTTAACCAAGGCCTTTTTCACCAAGGGCGATGTATTTTTCATGGCGGTCCGCCACCAATGCATCACCTGAAAGCGATGAAAGGCTGGACAATTGACGGTCAATCGCATCCCCAAGGTCAGCAATCGCCTTTTGCGGGTCGCGATGCGCCGCGCCAAGCGGTTCATCAACAATTTCGTCAATCACACCAAGTTTGATCATATCTTGGGCGGTCAAGCGCAAGGCTTCCGCCGCATCACGCGCGTGATCCGCGCTGCGCCAGAGGATGGAGGCGCAACCTTCGGGTGAAATCACCGAATATACCGCATGTTCATACATGATCACGCGATTGCCAGTCGCCAATGCGATGGCGCCGCCTGACCCGCCCTCACCGACAACGGCAGAAATAATGGGCGATGTCAGGTTCAAACAGGTTTCGATTGACCTTGCGATGGCCTCGGCCTGGCCACGTTCTTCTGCACCGCGCCCAGGGTAAGCCCCTGCTGTATCAACAATCGTGATGACAGGCAGGCCAAACCGTTCCGCCAATTCCATCAAACGGCGGGCTTTACGATACCCTTCGGGGCGCGCCATGCCAAAATTACGCTTGATCCGGTCTTCGGTATTGCCGCCTTTTTCCGTGCCCATAATGACAACAGGCTGACCTTTAAAGCGGCCAAGACCGCCGATGACGGCATGGTCTTCTTTAAAATTACGGTCGCCACTAAGGGGGGTGAAATCATCAATCAATTGGTTGACGATCATTTCTGTTTTCGGGCGGTCAGGGTGACGCGCCACCTGAACCTTATCCCATGGGCCTAATTTGGCGTAGGTTGATTTGATCTCACGAGTCATACGCTCCTGCAAGCGACTGACTTCATCGGCAATATTGATATCAACATCCGATGACATATGGCGCAATTCTTCAATCTTGCCTTCAAGAACAGCGATTGGTTTTTCAAAATCAAGAAAATGACGCATGGGAAACCCTTTCTTCAATCTTTATACATCAACATCACTGCTGCGGGCAAGCGGGTGGGTGTCATGGACCAGCCCTGAAAGCCGATCATCGCGGGTTTTGGTGTAAATTTCTGTGGTTGAGATATCGGCATGACCCAATAACACCTGAAGCGACCTTAAATCTGCCCCGCGATTAAGCATATGGGTGGCAAAACTATGCCGCAACATATGGGGCGTCACCGCGCCAACCCCCGCATGAACCCCCAATTGGCGGATCAAGCCATAAACCTCAACCCTATTGATGGGTTGATCCGGAGATTTGGGGTCATTGGTCTTGGGACTGGGAAATAAATACCGTGACGTCACCGCATCAGGATTGCCATCTCGGGTTTTAAGCCAGGATTCCACCGCATCAAGCGCCGCGTTTGTCAGCATCACCACCCGATCTTTGCCGCCCTTGCCGCGGATGGTGATATGGTCATTGCGGCGATTAAACACCGCCGCTTCCAATTGCGTCATTTCAGACACGCGCAAGCCCGCGCCATAAAGCAATTCCAACATCGCCATCAGCATCAACCCTTGGGGGGTTTGGTCTTGGGATGCGGTTGTGATCAATGCTGTCACTTCGCTTTCATCCAGACTTTTGGGCAAGGATTTCGGCTGTTTTGGCGCATCCAGATATTGCGACGGGTCATCATCACGGATGCCTTCCGCCACCAGAAAGATCATAAATTGCCTGAGCGCGCTTAATTTTCTGGCCACTGTTTTTGCCGTCAAATCAACGGACCAGATTTTTAACACATGGCGGAGGTCATTTGCGCTGGCGTGCATCAGCGTTTTTTGAGAAGGCAGAGCCAAACCAGCAGAGGTTAAATCACGGTCATAGGCGGCAATGGTGTTCGCCGCCAAGCCTTTTTCAGCCCGCATGGCATCCAGAAAAGACGTGATCAAACGGCGATCATCAGGGGACAGCGCGGATGCCTTATGCTGGCGTTTGGCCTGCTGCCCGATGGGGGTCATGATGAAGACGCGCTCTCAGTCGTAGTGGCGGATGGGGCGATGGGGCCGAAATGCCGTGCCGCCGCCCATGACACCAGAATATCCCGCGACAAGGCACGGGCGGTATCTTTCAGCCCGACTTGATGCAAGGCCGTGACCACTTTAGCCGCATCATCACGGCTCAAACTTGCCAGATCAACACCATCCAGCAACAACGCCGCCCGCATTAATGTTTCTGCCTTCAAGCCTTGATTGGCGCTGGCGCTTAATTGCATCAACCCTTGATAAGGCAGGCTGTCGCCAGCGGCAGAAGCGGCAAGCGGCGGGGTGTTTGGCTGAACCACCATCCAGTCGATTTTTTCAACAGGGACATTGATGGCATCCAACAAAGGCAGGCCATCAAAACCAGCGGTTAATTGCAAGGTTTCAACCCGCGTTGGCTTACGGCCAAAGGTTAAAAGCTCATGCCATGCCATGGCTTCATCCGACATCACCAACCGTGACGATTCAGGTGAGAACCCCAGAACAGGGCCAATTTTATCTTCTAAATCAAGGTTATTGGCGCCGCGTTCGACAATCGGCAACCATAGGGCAAAGCCTTTGATGCCTGCATATTTGTAATCAATCATCATGGCTTCATAGGCCAATTGGGCGGCGGTGCGATCATCTTTTTCAGCCGCAATCGCTTGCCAAGCGTCAAGCCGTGCCATGGCAATTTCATCCGCATCACCACTGATAGAAAACCGTGTTAAGGCTTCGGCTGAGGAGACCGATTTAATCGGCAATAACGCCCAGGATGTTTTCAGCGCCATCATATCATCATGGTTGAAATGACGAGCGGTCATCAACCGCAGGCTTTCATCGCTCAGGTAGCGCAGGGATAAAACGCTATCCGCATGGCCTTGGTGCAGATTGGCTAAACTCATGGGATCAATCGTGATTCGCGCGCTATCCATCAAGACAAGATCAATGCCAGAGATATTAGTAAGGTCTAAATCCCCCGCTTGGCCTTGGCCGATTAATTGGCGCATCAATTGATCAAAATTCGGGGTGGAAAGCCCGCTATCGCTCAAGATATCGAGAGCAAAAATGGCTTGGTCCGCCTGCCCTGCCACGACTGCACAGAAGGTGTTAATCTGATGCCACAACGGGTCAAGGGTTTGCTGAACCTGATCTTGGGCTGCGGTGCAGGCCGCCGCATCATTGCGGGTCAGCAGATTATGAACCGCCAGCCATTGATGCCAATCGCTCCATTGGTCTTCTTGGGGCAATTGTTCAATCAACACAGCCAGATCATCGGATGCACCACGGCGGACAAGGGCGTTTAGCCTTGCCGCGATCAATGGTGATGCCTGATCAACGAAGCCATCTGGTGGCGGCACCCTTGCGACATCAAGATGATGCAAAACAGCGGTCAATGATGATGGCGGGGTGCTATCAGCCAAGGCTTGACGCAATGCCAAAATCGTTTCGGCATCACTGCCCTGCCACATCAAACTGTCGAGGCCATCTAGGGCATCACGATCAATCCCCACCGCCGCCAAACGGATGGATGACGGGTCTTTGCGTTTCAGGCTGATTGTTGGTTTTGCTGTTTCGGGGGCTGTAACAGGGGGTTCAGTATCCGCCGCCAATTCAGTGGCATTATCAGCGATTTCCAAAACAACGTCATTGGACGTATTATCCGCATCTTCTGGTTTCAGCAAGTTGGTCAGATCGAGCGGGGCTGAACCTTGTTCGGATTGGTTTTGATCAGGAGAATTGTTATCTGATTTGGCGACTGTATCGCTGGGGGTATCGTTGGGGGTGACCACCGTTAAAATACTGTCGGATCGCGCCATGGCATCACTGGCGAACGCAACGCTGGTCAACATGGTCAAAGCCAGAAAATGTTTTTGCAGAAGGCTTTTGCCCATCATTGGCTTCACTTTTGCCTGTTTATTCATTTGCATGGATCAAACCCTTACCCCAAAACCAAAAATCACTGCTGATCTGACATTGCCGAAACAGCCCAGAAATAATAAGATGCCTAATATGATGAAACATTATGACGGTATTAGGGCAGGTTTTCCAGCAAACTCAATCTATTTAACGGCTTTTTTTGCTGATGACCATGATGGTTGTTTAAACTGATGACACAATCCCAAGAGATTATTCCCACGCCTTCTTTAAAACGACCCATTGTGCTTGTCGGATTAATGGGGGCAGGCAAATCAAAAATAGGACGGCAGATTAGTATCGATTTTGATATTGAGTTTATCGATACAGATACTGAGATTGAAAACATCGCCGGCATGAGCATTGCCGCCATTTTTGATCTTTATGGTGAAGAAAAATTCCGTGAAATCGAAGCCCGTGAAATCAGCAAATTGCTGAAAGGCAAACCTGCTGTTATTTCAACTGGCGGCGGCGCCTATATGCAGGAAAAAACACGCGCAATCATCAATCAATCTGGGTTGAGCATATGGCTTAAAGCAAACCCAGAAACCTTGGCAGAGCGTATTTCAAATACCGACTCCCGCCCATTGTTGCGGGGTAAAGACCCGGTCAAAGTCTTGCAGCAATTGGCAAAAGAACGGTATCCTTTGTATCAAGAAGCCGAATTGGTGATTGATACCGATGGGCTTAGTCTGGCAAAGGCTATTGAAAAAGTTAAAAAAACTATCACTTCTTATATCACAACGTCTTCACCAAATGGGAAGACCACTTAATATAGACTGACATGACAGACCAAAACACATTTTCTGCTGACGCTCCTTATCAATGCGTTGATGTTGACCTTGGCGAGCGGCGTTACCCGATCCACATTGGCCCAGGATTATTACACCAAGCCGATGGGCTTCTGGCTGACGCGATTAAAGACCGCCATATCGTTGTTATCGCTGATCGGGCGGTGGCAGGCCAACATTTACCAATTCTGACTGAAGCCTTGGGCCGAACCGCACAAAAAGTTGATACCATCACGATTGATGGCGGCGAAGCATCGAAATCCATCACTTGTTATGGGCAAGTCATGGAAGATGTCTTGGCTTTAAATATTGACCGCAAAGTTATGCTGGTGGCTTTTGGCGGCGGCGTTATTGGCGATCTGGTGGGGTTTGTTGCCGCCAGCCTGTTGCGCGGTGTTGATTTTATCCAGATCCCCACAACACTATTGGCGCAAGTTGACAGTTCTGTTGGCGGTAAAACAGGCATTAATGCCAAAGCAGGCAAAAACCTGATCGGGGCGTTTCATCAACCGCTGGCGGTTTTGGCTGATCTTGATGTGCTGAAAACCCTGCCCATGCGTGAGTTGCGGGCAGGTTATGCCGAAGTGGTCAAATATGGCCTATTGGGTGATGCTGAGTTTTTCGCCTGGCTGGAAGACTGCCAAGAAGCCGTTTTATCGCTTGATGATCAGGCCTTGGTGGAATGTGTTGCCACCTGTTGCCGGGCCAAAGCGCAAATTGTTGCCGAGGATGAACGTGAAAGCGGCAAGCGGGCCTTGTTAAATCTCGGCCATACCTTTGGCCATGCCTATGAAGCCGAAGCAGGTTATGATGGCTCTGTTCTGCATGGTGAAGCCGTTGCCGCTGGCATGGTTGATGCCTTTCGTTTGGCGCAAAAATTGGGGGTGGCCAGTGATGATGACCTGACCGCTGTAAGCCGCCATTTGTCGCGTGCTGGATTGCCGACACAGCGTTCTATGCTATCGAATAAATTGGGTGAGGCTGATGCAAAACGCCTGATGGCGCATATGCAGAAAGACAAAAAAGTCACCAGCGGGAATATTGTTTTTATCATCCCCCATGGCATTGGTGATGCGCGGGTTGATAAAACCGTTGATCCTGCCCTTGCCCTTGATGTCATCAGTCAAAACAACAGTGAGAGCCTTGGCCAATGACTCTAGGGGTTGTGCTGCTTGTTTTATCTATTGTCGCTTTGTTGATTGGGTCTGCGTTTTTTTCAGGGTCGGAAACAGGGCTGACCGCGGCATCGGAAGCCCGCATGCGGGCGCTGTCACGGCGGGGGGAGAAAAACGCCCAAGCCGTTGAAAAACTGCTGTCCAATAAAGACAAATTGATCTCAACATTATTGATCGGCAACAACCTTGTGAATGTTGTCTCAACATCATTGGCGACATCGGCTGCCATCACGCTTTTTGCTGAAGGCGGGGTGTTATTGGCCTCTGTGGCGATGACCGTATTATTGGTTATTTTTGCTGAAGTTCTGCCCAAAACCTATGCGTTCAACCATGCTGATCGCATGGCCTTGCGTGTCGCCAAACCAATCCGCGTGATTGTGTTTTTATTGACGCCTTTGACATGGGGTCTGCATCATTTGGTGCGGATGATCATCAAACCTGCGGCCCATGATGAAGATGCAAGAGAAGAAGAATTGCGCGGCATGATTGAATTGCATGGCGCCAATACTTTGGATGCTGAAACCCGTGAACAATCGGCCATGCTGTCCAGCGTGCTTGATTTGGGCGAAGTGACGGTCGAAGAAGTTATGACCCACCGCGGGTCAGTAGAAATGATCAATGCTGATCAATCGGCTGAAAAAATCTTGCGGCAAATTATGGATTCACCCTATACCCGCCATCCTGTTTTTTCAGGCAAGCCTGATGATATTATCGGCGTTTTGCACGTCAAAGCCTTATTGAGGGGCTTGGATCACAATAATGCCGATAAAGAGTTCAATATTATCGACACTGCAACAGAACCTTATTTTGTGCCTGAAACCACGTTGTTGCGGGATCAATTGCAAGCCTTCCGTTCTCGGCGTGAACATTTTGCCCTTGTTGTGGATGAATATGGTGACTTCCAAGGGATCGTTACGCTGGAAGATATCTTAGAAGAAATCGTCGGCGATATTGATGATGAACATGACATTATTATCACAGGACTCAGCCAAGAACCTGATGGCTCTTATATCGTGGATGGCAATGTCACCATCCGTGACTTAAACCGTGCTTTGGGCTGGGAGTTGCCTGATGATGATGCCGCCACCATCGCCGGATTGGTGATCCATGAAACCCGCATCATCCCCGAACCTGGCCAAGAATATCGGTTTCATTCAACCCGCTTTAGGGTGTTGCGGCGCACCCGAAATAAACTCGATCGCATCAGAGTCTGGCATGAACCATCAAGCGATGCCAAATCTGATTAATGGAGCCTGAAATGACAGACCAAATTACCCGTGAGAAAATCCATACCCGCACCATCACCCTTGATGGCTATGCCCGCAGCGATGGTCTGATTGATGTTGAAGGTGAGATTAAAGACATCAAAACCTATGATTTCCCCAATCGTGAACGGGGAATTATCAAAGCCAATGAAGCCCTGCACCATATGAAAATCAGGATCGCAGTGAACCAAGACCTAGAGATTATGGAAGCCGAAGCAGAAACCATTTCAGCCCCCTATGCGATTTGCCCGTCTGCAACCATTGGGTTTAGCAATTTGATCGGGCTTAAGATTGGCCCAGGTTGGCGTAATAAAACACGCCATGCCATCGGCGGGATCGCAGGTTGTACCCACATCACTGAATTGATGGGGCCTGTTGCTACTGTTGCCATCCAATCGCTTTATGGTGAACAGGCCCGGCAAAACCGCGCCGCTGGCGTTGAAGACACCAAAGCCAATGATACCAGCAGCCTTGCCGATAGTTGTATCGGCCATGCGCTGGATCCAGATGCCGGCTTGGCGCTTGGGTATGAACGCCAAAAAACACCCCGATCTTAATTTTTATGATCAATTTTTGATGATTTTAATCTGAAGGGCGTGGAGCCCCGTATTCAGTTCTTCGGCAAGCGCATCATTAACCATGCGATGGGCGGCAACTCGTGTTTGGCCGTCGAAAAGACTGCTGGCGATATCAACCTCAAAATGGGTTTCGCCGCCTTCGCGCCAACCGGCATGGCCATGGTGCTGATGAGAAACATCGCGCACCGCCAGAAATGACGGCGATAAAGCCGATTGAAGCAAACTTGTGATGCGATCTTGTCTTGCCATTATTGATGAACACTCTAATTTAAAGTCTTGTTGCGGTCAGGTATTTTCCCTAGTGTTGCGGCAAAATCCCCCAAGGTCAAAGAAATTTGAAATCAACAAAATTTTACTGTTAAAACCCTGTGCAGAAATAGATCTAAGTTTATAGTAGAGTTATGAAAAAGCAGACCGTTAACATCCCTGATATGAAGTCATGGCGCCAGAATCAAGCGCCAGAGACCCGTGTCTGCGCGAAAGATGGATGCACTGAAGAAGGCGCTTATAAAGCCCCACGATCAAACCATAATGTCCGTGATTATATTTGGTTCTGCCTTGACCATGTCCGTGAATACAATAAATCATGGAATTACTTTGAAGGTATGGACGAAACCGGCATGGAAGACGCCATTCGGGATTCAACAACATGGGAACGGCCATCATGGAAATTTGGCACCTCGACAAAAACGTCAGGGGCGCGGCCATGGCAGGCGCAATTTGATGACCCTTTGGGGGTTTTCGGCGGCAACAATGACAATGGCCAATCTACGGATGCGCCTAAATTGTCAGCCGATCAACGCAAGGCGTGGTCTGTTTTTGGACTTACCCCTTGCAATGATGAAGATAAGGTGAAAAAACGCTATAAAGACTTGGCAAAAACTCATCACCCTGATGCCAATGGTGGCTCCCGCGAGGCGGAAGACAGGCTTAAAACAATCAACTGGGCCTATAGTATTTTGAAAAAACATTTTGCGTGAAGCGCAACCCTGATTTATCACAGGTTTAGATTAACAAAAGGATTACAAATGTCAGTGGCAGATTCATCCCCAAATCAAGACGGCAACACTTCAGAACGGCGCCCTGCGCATAGCCTTGCGGCGCCCGATATTACCGTCAATGCACGCGATGTGTTCAAGATCGATGTTGATATGGAAATTCCAGCCTTTTCAACACCATCTGAATATGTGCCTGATCTAGATGAAACCTATGTTTTTGATCGTGATACCACGTTGGCGATCCTGGCCGGGTTTGCTTATAACCGCCGGGTCATGATCCAAGGTTATCACGGCACTGGGAAATCCACCCATATTGAACAGGTCGCCGCCCGTTTGAACTGGCCTTGTATTAGGGTCAATCTTGACAGCCATATCAGCCGTATTGATTTGGTGGGTAAAGATTCAATCGTGTTGCGCGATGGCAAGCAGGTCACTGAATTCCGTGAAGGCATTTTGCCATGGGCGTTGCAAAACCCTGTTGCATTGGTCTTTGATGAATATGACGCGGGCCGCGCAGACGTGATGTTTGTGATCCAGCGAGTCTTGGAAGTTGAAGGCAAATTGACATTGCTTGATACCAATCGCGTTATCCGCCCGAACCCGAATTTCCGCCTATTTGCAACGGCTAACACGGTTGGTCTTGGCGATACAACAGGCCTCTACCACGGCACTCAGCAGATCAACCAAGGCCAGATGGACCGTTGGTCAATTGTCTCAACCCTTAATTATCTGCCCCATGATGTTGAAATGTCGATCGTCAGCGGCAAGATGAAAGAAGGCAGCAAAACCATCACCCCTGAGTTGATCGACAGCATGATCCGCCTTGCTGATCTGACGCGTAAAGGGTTTATCGCGGGTGATATTTCAACCGTTATGTCGCCGCGTACGGTTATTACATGGATGGAAAATGCTGAAATCTTGGGTGATGTTAAATTGGGCTTCCGCCTATCTTTCCTCAATAAATGTGATGAAATGGAACGCCCTGTGGTGGCGGAATATTATCAGCGCTGTTTTGATGAAGATTTAGGCGATAGCGTCTTTACGGTTGCGGCCAATTAATCACGTCCCATAACCCTAATTTGAGGATCGGCATGTCTGGTCAAGATGATGATACTTTCCTGCGTTCAACCGCTGCCTGTTTGCGGGCGATGGCGGGTGGCTCGCAACATGATGTGCGCTACACTGGCACAGGAACGGTCATCACCCCAACTGAAGTCCGACTGCCGACACCAACGCGCAACAACACCTTTTCAGGCGCCAGCCAAGAAGGTGGTGAGGCGAAAATCCGCGGTGCCGCTGATAGTGCAGCGGTCTGGATTGCCCATCACAGTGATAAAATCCACAATAAAATGGCCCCGCAAGCATCACTGGCACGGACCATTTTTGATGCGGTTGAACGCGCCCGTGTCGAGGCCGTGGGCAGTCGCGGCATGCCTGGGGTGGCCAGCAATATCCGCAAACAGATCGAAGCCAAATACCTGACCCAAAACATTGCTCCGCCCAGTTCTGTTAAAGGCGAAGCAGACGCCGAAGGTGATCATACAGCGATCGCTGATGTCGCGGGTCTTTTGGTGCGCGAAAGCCTGACAGGGGAAAAACCGCCAGCCAATGTTGCCATGACGGTTGATCTCTGGCGGCCTTGGATCGAAAACCGCGCTGGTGACCTGATCGAATCCCTCAAAACCAATACGGACAATCAAGAAACCTATGCTGAAATTGCCCGCCGCCTGATTGGTGCGCTGGAAACTGACCTTGGTGACCCGGCTGAACCTGAAGATGGTGAAGACGAATCTGAAAATGATGAATCCGCCAGCCAAGATGGACAGGATGAAGACCAATCGCAATCGCCCCAAGGGGACAGTGATGATGGCGAATCTGAATCCATGGACCAAGACGCCGAGACTGAAACCATGGAAGCCGCGGAAGGTGACCGTGATGATGATGGTGAAGATGGCGATGAAGCCCTAGCAGAAGGTGAAAACCCTGCTGGTGAAAGTGCTGAAGCCGATGAATTAAGCAACGCCAAAGGTGAATTATACAAAATCTTTACCGAAGAATTTGATGAAGTCACCATGGCGCATGAATTATGCGACCCTGAAGAATTAACCCGCTTGCGGTCTTTACTGGATAAGCATCTGGATAATTTGAACAGTGTTATTGGCAAATTGGCCAACCGTCTTCAGCGAAAATTGATGGCGCATCAAAATCGCAGTTGGAATTTTGACTTGGAAGAAGGTCTGCTTGATGCGGGTAAATTATCGCGGGTCGTCACCCAGCCTTCGCATCCGCTGTCCTTTAAAATGGAAAGTGATATTCGCTTCCGTGACACCGTCGTGACGCTGTTGATTGATAATTCAGGGTCAATGCGTGGCCGGCCGATTACCATTGCTGCGGTGACGGCTGATATTCTGGCACGCACCCTTGAACGTTGCGGTGTTAAAGTTGAAATTCTTGGCTTTACGACCAAAGCATGGAAAGGCGGGCAATCCCGTGAGTTATGGCAACAGGCGGGCAAACCAACTTTCCCCGGCCGCCTGAACGATTTACGGCATATCATCTATAAACCTGCTGATGCCCCTATGCGGCGGGCGCGTAAATCCCTTGGGTTGATGTTGCGTGAAGGTCTATTGAAAGAAAATATTGATGGCGAAGCCCTGATCTGGGCGCATAACCGGTTGTTGGCACGGCGTGAAGATCGCCGCATCTTGATGGTCATTTCTGATGGCGCGCCGGTGGATGATTCCACCCTATCGGTCAATCAGGGCAATTATTTGGAACAGCATTTAAGGGCAGTGATCGATTTGATCGAAAACAAATCCCCTGTTGAATTGCTGGCCATCGGAATTGGCCATGACGTCACCCGCTATTATCAGCGCGCTGTCACGATCACCGATGTTGAACAATTGGGTGGTGCGGTGACAACGCAATTGGCTGATTTGTTCGATGATGACGCAGGACGACCCCGCCGCCGACGCGCCTCTTAAATTTCAAAAATATTAGTTATTCAGCAGTGATAATGGGCCGATGGTAAGATCGGCATCGTTGTCATTGGCGGCTTCTGTCGCTGAGTTATTCGCCTCATCATCATTCAACGTATCATCATTGACGCTGTTATTATTGGCCAATGGCGGGGTTGTTTCTTCTTGGGCTTGGTCTTCTTCAGGGGCTGTTTCATCGATATTTTGATCAATGGCCACTGGAACGATAAACCCTTCGCCACCAATATTAATTGCGCCGAACAGACCTTGAGAACGTGTACGGAAACCCCCAATAAACGCATCACTTGAGGCTTGTGCCTGTTGGATGGCTTCGGTCTGTTTACGTTCAGATTCAACAGCGTCACGCGCCACATTTGGTGTTTCAAGAATTAGCGCCGATTGATCAATCAAATCCTGCTGATTGATTGTCCGCAGGTTGATCAATGAGGTTGAGATCAAGCCTGCCAATTGGCTATCCAACACTTGTTCTGATGTTTCAACTGGCGATGACAAGACAAACGGCAGTCGATAATAGGTCAAGACACCAGAACAATTCACCACAGGGTTGTTGTAACTGAAATTAAAATCAAGCACAGCATTGGCATTGGTAATAAAGGACGGTAAGCCTGTACAACGATAATCTTCATCTCTAACACCTGATGTCAACGCACCATTGTCAAAGAAGCCTGCGCTTGCGCCTGCGCTTAACCAGCGGTCAGGTTCAAGCATATTATCCGGCAAGCGGCCAACGCGTGCATCAAATCCATCAATGGTGATAAACAGGCTGTCACGAATACGGCCATTGACCACATTAAAGACGCTGTCTATTGGCGATTGGATCGCCCCTGAATTGACGGAAAGATTGGTGACGTTAATCCCTGCTTCGGCTTCAATCCCTAGCATGGTAGCGACCGCACGCGCACCATCATTCTTACCGTTCACACTGATATTCAGCTCTTCACTGCCATTATAATCAATGCGGTTGAGGTTGGCATAACTATGGGTCTTCAGCGTGATATTACCATTGCCATTCAAGGTGATATCAGCATTGCTATCACCACCATCTTGGATTGATGTGGCGCGGATAACCACCGCATCATCGCTGTTATTGGTGGTGACAATCCCCGTTAAAGTAACAGTATCAGATGCTTCAATCAGCAATGTGCCGTTATCCAGATCAATGACCGAGCCATCACCAATCGTGACGTTCTGATAATCCAAACTATCAGCCAAGGCATCGGCGTTGATTTCCAGATTACCCCCAGATGTTGAAAGGCTGGTATTTTCTGCCGTTGTGAAGTTATCACCAACGGTCGCCATAATATCCCCACCCCCTGTTGAGATGGTTCCAGACAATTGCATATTATCCCCTGAAGACAGGTTCAAAACCGCGCCATTGGTATCAACACCGCCGATGCCTTCAAGGTTCAGGCTTTCAAATGACCGCAAAGTGACGGTCCCGCCATTGGTATCAAGTGAGCCAACAACCTTAAGGCCAGATGCCACCGCCATATCCAAATCACCATCAAGATCAGCCCCGGTTAAGCGCATTGGCTGCCCAAAATCTGTATAGAGCCAAGCACCATCAGTATTGCTTGAAATCGTAAATGTTGAATTGTCATCATTGATGGTGGCGACATCCAAGGCTTTGTTCTTTTTAACGGCATCACTGTCGCCATCAGCAGGCTCTTGGCCAATGGCATTTTCTGCGGTCAGCGTGACGTCTTGGCCTTTGATATCAGTAATCGTATCCAGCGCGTTATCATAGATCCCGCCAGGGCTCACCAAATCAATCGCCGCTAATGAATAGAATGACCCGACATTGACATCGCCTGTGGCTTCACCAATGTAGATGCCATCACGTGACCGCCCTGACAGGGTAGAGCCATTATCGACATCGACGATAAAGCGCTTATCTGAAGCCCCAATCCGACCTTTGCCTGATTCAAGCAGGATATTGGCACCAGAAACAACCGTTGCGTTATCGCTTCGGCCATTGAGCATATTGCCATCCATCTTAATCCGAACATCACCGCCCGCATCAGCACGTTCAATTAATGTATTGGATTCTGACCCTAAATAGATCACATCTTGCGCGCTGACATTAACATTGCCTGTCGCTTTGACGTCAAAATCTTCATACATGGAAATGGTCATGACGCCAGTTTCATTATCATAAGTGGCGTCTTCACTTTCCGCCGCTGCCATGGCCAAGCGGGTGGTGTTATCCAAATTATCAATATCGTGATCAGCATTGCCCTCTGAGAACAGATCAACGGTGAAGTTATGGGTCAGTTGCCCGACAGAACCATTATCAACATTGATGGTGATGGTGTTGCCTGAAACATTGGTGCTTTCGATCGCCAGCGTTGTATCAGCGACTTCTTTAAACTCAATGACCGGGATCTTGTTATTCAGCTGATCATCTGTCCATTCAAAGCCATTGGTGATGCTGGCCACTTCTTCATCGGTTGCGGTGTATGAGAAATTATCATCATAGGTTTCAGGGTCACCAAACTTTTCAAAACCTGACTGATAGGTGGTCTGCTGGCTGGCCTCGAATTGTGAAATGCGCGTGGCATTGTCATTCATCGCTGACCGTTCAGCAGCCGTTGCCGTATAGGTAAAGTTCGGGTCATAAACATCCCAAGTGGTCTCATTATCGCTGTTTGTCGCAACATTCCGCAAACGGAAGTAATCATTGTAAAGCGTTTCAACCTGACCTTCGTAAGTTTCAACCGTGTTGGTTTTCTTTTCTTGGGCGGCGGTGCCTGTTAGCCCCATTTGGTCCACCAAAG